>MGYU01000001.1:0-10577 GCA_001801885.1 Gammaproteobacteria bacterium RIFCSPLOWO2_12_47_11
CTGCGCCTCCGTGACATTTTTTCCCAATGCCGTTACACATAACACGCGGCCGGCGGCGGTGACGACTTCATTGTTTTCCTGCCGGGTCCCCGCGTGAAACACCTTGACGTGTTCCGGGAATACACTGTCCAGTCCCGAAATCACATCACCCTTGCTGGCGCTCTCCGGATAACCTCGCGAGGCCAGCACCACGCCAAGTGCTGCCCGCTCATCCCAGATGGCCTGTTTTGATTCCAGTTTCCCGTCGATCGCCGCATCACATAGTTCAACCAGATCACTTTTCAGTCGCAACAAGATCGGCTGGGTTTCCGGATCGCCGAAACGGCAATTGAACTCCAGCACATTCGGCGTGCCATCCTGTGCAATCATCACACCGGCATAAAGAAAGCCGGTGTATTTCCTGCCCTCGGCCGCCATACCCTGCACGGTGGGAACAATCACATCATTCATGATGCGGTCGTGAATTTCCCTTGTGATAACAGGCGCCGGTGAATAGGCCCCCATCCCGCCGGTATTCGGTCCCTTGTCACCATCATCGCGCGCCTTGTGGTCCTGGGAACTTGCCAAAGGTAAAATATTTTCACCGTCACTCATCACAATAAAACTGGCTTCTTCGCCTTGCAGGAATTCCTCGATCACGATCCGATGACCGGCATCACCGAATTTGTTTCCGGCCAGCATATCGTTGACGGTAGCAATCGCTTCCTGCTGCGATCGGGCGATGATCACGCCCTTGCCTGCGGCCAGACCATCGGCCTTGATTACCAGCGGGCAACCTGCGCTATGGATATAATCAATGGCCGGCCGGACTTCCGTAAAGACTTCATAAGAGGCCGATGGAATTTTGTGGCGTTTGAGAAATGACTTGGTAAATGATTTTGAACCTTCCAGAATGGCTGCATCCTTGCCTGGACCAAAACAACGGAGTCCGTTTTCCTGGAACGCATCCACAATACCTGCGACCAGCGGCAACTCCGGGCCGATAATCGTCAGATCAATTTTTTCTCCCTTTGCAAAACCAACCAGGGCAGGAATATCTTCGGCGGGTACAGGAACATTGGTGACTTTATTCTCACGCGCGGTTCCTGCATTGCCCGGTGCGACATAGACCCGGTTTATGTTGTTTGACTGGGCCGCTTTCCAGGCCAGGGCATGTTCCCGCCCGCCACCGCCGACTATCAGCACTTTCATAAATCTTTTTACCGCCCTTAACTAGCCTGCGGAACAGGCAACCCTAACTTCTGCAAAGGTAAATACTGAAAATAATAATGACAACCAACAGAAATAATGTAGTCAAGAACGTCTTTATATTGCGGCTGTTTAAACCATCTGGACAGCACATAGACATACTCGACTTCAATATTTAATTGCGAAAAGAGTCTTTTGTACTGTTTCTTTTTGAAATCACAGGTTTGCAATTTTTCATCCACCGATCCCGCTACTTGTTGATACTTTATTTCAATAATAAACAGTGTATTATTTCTGATCACATAAACAGCGTCATCTGGCAATAATTTTTTGGACAATATCGACTTCCAGTCAACTTGTTTGCTATCTAAATATCGGTATAAATCATGCTTACGATAGCAATTAGCAACCACGTTATTATTGTATAGAATACCCTTGCCAATCGCGGCTTTTCTAATAGAGTAGCCCGGCAGAGAATCAAGCAAGCCAAGCAGATCAGATTCTTGCTCAAAATCTAATCCTGTCAGAGTATTAGAGCCGCCGACTCCGCCGCTTCTCATCAATGTCCCGCCTTTAATCTGCGCGGGCTGCCTGCAGAGAGATTGTCAATCACCTCATTAATTCTTTTTTTAGAGACTTGAAGAAAATCCTTAGATATATCTATACCAACATAACGTCTTTTCGTATGTAACGCGGCTATTCCTGTTGTTCCGCTCCCACTAAAAGGATCAAGAATTAAATCCCCTTCATTTGTAGATGCCTGTATGCATCTGATTAGAAGCTCAATAGGCTTCTGAGTCGGATGCTTACCAAATGTTTTTTCTTCGCCTTTTGGCGGCAAAATGCGCCAAACGGATTTCATCTGTTTGCCGCCGTTTATTGACTTCATTAATTTGTAGTTAAAAACATGTTTGCTTTTATCCGTTTTCGCCGACCAAATTATTGTCTCCGTCGAATGCGTGAAATATCTGCATGCTAAATTGGGCGGGGGGTTAGGCTTCTCCCAGGTTATGTCATTGAGTATTTTGTAGCCAATTTGTTGCATGGCATACCCAACAGAATGTATCACGTGATGGGTTCCTGACACCCATATTGTGCCATTTGGTTTTAATAGTTTCTGGCAGCGTCTTAGCCATTCACTGTTAAACTCATGGTTGAATTCTGGGCCCCGGGATCTATCCCAATCTCCTTTATCAACTTTTACCATGCGGCCAGCATGGCATGTGATCCCGCCATTTGATAAAAAATACGGTGGATCTGCAAAAATCATGTCGAATTTCCCATCAGGGAATTTTTCAATAAGCAAATCCATCAACTCTAGACAATTCGCGTGATAAAGCCAGATACACCGCTCATCGTTTCTAAAAAAAGACTGGTTTGGTGAGAGTTTTGTTTTTTCGAAGACGCCAAATCCCAAGGGATCATTTCCAATAACCAATCGTTCCTTATGCATTTTGTATCTCATGCGATTTTTCCTAAAGCTAATGCAGGAAATGGCGCATCCCCGTAAACACCATGGCCATGTTGTGTTCATTTGCCGCGGCGATGACTTCATCATCTTTCACTGAGCCGCCAGGCTGTATAACTGCAGTTACACCGGCTGCCGCTGCGGAATCTATGCCATCACGAAACGGGAAGAAGGCGTCCGAGGCCATGACGGAACCCTTGACCTCGAGCTCTGCATCCTGGGCCTTGATAAGCGCGATACGCGCACTGTAGACCCGGCTCATTTGTCCGGCGCCGATTCCAATGGTGCGCTGGTCCTTTGCATAAACAATGGCATTGGATTTCACGTATTTCACTACCGGCCAGGCAAATAATAAATCCTGTAATTCTTTTGCCGTAGGTGCACGCTTTGTGACGGTCTTGAGATTTGATGATGACACCTTGCCCAGATCATTATCCTGCACCAGCAGGCCCCCACTGACGCGTTTCAGGTTGAGTTGTTGAATAATCTTCTGCCTTTGTCCAGCAGCCAGAACACGGACATTGGATTTACTGCCCAGAATATTTAGTGCGGCAACATCAATATCGGGGGCGATGATCACCTCCACAAACTGGCGCTCAATAATCACTTTTGCAGTTCCTGCATCCAGCATTTGATTAAACGCAATGATGCCTCCAAAAGCGGAAGTTGGATCAGTGGCATAGGCATTTTCATAGGCTTCAAGAGTATTTTTACCCAGTGCCACACCGCAGGGATTGGCATGTTTGACAATTACACATGCTGATTCCTGGTAGGACAATACACACTCGAATGCGGCATCGGTATCAGCTATATTATTGTAGGAAAGCTCCTTGCCCTGTAACTGTTTTGCGCTCGCCAGGGTGCCGGCGGGCGGATTGGGTTGAATATAGAATGCCGCAGTCTGGTGCGGGTTCTCTCCGTAACGCAACTTCTGTTGCTTGATGAATTGCATTGTATAGGTCAGCGGGTAATCCTGATGCAGTCCTTCTGCATCCATCGCACCGAGATAATTGGATACATTGGCATCGTAATTGGCTGTATGCGCAAACGCCTTTTGTGCAAGATAAAAGCGCATCTTATCGCTCAAGGTGCACTGGTTTGCCCTGAGTTCATCCAGCACCTTCGCATAATCGCCGTAATCCACAACCACACCAACCCGGGCATGGTTCTTTGCTGCGGAACGCAACATCGCGGGCCCGCCGATATCAATTTTTTCAATAGCCTCAGCCAGTGTACATCCCGGTTTGCTGACAGTTGCTTCAAAGGGATAGAGGTTCACCACGACCAGATCGATCGGCTCAATGTCATGTTGTTTCATCACGGCATCATCCTGGCCCCGCCGTCCGAGTAATGCCCCATGGATTTTCGGGTGTAATGTTTTTACACGCCCGTCCATGATCTCGGGAATACCGGTGTAATCAGATACTTCAATTACGGGGGTATTATTTTCTGCAAGGAGTTTTGCGGTGCCACCGGTGGAGAGGAGTGTTATACCAAGTAGGTGTAATCCCTGGCAGAAGTCAGCTACACCGGTTTTATCGGAAACGCTGATCAGCGCCCGTTTAACCTTCATCATCTCGCAAGCAGGCTGTTAATCGAGGCCATATTTCTTGAGCCTGCTACGCAGAGTTCCTCTGTTTAACCCAAGAATCTCTGAGGCCTTGGTAATATTACCGCGGGTCATCTGCATCACTACTTCAAATATGGGTTTTTCCACCTGCTCTATGAAAAGATTATAAAGATTACTCGCTTCATGGCCATCCATATCGGCGAAATAACTTTCTACTGCTATACGCACATTCTTGCTGAGACAATTTCCGTTACCGTGCCGCACCGGTTCTGGTTGAGTATGTTGCTGCTCTGCCTTTAATAAACTCATGCCGCCAGTCCTTGTACTGTTATTCTTTCCCGTGTGGCGAAATAATTCCGGACTGCCTCCAGCTGTTCCCGTGCTGATTTAACACTGTTAACCCGTGCCCGGAATATATTGGCCCCCTGCTGCTGTTTACAATACCAGCCGATATGTTTTCGTGCTATACGCACACCTCTATATTCTCCATAAAAGCCATACAGGTTTTCCAGATGTCTGATTAATGTGGTGCAAATTTCTGTATCGGTAGGTGCTGACTGCAATTCGCCGGTGGCAAGATAATGGCTGATCTGGCGAAAGATCCACGGGTTGCCCTGGGCGGCACGGCCTATCATGATGCCATCTACACCGGTCTGTTTAAGTATGTTTGCAGCCTGCTGTGACGAGTTTATGTCACCATTGGCTACCACCGGAATATTGACCGCAGCCTTGATCGCAGCAACGGTTTCATGTTCTGCCTCGCCGGTAAAGGCGCAGGCACGGGTGCGGCCATGGACACTGAGCATCCGGATGCCGGATTGTTCTGCAATTCTGGCAATGGTTAATGCATTACGGTGTTGTTTATCACTGCCGGTGCGGATTTTAAGTGTCACCGGGACAGTCACTGCCTTGACCACGCTTTCCAGGATTTGTGTAACCAGTTGTTCATTCTGCAACAGCGCTGAGCCTGCCATTACGTTACAGACCTTCCTGGCCGGGCAGCCCATATTGATATCAATAATCTCTGCGCCATTATCCATATTGAGTCTGGCTGCTATCGCCATCATGTCAGGGTCTGCACCGGCTATCTGTACCGCGCGTGGTGAGTCCTCACCCCGATGGTCAAGACGATGTCTGGATTTTCTGCTGTTCCACAGGGCGATATTGGATGTGATCATTTCCGATACAGCCAGACCCGCACCCAGTTCCCTGCACAATTGCCTGAAGGGTTTATCTGTTACGCCCGCCATGGGCGCCAGTAGCAGATTGTTCTTTAATGTTATTGATCCAATTTTCATACACACACCGCTTCTTGTATTCCGGCGGTTTGAAGTGGGGAAGACATGATAACTATAATTCAGCGCCGATGAAAGTTGAGTTATTGATAAATATTTTTTTATATTGCCGGCGATCAACTGCACGATGTAAAACAAAGTTTTGCATCACGATGTTTAAAGAAATCTGAACTCGAAACTGACTGCACCTTCGGTCGGACCGGTCACTTCCAGCACAAAATGCACCGGCTGATTGGGAATCATGCCTTTATTCATGATAATACTGTTATCCAGATACTCTTGCGGGTTGAACTGCCGTGATGCAAGCATCTTGCCATTGGTATCAAACAGCGAAAACTGGATGCTGGGATAGGGTTGTGTTTTTGCTGAGTAGTTGGCCATGGTGGCATTGACCAGCAACGTATTCGAATAATGCGGATGCAACCGTACATCACGATTCAGCAGTTTTATTTCAGAAGTCCTGTATACCCGTATCAGTTCACATTGCAGTTTTTTACAAATCTTTTCTGCCCATGGCCTGAGATCCGGATATTGTTCCAGCAGATCATCCCGGTTAAACCAGGCAATCTGTATTGCAACAACGGCCAGCAATACAAATATTCCCAGTGACCACAATATTCTGGTCTTTTTGCTGAACGGTGCTGCTTCGTCTGCACGCAGGATCTCCGGGATGTCGAATTGCGGTTCTTCCAGGCTGTATTCATCGGCAGTCTCAACATCTGCCGGGGCTGTTTCGGTTCCTGTCTGCTGGATATCTTTTGCCGGGGCCGGCTTAATGCGGGGAAGCGGTTTGTCAGACAACCGTTCAACAGCATTGAATTGTCTGCCACAGAAACCGCACCGTACCGTCCCCCTGGCGGCGGTCAGTTGTCCGGCATGGATACGGTATTGTCTATGACAACCTGGGCAGGAAGTAAACATTTATATTACTGGGTGTCATTGTTCTCGATCCGGACTATTTCCTGGTGCCTTCCAACAAGGCCCATTCCCGGCGGAAAACCGGAGTCTGCATGTTAAACCAGCTTTGATATGCGGCCAAACATTCTTCCGCCTGTGTTGCCAGAATACCGGATATGACGACAACGCCGTCCGCTGAGACCAGTCCGGCAAATTTTGTAGCGAGGATCTTGAGTGGATTCAGCAGGACATTGGCGAGCAACATATCGACTACCGGCAATTCGATCGCGTCCGGATGCATGATGGTGATCTGATCAGACAACTGATTTCTGTCTGCATTGGCCCTGGTCGCCTCCAATGCCTGCGCATCAATGTCAACCGCCCAGGCATGTGCTGCACCGAGCTTCAATGCTGCAAGGGCCAGTACCCCCGAACCACAGCCGTAATCAATCACCTGCTTGCCACAGACATCATGATCGACGAGCCAGTCCAGACACATGCCGGTGGTGTCATGCGTGCCGGTACCAAAGGCCAGGCCCGGATCCAGCATCAGGATATTGGGAATATGGTCCGGCGGAGTACACCAGCCGGGACAGATACAGAGTTGATCTCCAAAAATCCTGGGGCCATGGGTTTGCTGGTATTCACTCACCCAGTCCCTGTCCTCGATCAACTCAATTTGATGCTGCCGTATCTGATCTGCGCCGACACGATTACGTGCCACCACAATCAGGGTATCCAGATCGGTATCTTCATGCAGCAGCGCGGTAACACGGGTCTGTTCCCACAAATCTTCAGATTTGGAACTGCCCTGCCCAAATAACAATTCATTACTGCTCGCAGACAAACTGACTGAGACCGCACCGAACTTCTCCAGTAGTTCAGATAATGTATTGGCGCTTTCCCTGTTACTTTCAAAAGTGAGTTGTAACCAGGCCATTGGAATTATCGGTAGTCAGTGCGTGATTGGTGATGACGTGCATGGATGCACTAATGCCGCAGGCGCAGGGATGCGCTGGAGCGGCGAGTGATTTGAAATTGGTAAAAGCATGGCTGACTATTTGAGACCGAGTTTATTTTCCAGGTAATGTATATCCGTACCACCGGCCTTGAAGGCCGCATCATCAATAATCTTCTGGTGCAGGGGAATATTGGTCTTGATACCTTCGATCACTATTTCAGAAAGCGCCATAGACATCCTGGCGATAGCCAGTTCACGGGTGTTGGCATGCACGATCAATTTCCCAATCATGGAATCGTAATAAGGCGGAACCTTGTAACCACCATAAATGTGTGTGTCCACACGCACACCAAATCCTCCGGGGGGATGATAGTGTTCAATCACTCCGGGCGAAGGCGTGAATGTGTCCGGATCCTCGGCATTGAGACGGCATTCAATAGCATGGCCGTTAAACACGATATCATCCTGCCGGTAACCAAGTTGCTCGCCACTGGCAATCCGCAATTGTTCGCGAATGATATCCACGCCGGTAATCATTTCCGTGACCGGATGTTCCACCTGTACACGGGTGTTCATTTCTATGAAATAAAACTGATCGTTTTCATACAAAAATTCAAGTGTGCCGGCCCCGCGATAGCCGATGGCTTTGCAGGCATCAACGCATTGATCGCCGATCATCTTTCTGGTCTTTTTGCTGATGCCCGGTGCCGGTGCTTCTTCGATCACCTTCTGATGGCGGCGTTGCATGGAGCAATCGCGTTCACATAAATGGACAACATTGCCATGTTCATCCGCCAGTACCTGTACTTCTATGTGGCGCGGATGTTCCAGATATTTCTCCATATATACAGCCTCATTACCAAAAGCTGCTTTGGCCTCAATGCGGGTAATGGAAATGGCGCTACGTAAGGCCGCATCGCTATGGACCACACGCATACCCCGGCCGCCACCTCCGCCAACGGCCTTGATGATGACCGGATAACCTATAGTCCGCGCCATGCGCAGATTTTCATCGCCGTCATCACTCAGTGCCCCATCAGAACCCGGTACACAGGGGATCCCGGCCTGTTTCATGGCGGTAATGGCTGAAACCTTGTCCCCCATGAGACGCACCGTTTCGGAGCGCGGACCAATAAACACAAAACCACTCTGTTCGACACGCTCGGCAAAATCCGCATTCTCCGAGAGAAACCCGTATCCCGGATGGATGCCGACAGCGTCAGAAACTTCCGCAGCACTGATCACTGCCGGGATATTCAGATAACTTTCGCTGGATGCTGCCGGACCGATACAGACTGATTCATCGGCAAGAAACACATGTTTCAGATCCCGATCTGCCTCGGAATAAACGGCAACAGTCTTGATCCCCATTTCCCGGCAGGTGCGCAGGATACGCAAGGCAATTTCACCACGATTTGCTATAACGACTTTATCCAGCATGAATTATTCTTGAATGTTATTGAGGGTTATTCCCGGAACAATCCAGTTAATAAAAACCTGAATTGAATATTTAGGTAATTACAAACAATGGCTGGCCATATTCTACCGGATCACCATTCTGGGCCAGAATCTTGCTGATCACGCCGCTGGCATCTGCCTCGATCTGGTTCATGATCTTCATGGCTTCGATAATGCATATCACATCACCTACTTCTACAGTTTGACCAATCTCGACAAAGGGCGCCGCTTCCGGTGAAGCAGATGCATAAAAGGATCCGACCATGGGAGCTTTGACGATGTGCCCCGTTTCGTTTGCCGTTGCAGGTTGCTGTATGACAGACGGCGATGGTGTTATTGCGGGATGACCATGCATATGATCAATTGATCCGGGCCCCTGCATGATCGTCTGGGTAACCCCGCCGTGGCGGCTGATGCGTACCGATTCTTCCCCTTCATGAATTTCAATCTCGGAAACCTTGGACTCTTCCAGCAACTCAATCAGTTTTTTTACTTTTCGAATATCCATAGTCTATGTGCAATTAATTATTGTTTGGTGAGTTTTCTTTCGGCAGCGAGTAAAGCAAGCTCATAACCGATCGCCCCGGTCCCCGTGATAACTGCGAAGGCAATATCTGATAAATAGGATTTACGCCGGAACTCTTCCCGTGCAAACACGTTCGACAGGTGCACCTCGATAAAGGGGACCTTGACGCTGAGAAAGGCATCGCGCAGGGCGATGCTGGTATGGGTAAATGCACCGGGATTGATAATGATAAAATCAGTTTTATCCTTGCTGGCCGCCTGAATACGGTTCACCAATTCATGCTCGGCATTGCTCTGGAAACAGGTCACCTGATGGCCATTGCTCTCAGCCCGCACCCGGATAGATTCATTGATCTCGTCCAGAGTGGTGGTGCCGTAGACTTCAGGCTCTCGCTGCCCCAAAAGATTGAGATTTGGCCCATGCAGCACCAGAAATTTAGCCATCGAATTCCCCGATTTTTTAGGAAGTTAACAACAATTCGCTGCATATTAGCAGGAATTTTACTGAATTTCGAGATCTGTTAATTAAAAAAACCGGTCACAGCAAAGCCGCGATGATAGCTTCCGCCTCAGCATAATGCAGTGCGCCCTTTTTGACGAAGACTATACGCTTGTTACGATCAATCACGACTGTATAAGGCAAGATCCCGGTCTGGTTGCCGTAATCTCCTGCCACCCTGATGACCGCCTCCTCGCCCACCAGAATCGGATAATTCATCCCCAGCTCGGCAACAAAGCCCTGTACCTCTTCCGGCTTATGCAAGGCTATGCCGATAAATTGCAAACCCTGCGCCGCATATTTGTTCTGGAGTTTGATGAATTCCGGGATCTCATCACGGCAGGGCGGACACCAGGTCGCCCAGAAATTAATGACCAGGACCTGGCCATCCCATTCCTGCACAGACCGCATGTTGCCATCCTTGTCCGGCAAACTGAAATCAGGACGCAGTTCCCCTATAAGAGATTTTTCCGGGACTTGGCCAAGCGAGACACGCTGATGGGGAATTTCGGTAAACTGTTGCTGTATCAGAAACCCGGCCACACCGGCAACAAAGGCGATTAAAACGCCCGTTAACAGGGCCCTGCTTTTCACCGTGCTCTGACTTGTTTGATATGTTCGACGAAGTCCCCAGGCTGGACAAAACCAACCAGGCGATAATTCCTTTGTTCAGCGCCTCGTATAAAAAACAGGATCGCCGGAGGGCCTATAATCCC
>MGYU01000001.1:10591-20675 GCA_001801885.1 Gammaproteobacteria bacterium RIFCSPLOWO2_12_47_11
ATGCCTGATCGTATTCATCGTTGGCAGTGACATCCGCCTTCAGCAGTTTCACATCCTGCAAGGCGGCATGTATCGCAGGATCAGAAAAGGTATATTTTTCCATCTCCTTGCAGGTGATACACCAGTCGGCATAGAAATCCAGCATGACTGGCTGGTTCTTCCATTCGGAATCAGCCAGCATGCGATCCAGATCGTCCACAGTTTTAATCTTTTCAAACGTCAACTCTCCGGCTTTTGCAGATTGATATGCCATACCCTGCAAGGGCCGGAATACATTCTGGCCACCACTGGCGGCACCGATGATCAAGACCACACCATAAACCAGCATAACGATGCCGATTCCTTTCCATAATTTTTGCCAGGTTGCTCCAGGTGACAGGGTATCCAGTGCACCCATGTACAGGGCCGTCACAACAATCAATGCACTCCACAGCAACATTGCCGCAGGCCCCGGCAACACTCTTTCCATAAACCAGATTGCAACCCCCAACATGACCACGCCAAATATTTTTTGAATGGTTTCCATCCAGGCACCGGCCCGGGGCAATAACTTGCCTGCTGACGTGCCTATCACAAGTAATGGCAGACCCATGCCGAGCCCCAGCGCAAATAATGCGCCGCCGCCCAGCAATGCATCACCGGTCTGGCTGATATAGATCAAGGCGCCTGCCAGTGGCGGGGCAACACAAGGGCCCACAATAATGGCGGACAACACACCCATCACAGCGGCACCCATATGACTGCCATGCTGTTGCTTGTTTCCCAGCTCTGTCAGCCGTGTTTGCCAAATACCCGGCAATTGCAACTTGTAAAAACCAAACATTGACAACGACAATAAAACAAATACGCCGCTGAAAAAAGTGATGACCCAGACATTCTGTGAAGCGGCCTGCAGATTAAATGCAAATGATCCGGCGATCATCCCGAGGATGGCATAAGTCAGTGCCATTGCAAGCACATAGACCAGTGACAACATGAACGCATGATAGGATGTTATCTTGTGTCCGTGACCCACAATGATGCCCGACAGGATAGGGATCATCGGAAATATACACGGGGTAAAGGCGAGCAGCAGGCCAAAACCAAGGAACACCAGCATATTGGCCAACACACCATCATCCCTCAGACTGCTGCTGATCGCATCCTGGCGTGAAATAACACCCGCGTTGTTTGGCTGAACAGCAGCTATCACCGGTGCACCAATATCGACTCCGCCAATACTTGCCGGCAAAAATACTGGAATTATTTTATTGACTGGCGGATAACAAATAATGTCTTCCTTGCAACCCTGATAGGTGACAGCAAGGTTTATCTCCTGCTCATCTGCGGTCTGGCGTTTTAATGGCAGTTTTATTTCCGCAACATGATAATAAACTTCAACATTCCCGAAATCGGGATCATTCTTCAGTTTTCCCGGTGGCAATAACGCCGCACCGGGTGTAACACCTGCATCAGTGATAGCAAATCTGAAATTGTCACGATAGAGATAATAACCATCAGCTATCTCCCAGCGTAATACAACAGTCTTTGCGTCCGGAGCATCCACTGAAAGTATAAAGGCCACATCCGGATCGAGGATCTCCTCTTCCTGCGCTGTATTCTTGTCAAACTTTCCGAATAAATTACCGAGTCTGTCACTGAATGATCCACCTGCCTGCGCGGGAAAGCTTACGAGCACAAATAAACAGACAACGAATGCAGTTAATGCTGTCCTCATTGCTGAAGTGGTCATTTGGAGGACGTTGAAAAATGTAACAAGCGCAGCCAGTACGCGGCGCGCGAGGGCAACAAAGCTGTGTTTACACAATAGTAAATGAACATTTTGAGCCCTCGAGTAACACAGTAATGGCACGCGCTGAAATTTTCAACGGACTACTAATTGGTGACCTGGTCTATCCAGTTTAAATAGCCTTCAAGGCCGTTGCTGATAGGGACAGCAATGATCTCCGGAAGTTCGTAGGGATGCAGTGAAAGGATGGTCTTTTCTACATTGGAATAACGCTTGCGGGTGGTTTTTATAACCAGCAGATACTCATCCTTGAAGTCCACCTTGTTGCCCCATTTGAAATAGGAATGTACACCGGGAAATATATTGACGCAGGCGGCATGGCCGTTGGCGACCAGGTCCTGGGCAATCTGTTTGGCGGTTATCGATCCTGGACAGGTGGTTAAAACCAGCAGATATTGGCTGTCTTCATTCATGGGGCGCGCTGATCCGGGCTTTGTCATTTGATATATCTGCGCGCATTTTATACGCTGGGCCTGAAATTCCCTAATCAAGTCATACATTAAATTATACTTTTCATATAACCCGGCCGATCTATACCAGGACTAAATAATTCCTTTTGTTTAAATTACTCATCCTGCTGTTTATATTTGTTCCGCTGACAGAGATCTATCTGTTGATCCAGGTCGGTACGCTAATCGGCGCTGTTCCGACCCTGGCACTGATCATCTTGACGGCCTTTGTTGGCGTATTTCTGCTGCGCATACAGGGGCTGATGACCTTGGCCAAAATCAGGCAGTCCATGGATCAGGGAGAACTGCCCGCGGGGTCATTGATAGAAGGCCTGATCTTGTTGATTGCAGGTGTGTTGTTACTTACTCCGGGCTTTTTTACGGATGTCCTGGGGTTTGTCTGCCTGATTCCCCGGGTGCGCCAGTGGTTGGTTTCCTTACTCATACGCCGGTTTTTTGTCCTGCATGTGCGCCCTCATGAATCGCAACCTGTTGTTATTGAAGGCGAATTTCACAAGGATGAACATTAATCAGTAACCACTTGACAGTTCACCGTCTATTTCTATAATTAGCACTCACTAATTATGAGTGCTAATAACACTTTACTTATAACAACTCGAATTTCAGGAGAGGAAAGCTATGAAGATTCGTCCACTGCAAGATCGCGTGATCATCAAGCGCACGGAAGAGGAACGCACCAGCTCGGGTGGCATCGTCATCCCGGACTCGGCCGCAGAAAAACCGATCAAAGGGAAAGTCATTGCCGTTGGCCCAGGCAAGATACTGGATAACGGCGAAAGACGGCCGGTTGATCTCAAAGTCGGAGACACGGTGCTGTTCGGCAAGTATTCCGGCACCGAGGTGAAAATGAACGATGAAGAATATCTCGTAATGCGTGAAGACGACATTATGGGCGTTATCACAGGCAAATAAAAAGCTGATGACACAGTTTGAATTCATGAATTACGTTTAAAGAGGAATGACTACAATGAGTGCAAAAGAAATTAAATTCGGTGATGACGCACGCCAGCGGATGCTGAAAGGCATCAACACACTGGCCAATGCGGTAAAGCTCACACTCGGCCCTAAAGGCCGTAATGTGGTGGTGGAAAAAAGTTTTGGCGCCCCCACCGTCACCAAAGACGGTGTATCGGTCGCCAAGGAAATCGAATTGAAAGACAGGTTTGAAAACATGGGCGCGCAGATGGTCAAGGAAGTGGCATCCCAGACCTCTGATCTTGCCGGTGACGGCACCACCACGGCAACCGTGCTGGCCCAAAGCATAGTGACCGAGGGCATGAAGTCGGTTGCTGCGGGCATGAACCCGATGGACCTCAAACGCGGCATCGACAAGGCCGTAGTGGCCATCGTGGAAGAATTGAAGAAGCTCTCTAAACCCTGTTCCGATCACAAGGCCATTGCCCAGGTTGGCACCATCTCCGCCAACTCCGACGAATCGATTGGGAACAAGATCGCCGAGGCGATGAGCAAGGTCGGTAAAGAAGGCGTTATTACGGTCGAAGAAGGCACCTCGCTGGAAATGGATATGGAGGTCGTCGAAGGTATGCAGTTTGACCGCGGCTACCTGTCCCCTTACTTCATCAATAACCAGCAGTCCATGAGTGTGGAACTGGAAAACCCCTGCATCCTGTTACATGACAAGAAAATCTCCAACATCCGCGAGATGTTGCCGGTGCTTGAGGCCGTGGCTAAATCAGGCAAATCATTATTGATTATTGCTGAAGATGTGGAAGGCGAGGCACTGGCGACACTGGTGGTCAACACTATCCGCGGCATAGTCAAGACTGCAGCGGTTAAGGCGCCCGGCTTTGGCGATCGGCGCAAGGCCATGCTGGAAGACATCGCCATCCTGACCGGCGGCACTGTGGTCTCGGAAGAACTCGGTCTGAGCCTGGAGAAGGTCGGTCTTGACGATCTCGGTACCGCCAAGAAGGTGCAGATCACCAAGGAAAACACCACCATCATTGATGGCGCCGGCAAAACCAAGGACATCGAGGCCCGTATTAACCAGGTCCGCAAACAGATCGAGGATGCGACCAGTGACTATGACAAGGAGAAACTGCAGGAACGCGTGGCCAAACTGGCCGGTGGCGTGGCCGTCATCAAGGTGGGTGCCGCAACCGAAGTCGAGATGAAAGAAAAGAAGGCCCGGGTGGAAGATGCCCTGCATGCCACCCGTGCGGCGGTCGAGGAAGGTGTGGTGCCGGGTGGCGGTGTCGCATTTTTACGCTCACTGTCTGCACTGAACAAACTCAAGGGTGATAATGATGAGCAGCATACCGGTATCAATATCATCCGGCGCGCCATCCAGGAACCGTTACGCCAGATCGTACAGAATGCCGGCGATGAACCCTCCGTAATTGTCAATAAGGTTATGGAAGGCAAAGGTAACTATGGTTTCAACGCCGCCACCGGTGAATACGGCGACATGATCGAGATGGGTATTCTCGATCCGACCAAGGTCACACGCCTGGCATTGCAGAACGCTGCCTCAGTGGCCGGACTGCTGATTACCACAGAGGCCATGATCGCAGAACAGCCCAAGGAAGAGAAACACCAGCACATGCCGGACATGGAGGGCATGGGCGGCATGATGTAAGTGGTTGTCAATTATTTGTCACACAAAAACCCCGCATGAAGCGGGGTTTTTTATTGGCCCGCCGGACCAGGGCTGATTATTTCAATCCATGCGATATTGATCGAATTCACTTAAAATAGCCGTTTGTGTTTAAATGCATAAAACGGAAAAACTTTAGATTACTGATGGCTACTACCACGAAAAACAAAAAGAAAAAACCAACCCAGGCCTGCCGCGCCGACAAACACAAGCTCTATGAATATTCGGTACAGAATGTCAAAGGTGAAATTGATTTTATAGACCACACTTTCCGTTCCCTGCGCAAAAGAAACGCTAAGACCCTGCGTGAAGATTTCTGCGGTACGGCCAACACCTCCTGCGAATGGGTGAGACGCCGGAACGGCAATCATGCAATTTGTGTAGATCACGATCAGGCCGTCCTGGACTGGGGCAGGAACAACAATCTGTCCCGGCTGACCCGCGCACAGAAAAAACGAATCTTGTTGCTGAATGAAGATGTTATGCAGATCCGGAATGATCCGGTTGATCTGGTACTCGCCATGAATTTCAGCTACTGGGTCTTCAAGGATCGATCCACCATGATCAAATATTTTCGCAATGCCTATAAAGGGCTTAAAAAAGACGGAGTCTTTTTCCTGGATGCCTTTGGCGGATTTGAGGCCTTCCGTGAAATGGAAGAAAGAAGAGACTACGGCAAATTCATCTACGTCTGGGACCAGGTCAGTTACAATCCCATCGATGGTCATGGCCTGTTCAAGATCCATTATAAATTCAAGGACGGATCAAAACTGAAAGACGCCTTTATTTATGACTGGCGCGTATGGACACTGCCGGAATTGATTGAAATGCTGGCCGAGGCCGGTTTCAAGTCAACCATTTACTGGGAAGGCACCGGCAAAGACAAGGAGGGCAATGGTGTTTTTACACCGGCAACGCAGGGCGAAGCCGATGCAGGATGGGTGGTGTATATCGTTGCCGAGAAATAATCTCGCTCGACTTACTGGACAGGGAATGTCCAGTATCCAGACGCAGGGAAGCTTTTAATAACAACGTAATCATTAACATCTATTTCTTTTTAAGATCAAGTTCCGCTTGATGGCGGGTCACTTCTTGTTGCTCGTCCCACAAGAAGTGACCAAGAAAGAGGACGCCCCGGCGACTCGGCCTTCGGCGCCCCTAGTCCATGCGTCGTTATAACGGGTCGCGGACATTCATCATCCCTGCTTCAGGTCCGCTCATTTGTGCATCCGGCACAAATGACCCTATAACGCCTCATCTCCTCGGCGAGTCTTAAGGGGGTATTAACAACGGAAATCTCAGATATCGAAATCAGCAATGTGGACATAATTAATATCGAATGACTATACTCAGCTATCAGTGATAGACGAATGAAAATAAGGAGGTTCCCGCCATGTCCACAGTGATTCCTATAAATGCATATCGGACAAACTGTCCCTTAAAATATAGTTAGGCTCCATAAGCAATATGGCACGAACCACACCCATTGGATTAGCCCGATATGCGAGAGATTATTTTGATTCAGCACTTGCTGCCGATGATGTTTTAGGCACAAGAGAAGGTTATGAAATACATGCGCCAATGCCAGTGATGTTTTTAGTTGCACATTCTATTGAATTAATAATAAAAGCATATCTACTTCATGTTGGTATGTCTCTTGATGATATGAAAAAGATAAGTCATAACCTGTTAGCGTGCTGGGAAGTAGCCGTAGAAAATGGAATTGAACAACATTTTAATTTAACAAATTACGAAATTGATATTCTAAATATAATTAGTGATCTTCATAAATCTACTGAACTCCGCTATATCCAATCAGGATTTAAAACAGTTCCAGTATTTGGCCCATTAGAAGAATTAACTAGAAAGTTATTAGATAACATATGTCCATTGGTTGGGTTTAGATAATGGATCCTAACAAATGGCTCAATATCGACGCCGATCTTCCCCCACAAAAGTGGACACTGTTTTCATGAGTCCACGTAAAAATTGAAAAGAAAATGAAAATAAATTTGCCGAAGAAATCGGATTTCCCTGACGGAACAGAATTTTATATCAAAGAATTTGATGTTCCACTTGTCCATACACCATCTAATGAATGGTTCAATTGGTTTGGTGGCAAACCACGGCAATATGACGTAAAAATGTTGAAACCAGGAAATAATTGGGTTGCAGAATCTTTTGAAGAATGGGTGCGTGTAGTTGGAGATTCGCAATAATAATTTAATTAAAGTAAATAGCCTAACAAGGTGGCTCAAGCAGAAATCAATAGGGTCAGGCCGCTCATTGACTCCATGTCATCGCGGCATTAATACATCCGTGTATGTCTGTCGATTGGTTAGTGTTTAAATAGACTGGATGCTGTAACAAGCCCAGCATGACGAATGAATGATTAAATTTATATTTCCTTCGGTCTTGCCAATTTCACCACTTTCCCTGATCCCTGTTTATCACTAATACCTTTCTCCCCAAACTCCAGTATGGCAATGGTCGCCGTGGTCATTAATTTTCCAACCTCGGTATGTGGCGAACTGTCTTTTGACAGGTGATTGACCAGATGGTCCAGTCCCGGATTATGCCCGGTAAGCAGCACGCATTCTGCATTTTTGCCATGCTCCGCAATCACCTTTAACAGGTCGTCCAGCCTTGCTTCATAGATCCGTTCATCCCAGGTGATAGCGGGGGCATGCTTGCGCAATTGCTCACAAACAATTTCTATTGTTTGCCTGGCCCGCATGGCCGGTGAACAGACGATGCGGTCTGGCATGATTTTTTGTTTTCTTAGCCATTTGCCCATTTTTGCCGCTTCCTTGAGTCCACGCCGGTTCAGGGGCCGATCAAAATCCTCCATATTCGCCGACCAGTCGGATTTGGCATGACGCATGATTAACAGTGTCTGTTTCTTCATCAATTTATCATTTGGTTGTGGATAGCAAATCCCTTATAGTCATTAATCATAGCATGATTGCATCATGACCTGACTTGATCAAACCAGAACGGGATTAACGAACTTCACAGCATGTCTGCCCCATCTGAAACCTACGCAGCAATAGACCTCGGCTCCAATAGTTTTCATATGGTGATCGCTGCAGTAACAGACGGTCGCATCCAGATTATCGACAGGCTGAAAGACGTGGTCAGGCTCGGGGCGGGCCTGGACAATAAAAACCGGCTGGATGATGCGACCAGTGAGCGTGCCATTGAATGTCTGCAAAAATTTGGCCAGCGGATCAAGGATATTCCCTCACGCAATGTGCGGGCCGTGGGCACCAATACCCTGCGCCAGGCCAAAAACAGCAATGCCTTTCTAAAAAAAGCCAGACAGGCGCTGGGGCATCCGGTTGAAATTATCTCCGGACGCGAGGAAGGCCGGTTGATTTTTTCCGGTGTGAGTTACAGCAATTTCAGCGATTCGGAAAAACGCCTGGTGATCGATATTGGTGGTGGCAGCACCGAACTTGCTATTGGTAAAGGCAATCAGGCGCAGCTGATCGAAAGCCTGTATATGGGCTGCGTTAATATGACCAGCAAATATTTCCCGGAAGGAGAGATCAGTACAAAAAAAATGCGCAAGGCGATCCTGTTTGCGCGCCAGGAACTGGAATCGATCGAATTGATATACAAACGTACGGGTTGGGACACCGTGTTCGGTTCATCCGGTACCATACAAACCATTCGTGATTTGGCCCGGAACTCCGGCGATGACCCGGCGATACGCGATGAAGGCCTGGACAAGCTCAAGGATGCGGTGATTGATGCCGGGCATTTCAAGAATCTGAAATTTCCCAACCTTGACGCAAACCGCGCCCCGGTGCTGGCAGGCGGTCTGGCAATCCTGTTGGCCATCTTCGACGCTCTGGAAATCAAGAGCATGCAGGTCTCTGATGGCGCCTTACGGGAAGGCCTGTTGCTGGATATGATCGGACGGCAGAAAAACCAGGACATCCGTGAAAAAACCGTTGAGGAATTGATCAGCCGTTACGGCATCGACCGGCAGCAGGCAGGACGCGTGGAACAGATATCGGCTCTCTGTTTTGAACAGCTGCAACAGGATATGAACCTTAACCCGGAAACCGATATAAAATTATTGCGCTGGGCGGCAAGGTTGCATGAAATCGGATTGGCCATAGCCCACAGCCAGCACCATAAACATGCCGGTTATCTGTTGAATAATTCCGAGCTTGCCGGGTTTTCCCGCGAAGAACAAAATTACCTGGCCCTGATAGTGCGTTCGCATCGACGCAAAATCGCCATGGAAGAACTGGAATCACTAGCGGACGACACCCGGCAAAAAATCCGTCATTTGATCATGCTGCTCAGACTGGCCGTTGTGCTGAACAGAAGCCGCGCAGGCCACTCATACAAGGAACTGAAAATCTCCTACAAGGAGAACAGGATTAAAATGAAATTCCCTGATAACTGGCTATCGACACACCCGTTAACAGAGGCTGATCTTGCTCTCGAAGTGGATTACCTGAAGACGCTGAAGGTCAGTCTGGAGTTTTCCTGATCACTGACAATAATATTCCAGTAATGATTGCTGTGCCGAACGTGGTTTATGTGCGCCGGGCCTGGCCCGCTTGTAATTGCCGTCAGGTTGCAGTATCCAGGCCTGGGTATTGTCTGAAAGATAATTCAACAAACCGAAGTTCATAATTTGATCACGCGGGCGCTTTTCATCAATCGGGAAACAGACTTCCACGCGATTGAATAAATTTCGCGGCATCCAGTCCGCACTGGAGCAGAACAGCAGTTCCTCCCCACCATGATAAAAATAAAAGACGCGGGTATGTTCGAGGAACCGGCCGATGATAGAGCGCACACTGATGTTTTCCGAAACACCCTTGATGCCGGGGCGTAGACAACAGACACCCCGCACAACCAGATCAATCTTCACACCCGCCTGTGACGCCTCATACAGGGACCGGATAAACTCCGGTTCCACCAGTGCATTCATCTTGGCAATGATACGGGCCTGTTTACCGTCTCTGGCGTTCTTCGTCTCGGCACGAACATATTCCAGTAATGCCTTGTGCAATGTGAACGGGGATTGCAGCAGTTTTTTCATCTTGGTCGCCCGGCCCAGACCGGTGAGCTGATGAAATATTTTATTTACGTCTTCACCTACGGCCTGATCAGCGGTCAGCAGTCCATAATCTGTATATAACCTGGCCGTACGTGCATGATAATTGCCTGTACCGAGATGAA
>MGYU01000002.1:0-14777 GCA_001801885.1 Gammaproteobacteria bacterium RIFCSPLOWO2_12_47_11
ACAGATGTGGAATTACCCTGGGAACAGACCGACAAGGCAGAGGCACTGCGCTCTGAACTGGGCGTAAAAGAAGCAGTCGCATAACCACGAATATTTTTCAGGAGTCATCTGTATGAGCAGTCAACCTGTCAAGAATTTAAAACCGGATTATAAAGTCGCAGATATCACACTGTCCGGCTGGGGCCGCAAGGAAATCGCGATTGCTGAAAAAGAAATGCCTGGACTGATGGCCCTGCGTGAAGAGCATCAGGGCCAGAAACCGCTCAAGGGTGCACGCATCGCCGGTTGCCTGCACATGACTATACAAACGGCTGTTCTGATCGAGACATTAACTGCGCTGGGCGCAGAAGTACGCTGGTCTTCCTGTAATATTTTCTCGACACAGGATCATGCGGCTGCAGCAATTGCCGCTGCCGGGGTGCCGGTGTTCGCGTGGAAGGGCGAGACGGAAGAAGAATTCTGGTGGTGCATCGAACAATCCATATTCGGGCCGGACAACTGGCGCCCGAACATGATCCTGGATGATGGTGGCGATCTCACTTTGCACATGCACCAGAAATATCCGGATCTGATGAAAGACGTAAAAGGCCTTTCGGAAGAGACCACCACCGGTGTCCATCGTCTTTATGAAATGATGAAGAAAGGCACATTGCTGGTGCCCGCCTTCAATGTGAATGATTCTGTCACCAAGTCCAAGTTCGATAATCTTTATGGTTGCCGTGAATCATTGATTGATGGTATCAAGCGTGCCACTGATGTCATGATTGCCGGCAAAATTATCGTGGTCTGCGGTTATGGTGATGTAGGCAAGGGTTGTGCGCAGGCAATGACGGGCATGGGCGCAACAGTCTGGGTAACCGAGGTTGATCCGATCTGTGCTTTGCAGGCAGCAATGGAAGGTTATCGTGTGGTCAGGGTCGATGATGTGGCCGCCCAGGCAGATATTTTTGTTACAGCCACAGGCAATATTAATGTGGTCACCCACGATCATATGCTGGCGATGAAGGATGAGGCGATAGTTTGTAACATCGGTCATTTCGATAGCGAGATCGATGTCGCCAGTCTCAGGAAGTACAAATGGGAAAACATCAAGCCACAGGTCGATCATGTGATATTCCCCGGCGGCAAGCGCATTATACTGCTGGCCGAAGGGCGACTGGTAAACCTGGGATGTGCAACCGGTCACCCGAGTTTTGTCATGTCAGCATCATTTACCAACCAGGTTCTGGCGCAGATCGAGCTCTGGAATAATCATAAAGATTATAAAAACGAAGTTTATACTTTACCTAAACATCTTGATGAAAGAGTGGCCACCCTGCATCTGAAAAAGATCGGCGTCAATCTCACATCATTAACAAAAGAGCAGGCGGAATATATCGGTGTGTCCGTCGACGGTCCGTACAAACCGGATTACTATCGTTACTAATCACTAATCACTAATCACTAATCACCAGTCACTGATGTAATGGAATCACAAAAGAAATACGAGCCCAAATTCAGTTTTGAATTTTTTCCGCCCAGGACTCCTGAAGCCGCCGGCAAGTTACAGATGACGACGGAAAGTCTGGCGAAATACAATCCTGATTTTTTCTCCGTTACCTTTGGCGCCGGTGGCAGTACGCGTCAACGTACCTTTGAAACGGTCCAGGATATCCGCGAAAAAACCGGCATCGAAGCGGCACCGCATATCTCGTGTATCGGTTACCTGACTTCCGATATCAAGGACGTATTGAATATCTACAAAGCGGCCGGTATTAAACACACCGTGGCCTTGCGTGGTGATATGCCATCCGGGCTGGCGAGTTATGGTGAATTACGTTATGCCAATGAACTGGTCGAATTCATACGCAAGGAAACCGGCGATCATTTCCATATTGAAGTAGCAGCCTATCCCGAATTTCATCCCCAGGCACCCAGTCCGAAAAAGGACCTGGAGAACTTCAAGCGCAAAATTGATGCGGGCGCCAACTCTGCCATTACACAGTATTTTTACAATCCGGATGCCTATTTCAGGTTTATCGACAGTTGTGAAAGACTGGGCATTGATGTTCCGATCGTGCCCGGCATCATGCCTATAGTTAACTGTACACAACTGGTGCGTTTTTCGGATGCCTGTGGTGCTGAAATTCCCCGCTGGATACTCAAGAGGTTGCAGGAATTTGGTGATGACAGAAAGGCAATCCGTGATTTCGGTATTGATGTCACCACACAGCTATGTGAAAACCTGCTGGGGCATGGCGCGCCCGGATTGCATATGTATACCATGAACCAGTCTGAGGCATCAGAGGCCATCTGGAAAAACCTGATTTTAAGCAAGCGCCGAAGCGAGAAAAAGGTATCGGCAGGATAGGAATACTATAATATTAAAAACAGGGAAATCACGGAGCACCAAAAGGGCATAAAAGAACGGAGGCACACGGGGTAACTATAAAGATATAAGTACTTAATCATGGTTTTAATATTTAAAATCCTTCACGTTTTTTGTGTCCTCTGTGTTTAGACAGTTCCAGACTGATTTCAGACGGAGTTGCCGGCTTGTCTGACAAATCCAGCAATGTTTCCGGATCCGGTGTTGAAACCAGAATACGGCTATTGCTGATCGATGATGATTCCCTGATTATTGAATCTCTTGGCATGGTTTTGCAGGATGATTATCTTATATATCCGGCGGAAACCCGTACTCAAGCCAATAAACTGTTACACACCCTGGAAGAAATCCCGTCACTGGCACTGGTGGATTTGGGGTTGCCGCCCAAACCGCATTCACCTGAAGAAGGTTTTGCGCTCATTCGTGATCTGCTGAATCTGAACCGTAATATCAAAATATTGATCCTGTCCGGACAAAACGAACAGGCCAACATTCAACATGCGCTCACACTGGGAGCTGTTGATTTCATTCCCAAACCTTGTGATATCTCCTTGTTGAAGGCACGGCTGGCCCATCAGGTCATGATGCTCACAGCAGAACGGGCACAACAACACATTGAAATAGACAAGGACAAGCTAATCGGGGAAAGTCCGGCGATTGAAACCCTGCGCGATCTTATCCGGCAGTTTGCCGATTCACCCTTCCCGGTATTGATAGAAGGGGAATCCGGCAGCGGTAAGGAACTGGTTGCCGAGAGTCTGCATAATCTGAGTTCACGCGTCAGGTCTGCGTTTTTAACCCTTAACTGCGCCGCTTTCACTCCCGAGTTGCTTGAAGCACAGTTATTCGGGCACAGCAAAGGGGCGTTTACCGGCGCCATAAAACTCAAGACAGGTTTTTTTGAAGAAACCAGTGAAGGCAGTCTGTTCCTTGATGAAATTGGCGACCTGCCAGTTGATCTGCAATCAAAATTATTACGGGTGCTGGAGAACGGCGAATATTACCGTATCGGTGAAACACAACCGAGGCGATCTTCCGCACGTATCATTGCCGCAACCAATCGTGATCTGAGAGAAGCCGTGCGGAAGGGAACATTTCGTCAGGATCTCTATCATCGCCTGAGTGTGCTCACCATTAATGTTCCACCTTTGCATGAACGCGGAAATGACTGCCTGATCCTGCAGGATCATTTTATAAAAATATATTCGTCAACAGGCGGCCGCTATACGTTGAGTGATGAGGCGGAAGAACTGCTTCAGAAATATAAATTTCCAGGCAACATCCGTGAGTTACGGAATATTGTTATCCGGCTTGGTGCAAAATATCCAGGCAAAACTGTCAGCAGGGCACAGTTGGAGGCGGAACTTGAGAGTATTACACCTTATAGAGGGGTTGGTGAATATGAAGATATTGAGGACCAGGTACGCAATAATCTGCTGGATCAGAAGTTCAGACTGGACGATTTTCTTGGCGATCTGGAAAGGCACTACATCAATACCGCACTGGAGATGAGCAACGGCAATCTGAGCCAGGCCGCAAGATTACTCGGGGTAAACCGTACTACACTGTATAGCAGGCTGGAACGTCTGGGTAACAGCGAGGAGAAATAGAGTGTATTACGAATATTTCAGTCTGGATCAGCCACCATTCAGGATTACCCCGGACACCAGCCTGTTTTTCCCGGGAGGAAATCGTGGCGCCATTCTCAATGCCATGATGTATGCCATTACCAGTGGTGAAGGGATCGTCAAGGTGGTGGGTGAAGTTGGCAGCGGCAAGACCATGTTGTGCCGGATGCTGGCAGTCGAACTGCCGGAAAAAGTCGAGGTAGTCTATCTTGCCAATCCCAGACTTTCTCCGGACAACATCCTGCATGCTATTGCCATAGAGTTAAAGCTGGCAATCAATGCGCATGATGACCGCCTCAGGGTCATGCAGAGTTTGCAGCATTATTTGTTGCAACGGCATGCCGAAAACCGCCAGGTAGTGTTGTTTGTCGAGGAAGCACAGAGTATGCCGCTGGCCACACTGGAAGAAATCCGGTTGTTGAGCAATCTTGAAACACATCAGCACAAATTATTACAAATAGCCCTGTTCGGGCAGCCGGAACTGGACCATATGTTGTCCCAGAAAAATATACGGCAACTCAAGGAACGGATTACTTACAGCTTTTACCTCAATCCATTAAACAACAATGAGATTAAGGACTACCTGAATTCCCGCTTGCGTGCCTGCGGATACCGGGGTGGCGAGGTATTCAGTGATGCCTCGATTCGTGTGATCGCCCGATACTCCAGGGGACTGCTGCGCCGTATTAACATATTGGCAGACAAGGCCATGCTTGCTGCTTATGCGGCAAACCTGCACAAAGTCTCTGCAAAACAGGTCAGCATTGCTGCAAAAGACAGTGAGTTTGTCGCCGGTTGGCAACATTTTCGTTATTCTGTGGTGGTTGCCGGGGTTGTCATCCTGCTTTTTTTGGCGGGTTGGCTGCTGCCATTTAATCAACTGCTGGAGAGCTTTAATGGCTGGAAGACAACAGCAGTTTCGGCACCAGAAGATGGGAAAGATTCCGCTCATCAGGAAGTTCAGGCGGACGCGGATCGACCCGATATAGAAACAACCACCACGGCGGACCCTGTTGAAACTATCTACCATCCACAGCATGATACTGTATATTCAGACAGGGTGAGGGTGAGTGCGTCGCCCATGACAGACACTCCGGATGCCCAGACGATTAAGTTGGCAATACAGACTGAATTATTTGCTGAACATCAAAGGCAGCCACCGGCAGGGCAGACTGAGGAACCTGTAATCTCTGAAAGTAGTATGGCAGCATCATCCGGGGATGAAACCGGCAAGGGGTTGGCAGATTATTTGCTTGATAAAGAGCACTATGCCAAGCTCATTGAATGGGGAGAGCCTTCGCTTTCGAGTGATGAGGCAAAGTTACTGATTGATCAGTTAAGATTATTGCCACCGGAGTCAGTGGTTTTTTCCGGTACCGATACGGTATGCAAGCTTTGCACATCAATTATATACAGGCCATTATTAATACATAAAAGTCTTTGATCATCATATATATATGAGATTAATGTTCTGTAGATTATAATCAGATAGCCTGTAAGTGGACTATGTGGGGGGATATTGTGTTGAACAAGTTAAAACCGGTGCTGTTTGGCATTGTTGCGCTACTGGTATTCGGCTGTGCCGAAATCGAACCCAGGCCTTTTGAGCCATCCGCCGGCCATATAAAAAGCGATGAAAAACCAGCCGGACAAATTCCGGAACTGGTCCAGAAAACCCCGATCCTGCCCGCACCACAAGCGCCTGTGGAACTGGAAAAATACACAGTCGTTGTTAATGAAGTGCCGGCCAAGGAACTGCTGTTTGCACTGGCCCGTGATGCCAGGATCAATGTTGATATCGACCCGCGCATCGATGGGAATGTCACTATCAACGCGGTTGATCAAACCTTGCCCCAGATCCTCGATCGCATCGTCCGCCAGATCGACATGCGTTATGAATTCAGGGGAGACAACCTGTTTGTCGAACCGGATGTCCCCTTTTTCAGAACCTACCAGATTAATTATCTGAATATTGCCCGCGATACGGTGAATACGAATAGTGTGGCGACATCACTGGCAACCAGTACTTCTGTCTCGGGTGGTAGCGAGGGGGGCGGAAAAGGTGGCGGTGCATTTTCCGGAAATAACTCAACGACTGACCTGACCAGCACTTCGTTAAACCGTTTCTGGGTGGCGATCACCACTAATATCCAGGCCATCATCGGTGAAAAAGTCACTGCCTCATCGGGCATTGAAGTTCCGCTCTCGGACGCCGTGATCACCAGTCCTGAAACCGGGACGATCTCGGTGAATGCAACCACAAAACAACACGTCATGATTCAGGAATTTATCGACAAGATAATGAATAATGTCCGGCGCCAGGTGCTGATTCAAACATCCATTATCGAAGTCACCCTGAGCGATGAATACCAGGCCGGGATAGACTGGACCGATATCACTTTAGGAGCGCTGGGTCTTTCTATAGAGACGATTGGATCTCCCCTGTCAGTTGCCTCGGGTGCGGCCGGTCTGGTTCTGGATTATGCAGAGTCTGATAATTCAGGCAACTCGTTTGACACCACGCTCAGACTGCTGGATGAGTTTGGCGATGTCAAAGTGCTTTCAAGCCCGCAATTGATGGCCTTGAATAACCAGACGGCAATTCTGAAACGGGTTGAGAACAAGGTGTTTTTTACGATTGACTCTGAAACACTGAGTTCCGGTCTGGGTAATCAATCAACGTCATTTGATACAACTATTCATTCACTGCCTGTGGGTATCGTGATGTTCATTACACCGCACATTGCCGAAAATGGTGAAGTGATCCTGCATGTACGCCCGACTATTTCAAGAGAGGGGGAAGCACGCAGAACAATTCCTTTGCCACCTGATGTTGACCCAATAGAGGGTAATGAAGTACCCGAAACCCTGGCACAGGAAATGGAATCACTGATACGGCTTACCAGCGGGCAAACGGCTGTGCTTGGAGGTTTGATGATAGATGAGACCAGGACCCGAAATACGGGAATTCCCGGCCTGACCACTCTTCCACTGGTAGGCAATTTATTCAAGACCCGCGATATCAGTTATGGAAAAACAGAACTGGTTATTTTTATCCGGCCGGTAATTATTCAGGATCCCAGCATTGAGACTGATTTGAATCTATACAAGGCATTTCTGAATACACAATCGGCAGCACCCGGATTACAGGGAGTAACCAGTCCGTGAGCCTGTTAATGGATGCCTTGAAAAAGGCCGAGCAGGAAAAAAAGGAGGCAGCCAGGCGACTCAAGGAAGCCCAGGAAAAAACAGGCGAGACTATTAAACTGCAGGCGGAAGACCACCTGGATACGGCAGAAACATCGGGCCAAAAGGACAAGCCGTCAAAAGAAGGATCTAGGCAGACGGGTTCACCCATCGTTACAGAAAAAAAAAGTTCCCCGGAGCTGTCCCTCTCGGCGCTTGGTGAAAACACAGTCGAGCACAAACCTGGTCCGGAGTTATCAACAACCGATCCGGGCGCAGAAAAAAAAGGACCTGAATCATTGCCTCTGGAAGATGTCACCATTGAACATACCGATTTCACCGGATCGATTGATGAAAGTGATTTAGAGGGTGAAAAGCAACCCACACCGGGCAACGACAAAACATTTGCCCTGACCGGCATGAGTCTGGAAGAGGATTCAATTCCTCCGTTTGCTGATACAGGCGATAACACACTCAAAGACAAGTTTGCAGATACATTAAGCGGCAGCCGCTCCTTCAAATCAGTAATCAGTGCCGCCGAACTGGCCAGGGATATCGGCAGCCTTGGCAAGACAGCACCTACACCGGTTGCAGCCCAGACTGTGTTCAGTGCAATCGGTGGTGTCTCCGGTCAACGGAAAGTGATGGAGTGGGTGGTTTTTCTTGGATTGTTTGCCGTAATTATAACCGCCGCAGGCACGTTTTATTACCTCAAGATCACACCTTTAACACCGGAAGTTTCTTCCCCGTTGGTCGCACAAGGGGTGGAACTTGATGCGGTGCCGGCATTTATTGTTCCGTTGCCGGCAGAAGAAACACCAGTTCCTGCAAGCACCGCCTTGCCGGAGACACCAACTGTAGCAACGATTGAATCCACGGCTGCACAGGTTGCGGAACCGGTACAGCCAGAGGTTGCAGTAGCTGAACCTGAAGCTGAAGACATGCAACCCCCTGTTACTGAGGCAACGGCAACACCAGCGCAGGGTATGACGGAAGAAAATAATGTATTGCCTGAAAAGATACAGGTCGATGAACAGGCCATTGCCATCAGCCGCACAAAATCAGTGGACAAAAAAGATCAACAGATTAATGCCGCATATGCTCAATATAACTCGGGTAATTATATACAGGCAGAAGCGGCATATCAGGAAGTGTTGAAGACCATGCCGGAGAACCGTGATGCCCTGTTGGGCATGGCCGCCATTGCCTGGCGTAAGGGGAATGTGCGCGGTGCCTATGAATATTATCTTAAAGTCCTGAAACTTTATCCCAGAGATGCTGTGGCAATCACCGGGATGATCAGTCTTCAGGATAATACTGATCCGCTGAGAAACGAGAGCACGATAAAACTCATACTCCGGGAACAGCCTGAAACTGCTTTCCTGCATTTTGCGCTGGGTAATAATTATGCGATTCAGTCACGTTGGCCTGAAGCACAACAGGCATTTTTTGAGGCTTGGCGTCTGCAATCGGACAATCCGGATTACGCCTATAATCTTGCTGTAAGTCTTGATCATATCGGGCAGTCGCGGGCGGCAATGGAATATTATAACAAGGCACTGGAACAGGCTGATTCGACCCAGGTCAGTTTCAACACGACCAATGTGCTGGCCCGTGTCAACGACCTGACACAAGTTTCAAATCAATAGTAAAAATATAAAAAGTGAGTCCCCAGAATAAAAAAGTCCAACGCTTGGGAGAGATCCTTGTGCAGCAGGGGGTCACCACGCCTGATCAGATTGACATTGCCCTGACGGAACAGAAAAAAAGCAAGGAAAAACTCGGCAAGATACTGGTGCGTTTGGGATTTGCAACAGAGTCTATCATTCGAGATGTTATTGGTGGTGTCATCGGCCAGGACAGCGTCAATCTGGATAATGCCATTGCCGACAGCGATGCGGTCACATTGTTGCCCAAAGCACTGGCCCGCCGTCTGCATGTCTTGCCACTGACTTATGACAGTGCAAACAAGAGGCTGACCATCGCCATGACGGATACATTCAACGTGGTCGTGCTGGATCAGGTCAGTGTCCATGTTGGCAGAGATATAGATTTAATACCTGTGCTTGCAGGTGAAGTGGAAATAGAAAAATGTATTGATCAGTTTTATGGTTTTGAATTATCTGTAGATGGCATTCTGCGAGAGATCGAGACTGGCGAGATCGATTATCAAAGTCTGGATGCGGAAAGCGATGAATACAGCCAGCCGGTTGTGCGTCTGGTGAACGCATTGCTATCGGATGCTGTCAAGCGCCGTGCCTCGGACATCCACTTTGAGCCGGAAGAAGGTTTCCTCAGGTTCCGCTATCGTATTGACGGGGTCTTGCGCCAGATCCGCAGCATCCATAAAAATTACTGGTCAGCGATTGCCGTGCGTTTAAAAGTCATGGCCGGTATGGACATTGCCGAAACCCGTGCCCCGCAGGATGGACGTATCTCACTTTCTCTTTCCGGGCGCACGGTTGATTTTCGTGTTGCAACATTACCCACAGTACATGGCGAAAATATTGTCCTGCGTGTGCTGGATCGCCAGAGTGGTATTGTTGCCCTGGAAAAACTGGGCCTCATGGATGAAGCTCTCAATACGTTGAAGATCATGGTTTCCCGTCCGGAGGGCATTATCCTGATCACCGGCCCCACCGGCAGCGGCAAGACCACAACGCTCTATTCCATTTTGCATTATCTGAACAACGAATCAGTTAATATCATGACCCTGGAAGATCCGGTGGAATACCCCACCTCCATGATCCGTCAGACCTCGGCCAGTGAAACATCACGTCTGGATTTTGCCAGCGGTATCCGTTCCATGATGCGCCAGGATCCGGACATTATTCTGGTGGGTGAAATTCGTGATGAAGACACGGCCAGCATGGCCCTGCGTGCCGCGATGACCGGACATCAGGTGTTTTCAACCCTGCATACCAATTCCGCTCTGGCGGCAATACCACGCCTCATGGATATCGGGGTAAAACCGGACATTCTGGCCGGGAACATCATCGGAATAATTGCACAGCGGCTGGTGCGGAAGCTTTGCCCCGTTTGTAAAGAGACTTACGAAATGAGTGATCTGGAACGGACACTGCTAAACTTGAAGGTAACGGATAAACATCAAACTATTTATCGTGCCAATGGTTGCCAGCAATGTGAAGGACAAGGTTACAGGGGCAGACTGGCAATTCTGGAAATCCTGCATTTCGATATTGACCTGGATGAAATCATTGCCCGGCGCGGCACCCAGCGTGAACTCATGCGCGCCGCCTTGTCGAAAGGATTCAAGACCCTGGCAGATTCAGGCTCAGCACGGGTGCTGGATGGTTCAACATCGCTGGAAGAGGTATCACGTGTAATTGATTTGAGCAGCAGGATAAAACAGAAGTGATAAATTCATTAGAATCTGCCGCATGATTTAACTTCCTCCCCCTTGAGGGGGAGGATTGAGGTGGGGGTGAGATCTCAGGAATGTATAAGTCTCAACCCCCAACCCAGCCTTCCCCCTACCAGGGGGAAGGTGTTTTGGTTGATAATTCAGTCAAATGACGAAAATCAATTTTGAAATTGATTCTAATGTCCGCAAACAAACGGTAAACAAGAGTCCCGATGGAAGCATATCAATACAAGGCAATCGACGATAAAGGCAGGATACATAACGGCAAGGTTGATGCCGTAAATATCGCCGACCTTGAGGCGCGCCTGGTCAAGATGGGTCTGGACATGATTAATTATAAAGAACTGGGCTCCAGCGCCCAGCGGATTACCGGCGCCGGTGTAACACGCCGGGATTTGATCACCTTCTGTTTTCACCTTGAACAAACCAGCCGTGCCGGTGTCCCCATACTGGAAAGCCTGCAAGATCTGCGCGACAGTACCGAAAATCCCCGCCTGCGTGAAGTCATTGCCTCGATGATTGAATCCATTGAAGGCGGTAAAACACTGTCAGACGCCATGCGCGATTATCCGCGTGTGTTTGATAGGATATTCAGCGCACTGGTACGGGCGGGTGAGCAGTCAGGAGAAATTACACAGGTATTTTATAACATAGGTGAAAACCTGAAGTGGCAGGATGAAACAGCCGCGCAAACCAAGAAGTTGCTTATATATCCGGTCGTGGTGGGCAGTGTAGTCATTGCAGTTGTGTTTTTTCTTATGATTTATCTGGTCCCTGAATTACTGACATTCGTAAAAACCATGGGGCAGGAACTGCCGGAGCACACCAAGGCACTGATAGTAGTCTCAAATGTGTTCGTAAATTACTGGTACCTGATTTTAATGTTGCCGGTTTTTTTATTTATAGTGATTATGACAGGTGTCAGGTTGAGCCCTGCATTCCGGTATAATGTCGATGCGCTGAAATTGAAGACACCGATCATCGGGCCGATCCTGAAAAAAATTATCCTTACCCGCCTGACCAGTTTTTTTGCCATGATGTATGCCTCGGGAATAACCATTATCGAGTGTATCCGCACCGGCGAGCAGATTGTCGGCAACAAGGTCATAGAAGAGGCGATGCACCAAGTCGGACAACTGATCGCCGAAGGTGATACCCTGAGCAGGAGTTTTGAAAAGACAAGATTATTCCCCCCATTGGTGTTGCGGATGATCAGGGTAGGGGAGAACACAGGCGCATTGGAGGAATCACTGGTCAATATCAGTTATTTCTATACTCGTGATATCAAGGAATCTATCGAAAGAATACAGTCCATGATAGAGCCTGCAATGACTGTAGTACTCGGCACAATTATCGGCTGGGTCATGTTTTCCGTGTTAGGACCGATTTATGATCTCATCACTAAAGTCAAGATTTGATAAAACGCCACAGCGTTCTATTTTCCTGAGCGCCGACAAGCTCGAGATATATCATTGGGCAAACGGCAAACTTGGCAGTTCCTATTTGTTTGATGTCTCTGCAGATGGCCAGAAATATTTTGATCGATATCTCAAGGAAACCGGCAGGATAGCCACCTGGTTTCTGATTGATCTTGTTGAAGAAGAATACCGGCAGGATACGATCCCGCATGTCTTTGGAGGTGACAGAAAGGCCGTCATTGACAGGAAAAAGATTCGATTGTTTCGCGAGACGCCCTATTTCTATGCCGATTTACAGGGCCGTGAAGTAGATGGCCGCAAGGATGATCGCGTCCTGTTCATGGGTTTGACCAACCCTGATCTCATTTCTCCCTGGGTAAAACTTCTGTATGAGAACAAGATACCTCTGGCGGGTATTTATTCCATACCACAATTAACGAAACATCTAATCAAATACTTGCCTGACCCGGCAGATCACACGCTGGTTATCAGCCTGCAAAGCATCAGCGGACTCAGGCAGACATTTTTTCACAAGCAGCAGCTTAAAATAAGCCGCCTGGTTGATATGCCACGTTATGGCACCCAGCCCTACGCACCGGTCATCATTGAAGAAGTTGAAATCATACGCCGCTATCTGAACAGCATGCGACTGATCGACGTAGACAAACCACTACACATTTATTATCTGGCAGATCCAAAACTACTGGGCGAAATCAGAAAATTATCGACACAATCACCGTCAATTGTGAATTATTACCTTGATGTAAACTTTTTCGGTGAACAGAAAGGCACTGTCCGTGGAATAACCACCCCGTTCAGTGATCAACTTTTCAATTACCACTTACTGAAAATCAGGCCGGACAACTATTACGCATTGCCGGAAGAAAAACGCTATTTTCAGATGTTAAGGGCGAGCCGCTTCATGTATACAGCGAGTGTATGCATGATACTGGTTGGCATGATCTGGGGCGGGTTTAATTTCTTGAATGCGGTAGTCAATAAAAAACAGGCGGAGATTGCAGCCAAAAAATCGGAGTTCTACAGTGAGCGATACCAGCTTGCGCGGGAAAAACTGCCTGATACACCTGTTACTCCGGCAGAGCTTCAATTGGTTGTAAATATTGCCGATACTGTGAGCAAACACAAGGCGGACCCTTTTGATGTACTGAAGGTCATCAGCAAGGGGATGGACCAGTTTCCCCTGATTCAGATTGATGAGATCGCCCTGGCTGCCAGTGCCGACCCCAACCGCAAGATCAGCGATGTAGATACAGACAATCCTGGTCAGGGAGTTGTTGGAGTGAGTAATATAGGCACAGTTGATACTGGCTATAATTATTATCAGATAGCAGCTATGAAAGGCCATATCAGCCCTTTCGATGGCAACTACCGGGCAGCACTGGACATGATTAACAGGTTTTCGGAAACATTACGCAGCATACAATCGGTGCATGATGTAAGCATAGTTACACTGCCGCTTGATATCAGCTCAAGTGCCACTTTGCAGGGTGTTTCGAATGCCGCGCCCGGCACGGCAAATTTTTCTGTGAGACTGGTACTGGGGATACGTAATGAAGGCTGAAAAAATTGACTGGTCAGTACTGCAAGGTGCGATCATAAGCATTTTTATCAGCATCTTGATCAGCGGCACATTGATCGGTGCTACCTGGTATTACAACGAAAATATGCTGATTGAACATAACAGGCAGAAAAACCGGTTCCAGAATATAAGCAACCAGTATCTCGCCATAGATCAAGAGGAGAAACTCATCAGGCAGTATTATCCCGAATTTATCAAACTGCATGATAAGGGCATTATTGGCCAGGAACGCAGGCTCAGCTGGATCGAAACACTGCGAAGAGCAGGCGAATATATGAAACTGCCTGTCTTGAAATATGGAATTGAATCACAGTCCAGGTTCGTTCCTGATTATCCGGTCAATGCGGGCTCTTTCCAGGTTTACAGCAGTACTATGAAACTTAATATCGATTTATTGCATGAGGGCGACCTGAAGAAACTGCTTGATACATTAAGCGCCGAGGCGCCGGGAATATATAATGTATCAAAATGCACGCTCCGGCGATCCGGTGAAATCAGTATTAATAATGCAAACAAGGGTAATATTTCCGCGGAATGTGAACTCAGGTGGCTGAACATCAAAAAACCGAACGGGAGTGAAATTAATCTCTCATCATGAAACGATATAAACATAATCTGTCATTTCAAGCAATTCTCACGGCCATCACGGATGATGTTCTGTCATTTAGAACGAATGTGACGACTGCATGGATGCAGGAGGTAGAGACGCGTCGGGAACGGCGTCCGAGAAATCTTCTCCTTGTCATTTCGAGCGTAGCGAGAAATCTTGCTTTACCAATATTATTTTTAGCCTTTACACCAATTACATTTGCTGCCGACGATCTCGGCCGCCTGTTCACCACCCCACAGCAGCGTCAGACACTGGAAAAACTACGCAGCCAGAAACCGGTTGAAGAAATAAAGATACCGGAATTTACTTTTGCAGAACCAGTGGTTGAAGAACAAAAACCCGTCATCGGCGGCATTACCGTCAATGGCCTGGTGTACCGGAAGGGCGGCAAAAGTACAGCCTGGATCAACAGCGCCAATACCTATGAGGGCAATTTTGGCAACCAGTATATCCAGATCGACGCACAGAACATCAAACCGGAAGATGTCGAGATTCTAATCCCGATCAATGAAACAAAAGTCAAATTAAAAACCGGCCAGACATATGATCCAGAGGCAGACCAGATAATTTCGCCGGGATATC
>MGYU01000002.1:14794-15663 GCA_001801885.1 Gammaproteobacteria bacterium RIFCSPLOWO2_12_47_11
ACCAGATAATTTCGCCGGGATATCAAGATAACTGAACAGCATGACCATTCGGTCCATGCATTTGTTTCAGATTAATATACCTGATTACAACACAAGTAAATTGGCCGTATGAACCAAAAAAACTTATCCCGAAAACAATCAGGCGCAGTACTGCTTGCCTTCATGCTGATACTGGTAACGGGTACATCGTATTTACTCTTGAGTAAATTCAACGCAAATATCATCAGGGTGGGAGCTGAAGAACGCACAAGGCAGGCACTAAACCAGGCCAAACAGGCTCTGATTGGTTATTCAGTTACATATCCAGATCACCATCCGGGCGACGGGCCAGGTTATCTACTATGTCCAGATAGAAATAACGATGGTGCGACTGATTCGGGCGCTTGTGTGCTTTCAAGCAGTTCCAATACTTCAATTGGAAGATTTCCATACAAAACACTTGAAGCAGAGGATATAAAGGATAGCCATGGAGAACGATTGTGGTACATAGTTTCAAATAATTTCAGAAATAATCCAAAATTAATACCATTAAACAGTGAGACTTCAGGTACAGCATCTGATTCATTAACAGTTAATGGCACAGGCAATATTGCGGCTGTTATTTTTGCACCCGGTGTAGCACAAAATAATCAGAACAGGGCTGCTACAGGGACGAATAGTCTTGATTATACGAATTATATTGATGCGATTTTCAGTAGTGACAAGAAAACTATTACTACAGGAGCCTCCGCAAATTATATTTTGTTGACAAAAAATGAATTAATGCAGGCAGTTGAGAAGAGAGTATTGGGAGAAGTAAAGATTATATTGGCTGGTTACAGGGAAGACCCGGACAAAGATGATGTAAACGGGATTGACCCCGATTGTCC
>MGYU01000003.1:0-662 GCA_001801885.1 Gammaproteobacteria bacterium RIFCSPLOWO2_12_47_11
AAATACTTTCGGTATTGCCGATGCAGCAAGAGTCACAACACTGAAGGTCAGGCCGGTTTTCAGAAACAGGCGCCGGTCCAGCAGGCCGTTACCAGCTACAGGTTGCAGAATACTGGAATATGGAATTTCGACATCATTTTTCATGAATGAAGGATTTCTCGCTATGCTCGAAATGACAGTTTAATTATATGTCTTAACCAAACCATTGCTGCAATTCTTCCCTGGTCAGCAGAAACACCCCTTCACCGCCGTGTTCAAATTCCAGCCATAAGAAAGGCACATCCGGATATTGCTCGCTTAATGCATGCTGGCTGTTGCCCACTTCTACCGCAATAACACCTCTCTCCGTCAAATGATCTGCAGCGGATTCCAGAATACGTTTTACAATATCCAGTCCATCCTGCCCGGCATGCAGTCCCACTACCGGTTCGTGTTGATATTCAGCAGGCAAAGCCGCCATGTCCTCATCATCCACATAAGGCGGATTGGCAATAATCAGATCATATTGTCTGTCCTTGATTTCATCGAACAGATCAGATTCGAACAGTGTTACACGCTGCTGCAGTTCATGACGTTCGATATTTCTTCTGGCCACGGCCAGGGCATCTGCACTGATGTCGACGGCATCGACTTTTGCATCCGGGAATGCCAGTGCACTGGCA
>MGYU01000003.1:681-9284 GCA_001801885.1 Gammaproteobacteria bacterium RIFCSPLOWO2_12_47_11
GCTGATGCGTTCATTGATGAGCGAAACCACCTTGTCTATTGCCGATGCATCCAGAGGATGATTCAGTAAATTGTCAGCCACGTCAAAAGGAATATCCAGCGACCGCAATACCATGAATACCGCTTCATCATAAGCATTGTCTGTCCCGTGACCGTAATACAGATTGCTGGCTTCAAACTCTTTTGACGCCCAGTCGATCAACTGACGTGGCGTTATATGGGGTTGTTCTGTCATTCCGAACGTATGTGAGGAATCCTGTTATTGAATTCTGGTAATAATCGAAACTTAATGCAGATTTCTCGCTACGCTCGAAATGACAGCATCAAAGATAAAAATTTTAATTCATTGGCGGTGGAACATAGCCGGGGATACTGTTCACATCAAACTTATCAATCTGTTCCGGGTCAAGATGTTCTTTCGCGTATTCGAGATAGACCTTGTCCCACATGAATACATCAAATAAATCCGGATCAACATGCTGATCCTGCTTCATGCGGCCCAATATGGTCAATGATTTTGAAAGGGACATGGCCTTTTTATAAGGCCGGTCTTTCGCCGTCAGTGCCTCGAACACATCTGCAATCGCTACCATGCGCGCCGGTATCGACATCTCTTCTTTTTTCAGTTTATTCGGGTAACCGGTGCCATCCATTTTCTCATGATGCCCGCCTGCATATTCCGGTACACTTTTCAGGTGCTTGGGGTAGGGCAAAGATTTGAGCATCTTGATCGTCACGGCGACATGATTGTTGATGATCTCACGTTCCCGGTAACTCAAAGTGCCCCGGCCAATCTTCAGGTTCTGGCTTTCCTCTTCGTTCAGTATATATTCCGGCCGGCCGGCAACCGTCCGCCATTGATGACCTGCAATCCGGTCAATTTTCCTTATTGCCTCGTCCGAGATCGCTTCACCACCGATATTGCAGGTCCGGACAAACTGCAGATCTGCATCAAGCCGGTCAAGTTCGGCATTCAGTTCCTTGTCTTCAAACCCTGTAACTCCCAGTGCAGTCAGCTTGCGTTTCAATGCAGCGATCTCGGCATCACGTTTCAGTACTTCAAAACGCCCATCCACCAGCTGGATACGATCAAAAATAGTCTCCAGTTTGGTGGACTTGTCTACCACGTATTCCGGCGTGGTGATCTTGCCACAGTCATGCAACCAGGCCGCGACATCCAGTTCGTATTTCTCCTCTTCCGTCATGCTGAAATCCTTAAGCGGACCATAAGAAACCCTGCAGGCCGCATTGGCAATCAGATTAGTCAGTACCGGCACACGCCGGCAATGACCGGCGGTATAAGGTGATTTTTCGTCGATGGCATTGGCAATCAACTGTATCAGGGCATCGAATAATTGCTTCTGAGCGTCAATCAGTGATTTGTTCGTGATCGTCACCGCTGCCTGTGAGGCGAGCGATTCAACCAGTTGCTGATCGAGTTCGGAGAATGGTTTGACTTTCCCTGTGGTGGGGTCCTTCGCATTAATCAACTGCAGAACGCCGATAATCTTGTTTTCATGATTGGTCATCGGCACGGTCAGGAATGATTGGGACCGGTAGCCGGTTTTCTCATCAAATTTGCGCGTTCCGGAAAAATCAAATTCCCCGTTTGAGTAGGCGTCGGGAATATTAATTGTCTTGTTTTCCAGTACCGCACAGGCCGCAACATTATGTTTGTTTGGTGTGCCATCTTCCTTGAGTAAACGAACCGGATAGTAGGGTATTGCTTCTCCACCCGTACCGCCCATGTGGATCAAGAGAGAATCATTGTGCATTATTTCGAACTTGAGCTGGTCATCCTCGGTGCGGCTGTAAAGCGTACCACCGTCTGCGTTGGTAATCTCTTTGGCCCGCATGAGGATCATTTCCAGCAGGCGTTTGTGGTCCTTTTCCGCAGACAGTGCAATGCCGATGGTATTCAGCTCACCGAGCAGCTTGGGCAAGTTGGTTTTCGCAAGGTCCATAATTAAAATCCGGATATCTTTAATTGTTTAAATTAAATGTCCTTTGTAACCTGTAATAATTCCAGAAAATTTTAACATACAAACTACCTGCATTGATCTCTATGATATTCTAATCCGGAATTTATCCATAACATTATGAATTAACAGAAATATTCAATAATTAGCAGGCTTTCCATTAAGTAAGTATAATTTGGTACACATGATTCAGATTAAACGAACACTAAAATTAAATGCCTAAGTTCTTCCCGATACTGCTGCTGTTACTGACACCTATACTGGCCTTTGCGGCTGAACCCGCAAAACCCAAACAAGAATTTACCCAGGAGCATATGGACCAGATGAAGGCAGCAGAGGAAAAATACAAGGACAACCCTGCTGTATTGAAAATTATAGAAAATCTCAAGAAAGGCATGGGTATGACGGATGAACCTGAACAGGTGAAAGGACCGCCACCCCCACCAAAACATATCAGCACTGTCCCGGCATCACGTGCCGGGGCTGACGCAGCATATAGCAAAAAAGATTACGCCAAGGCCCTTGAGCAATACAAGTCATTAGCCGCTGCAGGTGATCCGGAAGCCAATGCTATCGTTGGTATGATGTATGAAGGTGGTATTGGAACAGAACCGGATCCCGTTACCGCACAGGCCTGGTATGAGCGCGCTGCAGAATCGGGTCCTGACGACAACCGCTTTTCAAAAATGGTCACTGAAAAAACGGTTGAGTCTTATGAAGATTCCCGTATGTCCGGAGACGATGCCGCCAAGGCTGGTGAACTTCGTAAAGAGATCGACAGGGAAATAAGTGAATTTGGGACGGCTACACAACCGGACAATCAATCCGAACCGGCAACAACGCCCGGTAAAAAGGGTGAAATATATTCATACTACCCGGCTTCTTCCGGCAATTCTGACATGGTTCGTTATACTTACATGCCGGAACCCCGAGATGTCAAAATCGTTCTGAAAAAAATTGAACTACCCGTTTATCTGCGGCCACAAATTCACACCGAACCGGGACATTTTCAGCCCGGGAAATTTACCCGGCAACCTTTAACAAGCTCAGTATCCGACAGTTAGTATCAGTCAGAATTTATACATTCAAGAATGTTTTTCGCCCAATTGTAAAAACATATGGTTTAAACGCTGGACGAATCCCGCAGGATCATCCAGTTGACCACCTTCACTGAGGAGTGATTGTTCAAATAATATATTTGACCAGTCAGCAAAAACACTCTCATCCGTTTCCTGTTTCATTCGATGAATAACAGGATGTTCCGGATTAATTTCGAGTATCGGTTTGCTGGCAGGGACCTTTTGCCCGGAGGCCCTGAGGATACGCTCCAGTGTGCGGCCCATGTCGTGTTCATCTGCTACCAGACAGGCCGGTGATGACGTCAGTCTCCGGGTAGCACGCACCTCCTTGACCCGCGACTCCAGAACCTTCTTGATCCGGTCAGTGAGTTCGTTCAATTCATTGTTAACTAATGAAATATTACTATCTTTTTCCTCCTTTTCGTCACCCAGATCCAGCTTACCTTTCATGACGGATTGCAAAGGCTTACCGGCAAACTCATGCAGATGGGTCGTGACCCATTCATCAATTGGATCAGACATCAATAATACTTCTAAACCTTTCTTGCGGAAGATTTCAAGGTGGGGGCTGTTCCTGGCCGTGGCAAAACTGTCTGAAGTAATATAATAAATAGCCTTCTGGTCCTGCTGCATACGGGCCACATAATCTTCCAGTGAGACTGTCTGTTCTTCCTGGTCTTCATGTGTGGAAGAAAATCTGAATAGTTTGGCCAGATCTTCACGTTTGTCAGCTTCATCAATTATGCCTTCTTTCAGAATACGTCCGAATTCCTTCCAGAATTCACTGTATTTCCCGGATTCTTTCCTGGCCATGTTTTGCAGCAACCCGAGGATCTTTTTTGTACAGCCGGAACGGATGGCATCGATCATTTTATTGCGCTGCAATATTTCACGCGAGACATTCAGTGGCAGATCATCGGAATCTACGATCCCCCTGATAAAGCGCAGATATGACGGGACCAATTGTTCCGCATCATCCATGATGAACACGCGCTTGACGTAGAGTTTTACGCCATGACGCTGCTGACGGTCCCAGAGATCAAAGGGTGCATGCGCCGGGATAAATAACAGGCTTGAATATTCCAGTTTGCCCTCAACCCTATGGTGCAGATATGCCAGCGGCGGCTGGAAATCATGGGCTACATGTTTGTAGAATTCATGATATTCCTCTTCCTTGATATCTTTCTTGTTGCGTACCCATAAGGCAGTTGCATTGTTGACAGTTTCATCGCCTTTCTCATCCTTGCCTTCAACCGGCATAATAATGGGTAAAGAGATGTGATCAGAATAACGTTTGATAATGCCGCGCAGGCGAAAACCATCAAGAAATTCCTTTGCTTCATCTTTGAGGTAGAGAACCACCTTTGTACCACGTTGCGGATGTTCTATTGTTTCTATGGTGTACTCACCTTCGCCGGTTGATACCCAGCGCACGCCTTCTGTTCCCGGCAAACCGGCACGACGGGAAATTACCTCCACTTTTTTCGCGACAATGAAGGTCGAGTAGAAACCTACACCGAACTGCCCTATCAATTGGGCATCCTTGCTCTGGTCACCGGTCAGGGATTCAAAAAATTGACGGGTGCCTGATCGGGCAATGGTACCCAGATGTTCAATGATCTCTTCACGGGACATACCGATCCCGTTATCAATGACGCTGATCGTCTTCTGTTTTTTATCGTATTCAACGCGGATTTTGAATTCAGCATCGCCCTCATACAGGCCGTCGTTTTGCAATGCATCAAAACGTAATTTATCCGCCGCATCGGACGCATTGGAGATCAGCTCCCGGAGGAATATCTCCTTGTTGCTATAGAGTGAGTGTATCATCAGGTCCAGCAATACCCGGACTTCGGTCTGGAAACCTCGAGTTTCCTGTTTTGCCTCAACTGCCATTAATCTCATGCCTCAAGTTTATTATGCCAGGCTGCTTATCTGGGGATTAAATACCGGAATTTCAACTATCGGGCACAAATTTGCAACCCTGCATACCCTTCAAGTTAAAAAGAAAAGCAAAATGCCATTATTTTCTTCTTTATATTCAGCACATTATTACAGGAAAACAGGTAACCACCCTCGTGTAATGAGGAAATTCCAGATCGTGATGAATTTAGGAAAAATAATGAGCTGCTGCAGATTGATTCACTGAGTCATAAAGGCCATAATTAAGCAGGATTATCACCAAAAAGCGTATTGAGAAGTCTCCCAACAAGATAGTAACTTTAGCAAAAGCAAGAGCATGAAACATTATTTAGAGAGGTCAATCATGAAGAAATACTTGAAACAACTCGGCCAGGGAATGACGGAATACATCATCATCGTGGCCCTGATCGCGATTGCGGCCATAGCCGTTTACACCGTCTTCGGCGATGTCATCCGTCAACAGGTTGGTGGTATGGCGGCAGAGCTGGCCGGTGGTGAGGGTACCGCCATTGCATCTGATGCAGCCACAGAACAAGGCAGAGCAACTGATGCCGCAGGTGCAGCAACACTCGATAGCTTCGCCGATAAATAGTCTCAAATATATTTCTTACGGCACCCGGCCCGGCCCGGGTGCCGTCAAGAAAACGGGTATGCCTGTCAAATCTAATGTTGGGTATGAGGCGAGCATGGTCAATTTTCTCTCAGTAATTTTTAAGTCCTTCCGCGATGCCTAGCCGGTTACCCAGACTTGCATTATCACAACGGGGTCAGACCATGATCTTCGTTGTGCTGTTTCTGGCTGCGGTCTGTTTGTCACTGGTCTTCCTCTACAAAGCCGGCAAAGTCACCAGCGAAAAGATGCAGGTGCAAAATGCCGCCGATGCGGCGGCCTACAGTGTCTCCGTCGTTGAGGCCCGCGATCTCAATTTCATGGCCTACACCAACCGGGCCATGGTGGCGAATGAAGTCGCCATCGGCCAACTGGTCGGCATGGCTTCCTGGGCCACTCACTGGACTTCATTTGAATCCTACCTCATGGCCTATGAACGGCTGTTTATTTATCCGCTGGTTATGGGAGCCAGCCTTGGAACTTCTGGCGACGCCGTAGAAAACGTATTTAAAACAGCCACCAATCTCATCTTCAAGGTACCGGGCGATCTTTTCTACAAGGTCTTTAAAGTGGCTGCCAATATCGGCGCCAGTGTTCTTCATAACATCAACAAGGTTTACAGTTACGGGCAGACCGGCTATCACTTTGCCAGTGTCCTTTATTCACTCAGTGCCTATATCGATCTGGTCGAAGACAATGCACCCGATGCCAAGATCTCGGACTTTGGCATTCTGTCCATGATTGCCCACACCCTGACCTACGTAGAACTCCTGCCCGGTTATGAAAGTTTCGTAAAAACCTACAAACCCACCAAGGCCGAACATGCAGCAGGGTTTGAGCGTTTTGCAGCAGTCGTGAACGGATCGAAGGATGAGTTTTCGCGTAAACGCGGCTGGACCCTGCCACTGGATATCCCCCCGCTCCCTATAGACATTGACTTCAGCGGACCGGACCGGTTTTCGCTCGAAATTGGCCCCTTTGAAGTGTGGTTGGAACTTGTCTTCAAACTCTCCTTTGATCTGGAGAAAACAGGGGCGAGTGAATTACGTTATGTAGGCGATACTGCTACGGGAACCGAGTTTAACTGGTCTGCGGCTGATGCGACTTCACTCTTGGCGGAGGTATTTTTCCGCATAGCGGCAGGTCTGGATGCCTTTGGCGGCACGGTGGCTTCGGGTGATTTTAGTCTTGGATTTGCAGATGGCGAGGCATCAGGTGCCCTGATACTCTCGGCGCTTGGCATCGATGTAGAGATATTCGATCTTACGCTACCATTCCCCACTTCGGCGCCGTTTAGTTCCGGTGCCGCTCAAGCGGGGAAAACCAAGCTCAACCATGCAGATTTGTATGGTGTCGATAAAGAAAGTTACGGCGGCACCCCCAAGCACTCCCAAGCCTGGGGCATGGATCCCACGGGCACCGCCGCACCTCCCTTTGTCGGCTGGCGTGGCCCGGTCTGGAGCCATTATGCTTACCAGGTGCCTACAGTCATCGCCACCATGCCCACTACAGAACGGCGGGTAAATACGAGTTACAAAGGGTTGCCTATGTACTCCGACTCAGTGATAAAGGAAAACCCATGGGGCTTTGAAGCACCCTATTTTCTGGCGGGTGTCGTGAAAGATGATGTGGACATCTACAGTGATAATGCGCCACTCAAGACTGTGGGCAGTTGCCAGGATACCGTCGATACCAAAATGAGGATTGAGGATATATTTCACCTGAATGATTCCTGTATTGCCGATGGTGAAATAGCGGCGATTGCCAAATCCGAAGTTTATTTCAGCCGTCCGGCTGATCTCGCTTATTTCACCCGCGCTGACGGCAAGGAAGAATATGGCAACGCTTTTAATCCTTACTGGCAGGCGAGACTGGTGGAAACCACCAACGCCGACAGGACATTCTCGGTGGGCCTGCAACAAAAACAGGCTTTCGGTGTTATTGCCGGCATTGCAGATTTGATATCAACACTGGAAAGTGTGCCCACTGACATCATGAGCTGGTTCCCATGATAGCCTTCAAAACACCACGTTATTTGTCCGGTCAGGCCATGACCGAAACCGTGATCACAGCATCGACCATCCTGGTGCCATTGTTATTATTGATTCCATTGCTGGGGAAATATATCGATATCAAGCATGCCGCAATTCAGGCTGCACGTTATCAGTCCTGGGAATATACCGTCTGGTATGCCAGCAGTGCGGACACTCCCGGTGGTTTTGTGGATGGTAGTGGTGACGCACTTCCTTATCCTGTCAAAAGCACCAATGCGGTCCGGACAGAATCCCGCCGCCGGTTTTTCTCTCCCACGGATACTCCGATTGCTGCAACTGATGCGACTGGCACATGGGGTATTGATGAACGTAATATGCTCTGGACTGATCATCGGGGCAATCCCATCCTGACGAATGACACCGGTGAGGATACGAATTACACCCAGGAAGACACACCGGATTACAGCCTGGGTATATTAAATACACTGCTCAGTATTATTGATGCGGTTTTCGAGGCCCTGGCCTGGGTCATGAATCTGGTGGGTAAGGATGTGGGTTTTTCCATGATTAATACAGAAGGCCTTGCAACATCACATATTGAGGTTCCTATTACTGCGCCGGTAGGGTTAATTGATTTCCCGACTCTCAGAGATGTCCCCGGTACAGATGACTCTACCACCGCACTTAGTGTTAATTATATAGCCAATGCAGCCGTGCTCACTGACGGCTGGAATGCCGGTGGGCTGGGTCACACCATAAACCAGACCGGCGGCATGGTACCGACCAAAATTTTAAAGGAACTGATCTCCTCCATCCCGGGGCTGGATACCGTCTGGGATATTGTCTCCCTGCTGATACCGGAATGGCGCCGGTGCAATCCTTCCATCCCCCATTTTCTGGATGTCAATTACGGCACTGTCGCTAAATGGAATAGCAGTACGAAGCAATATGACACCTATGCTGACGGTGAATTAGACAATAATGGCAGTTTGTGGCTCGGTTATATGAACATCGATGCA
>MGYU01000004.1 GCA_001801885.1 Gammaproteobacteria bacterium RIFCSPLOWO2_12_47_11
GAAGGCTCGCAGGTGTATGTGGGCTCATGGCCAGCAGTGACCTAAACTTAGCGTCCAGGTGCTGTACGTATGGTAGGAAGCGGCTATGCATTGTTCTTAGGCCCAACTGTATTTTAATGGACAGGTTGTCCGATATGAGCTTATAGGAGTCAATGTGGACATGCGGACAACCTCCTTATTATTCATGATGTTATTACTTGAAGTGGAGTATAGACAGTCTATATCCGGGGTGTCCACTTGAAGTGCAGGGATGCACAAATACCGCGGTTGCATGGATGCAAAGGAGCGGTGCGCTGTTTTCATATCTGTGCAGGAACTGTCCCCTATATTTTTAGCATAGTAAAAAGGGTGTTTTATTAAAGACTTTTCAAGGGGTTACAAATTGGGTCGAAAATTCTATAGGAGACATTAATTTTCATATATCAAATTTAAATTCACTTTTAATGGTGCAGTTAATTCTGTCTCAATGTAATCAACGGCGGTGACGACAATACACGCCGTGTTCCCAGCAATCCGGCAAATACAATAATAAGTATACAGGCGGCAGGGCCAACAACCCATAGCCACGGATTGATGACGATATCCATCTTGAATACAAATTCGGCGAGTATGATTTCAGCGATGGTCGCCGTAAATGCGGCGAGTATACCAGCGATGAGTCCAATACATATAAATTCCGCAAGCAAACTTGTTGTGATTTGCCTGCGGTTCGCACCCAGCGCGAACAATACTGCGGATTCTCTAATACGTTCATCGTGTGTGGTTTGCAATGCGGCCGCCAGCACGATGAGTCCAGCCAGCAGGGTGAAGATGAAAACGAATTCAATTGCACGTGTGACCTGATCCATGATCTTCCGTACCTCGGTCAGTATCGAATCCAGATCAAATACCGTTACACTTGGAAATGTACGCACCAGATGACTCAGTAATTGTCTGTCCTCCAAGGGCAGGTAAAAACTGGTGATATAAGTGGCCGGATGATTTTCAAAAGTACCGGGATTGGCAATCACAAAGAAATTGACATTGAAAGAATCCCATTCCACCCAACGCAGATTGGAGACCCTGCCGCTGACTGCCTGACCGGCAATGGAGTAGGTCAGCTTGTCATTGAGTTTGATGCCCAGAGTTTCTGCAATTCCTTCTTCTACCGAAAATAATGCTTCTGTTTCATCTTCTTTCCACCATTGGCCCTGTACCAATCGGTTATCAGCAGGCATGGTTAGCGTTTGTGAAAGGTTGAATTCACGCGAGGCCAGACGTTGTGCCCGATCATCATTGTAGCTTTCAGGATTAACCATCTGATCATTGATTGTTGTCAGGCGTCCACGGATCATCGGATAGAATATTGGTGAGAATTCATCACCGGGTTTGAAGTGTGTACGTAAAAAATCTTTTATTCCATTCACATCATCCGGCTGGATATTGATCAGAAAATAATTGGGTGTTTTTTCCGGGAGACGATTGTGCCAACTGCCGATCAGATCAGTCTTGACCAGTGTCAGTAACAACATCACCATGATGCCGAGGCCAATGCCAAGAATCTGTATTGTGCTTTGTCCTGATCGTCGCGCAATATTGGCCAGACCATAACGAATGGCTACACCAGCGCGTGTACGCAAACGCTTGATGATATAAATCAGAAACCTTGCACCCAGTATCAACAGCACCGCCGTTAATATCAAACCCAGCAGCGTATAAAATGTCAGTGAAATTTTTCCGGATTGCCATGGTGTCAGCATTGCCAATGCCAGTATCGCCAGTCCGTAAGTGGTTATGCCACTTGTCGGCATCGGTGACATATCACGCCGCAACACCCGCAGGGGAGAGACATGTTTTAAACGCAGTAGTTGCGGAATGGAAAAACCAAGTACGGTAATCAGACCTGTTAACAGACCTTGCAGCAACGGCAACATACCAGGTCCCGGTAACGCACTTTGAGAAATCCCGGCCATCAGTGATGTCAGTGCTCCCTGTGCGATATAACCCGTAATACATCCCGGTATGCTGCCTAGCAGTGCCAGCATGAATAACTGGCAGAGGTAAATTTTCAGGATGGTGTTTTGTGTAGTACCCAGACAACGCATGATTGCACAATGATCGAAATGCCGGGTCACATAACGTTGCGTTGACATGGAGATCGCCAGCCCGGCAAGTGCAATGCTGATCAGTACCGCCAACCCGAGAAATTGTTCGGCGCGTTCCAGTGCAGTTTTCAGTTCCGGCCTTGCATCGCGGATACTTTGTATCCTCAGACCATCGCGTTCAGTGAGGTTGAGTGATTGCCTGAATTTTTCCAGCGCATCCATTTCACCACCCAGCAGTAATCTGTAACTGGCGCGGCTACCGGGCAGGATCAATCCTGTTGCAGGCAAATCAGCGAGATTCATCAGGACACGCGGGGCAATGTTGAACAGATCGCCGCCACGATCAGGCTCATAAGTCAGTATCCGGGCCACTGTAAACCCAGATGAGCCCAGATTGATTGTGTCACCAATATCTATACCCAGGTTCTGCAGCATGCGTGCATCCACCCAAACGGTGCCTGTCCCGGGCAATTCGCTGGTGATTTTTTCTTCACCGAAGAGTGTGTCAGTTGTTCGAAGCATGCCGCGAATCGGATAACCGGATTCAACAGCTTTTATTTCACCCAGTTGCAGATAGTCACCAACGACTGCCACACTGCGGAAACTTACAGTGCGTGTAGTGATCAATCCAAGGTCATGTGCACTGCTGATCAGTTCATTCTCAAGAGGTTTATTTGTTCGTAATACCAGATCGGCTGCGAGCAGTTCCGTGGCCTGTTGTTCCGTGGCACGTTGAACGCGGTCAGTAAAAAATCCGGCTGTGGTGAGGGCGGTAACGGCAATGAAAATTGCCAAAAGGATCATCTGCAGTTCACCGGAACGCAGATCGCGCATCAATCCCCTGAGTGCAAACCGGAATATATTCATATTCAGGGCGTTACAATTTTTCCGCCAGCGAGAGTAACGTTGCGAGCACAAAGGCGGGCAATGTTTTGATCATGGGTAACCAGGACCAGCGTGGCGCTATGTTCCTTGTTGAGTTTGAACAGCAGTTTGATGATCTTGTCTGCAGTTGCTTCATCAAGGTTACCGGTGGGTTCGTCGGCAAACAATATTTTTGGTTGTCCGGCAAAAGCACGGGCAATGGCAACGCGTTGTTGTTCACCACCGGACAACTGGTTCGGATAATGCTGCAGTCGATCTGACAAACTAACTTCCGCCAGACGCTGTTCTGCAATTTCCTGGGCCTGTTCATTGGCAGAGAGTTCCAGCGGCAACATGACATTCTCAAGAGCTGTCAGGCTTTGCAATAACTGGAAAGACTGGAACACAAAACCCACGTGCAGCTTGCGTACTTGTGCGCGGCCATCTTCATCCAGTTGGCCGAGATCAGAGCCATTCAAAATTACATTGCCCTGTGTGGGAGTGTCCAGGCCCGCGAGCAGTCCAAGCAGGGTAGATTTGCCGGAACCGGAAACGCCCACGATTGCAATACTTTCACCGCTATTAATGGTGAGATTGATGTCGTGAAGAATGGTTAACTGGCCTGCCGGACTGGCGACTTGTTTTCCCAGCTGTTTTGCCTGCACAATCCCTGGTAAGGAGTTATTCATGTTCAGATTGACCTTGTTAATATTGATGTGTGTTTCAAGTTTACCTGTTTTCGCCGGTAACAAAACCGTGCTGATCCTGGGAGACAGCCTGAGTGCGAGTTATGGCATGTCAATACAACAGGGTTGGGTATCATTGCTGGAACAGCGGCTGGCTGAAGCAGATTATGAATACACTGTTATTAATGCCAGCATAAGTGGTGAGACCACGGCGGGCGCAAAGGTTCGCATTAACACTCTTCTGGAGTCTGTAATACCGGATATCACTATTGTTGAGTTGGGCGGTAATGATGGATTGCGAGGGTTGTCCCCGGATGACATGCTGGCAAACCTCGCTGAAATTATCAATGCACTCAGGCAGGCGGGTTCCGGAATATTACTGATTCCGATAAATCTTCCCCCGAATTACGGGAAAGTTTACAACGATAAAATCAGGGGCAGTTATGATCATCTGGCTGAACAGGAAGGCGTCTATCTCGGCAGGTTTATTCTGGATGGCATTGGCGACAACCCGGATTTGATGCAAAGTGACGGCATACATCCCACAGTTCAGGCACAACCAATAATGCTGGAAAATATCTGGCCCGATCTCGAACCGCTATTGGACAAATAATCAGGTCAACATGAATTACTGCAGCCAGTGTGGCGCAACAATTACATTAATAATACCGCCGGATGATAATCGTCTCCGGTATGTCTGCTCGTCTTGCCGGACTGTGTACTATCAAAATCCCAAGGTAGTGGCAGGCTGTATACCGGAGCATGAAGGCAAGGTGTTGTTATGCAAACGTGCAATTGATCCGCGTATGGGTTGCTGGACCTTGCCGGCCGGATATATGGAATTGGCAGAAACCAGTCTGGAGGCGGCCGTGCGTGAGACGTTCGAAGAGGCCAATGCCAGGGTTGAAGTACTCGATTTATACGCCGTATTCAATCTGCCGCATGTAAATCAGGTGTATATGATGTTCCGATCAAAATTACTTGATCTCGATTTTTCTCCCGGCGCGGAGAGTCTTGCTGTGGGATTGTTTACTGAGCCAGATATTCCGTGGGATCAACTGGCGTTTACGACCGTGCAACAGACCCTGAAATTCTATTTCCAGGATGCACGTACCGGTGATTATCGGTTACATACCGGAGACATCATCAGGCAGGGGAATACCTACAGTTACCGGGCGGGACCATCGAGATAAATAAACGTCAACTAGTCACTGATTTTAATCCAGCTCCCGAAGCTGCATTCATAACATTCATCACCGAGCGTAACCTGATCACCGTTCTCAAATACCGTGTCATTCCAGTAGCACTTTTTATCCATCATTTCCATGCTCACAGTCACCTCGTCGCTTGATGGGCCAAGGATTTCAGAAGATTTTTTTGCTGGGTCTATCTGCTCCACGGGTGTCGCTTTGCCAGCCATGCCGGGCTCTCCATTATTGATTTTATTCCTCAATCATAATATCTACTCTAGAATTGTGCCAGTTTTGAACGGATTCAGCGAAAATATTCAGAAATCCTTGAATTTATCTGCCAGCAAGTTATTGTTAGCGGCCATTTTTTAGCCCCGTAGTATCAGGCTTAACCCGTATTTTTATGTGTATTCAGGAGAGAAAAAGATGATAAAACCGCACGGTTCCGATGTGCTGAAACCATTAATCGTAGATGATGACAAGCGTCATGCCGGGCTAATGCGTGAAGCCCAGTCATTGCCAGGCCTGTTGCCTGACTCTGCTGCAGCGGCCAATGCCGTCATGCTGGGCGCAGGATACTTTACCCCCTTAGCCGGTTATATGAACCTGGCCGATGCGATCAGTGTTGCCGAAAATATGCAGACATCCAGTGGCCTGTTCTGGCCGGTCCCGATTGTAAACAGATCTAATAATATTGATGCCATCAAGGGTGCAAAACGCATTGCACTGCTGGATCCTAATGTGGAAGGTAGTCCGGTACTGGCCATACAACAGGTCGATGCCATTGAAGAGATTCCCGATGCCCAGCTTAAATTGATGACAGAAAAAACCTTTGGTACGCTGGATCCGGCACATCCGGGCGTGGCCACCTTTACGGCTGCCGGCAAGTACCTGATCTCAGGCCCGATCGAAGTGCTGAATTACAGTTATTTCGATCAGGATTTTCCGGATACCTTCCGTACTGCGGTGCAAATCCGTGACGAAATCAATTCCAGGGGCTGGAACACTGTCGTTGCTTTCCAGACCCGTAACCCCATGCACCGTGCCCATGAAGAATTGTGCAAGATGGCCAGTGCAGCAGTGCATGCTGATGGCGTATTGATTCACATGTTGCTGGGTAAACTGAAAAAGGGCGATATCCCTGCGGATGTACGCGATGCCGCGATCCGGAAAATGGTGGAACTTTATTTCCCGCCCAACACAGTGATGGTGACAGGTTATGGTTTCGATATGCTTTATGCCGGTCCGCGTGAAGCTGTCCTGCATGCTGTGTTCCGGCAGAATACCGGATGCACGCATCTTATCGTCGGGCGCGACCATGCCGGTGTCAGCAGTTTCTATGGTCCCTTCGATGCCCAGGAGATTTTCAACACCATTCCAGAAGGCGCCCTGTTGATCAAGATATTCAAGGCCGACCACACTGCCTATTCAAAGAAACTGAACAAGGTCGTGATGCTACGCGACGCCCCGGATCACACGCCTGAAGATTTTGTGAATCTGTCCGGGACCAAAGTTCGCGATATGCTTGCTGCTGGCCAGCCTTTGCCGCAGGAATTTGCCCGGCCGGAAGTTGCCGAGATCCTGATGCGTTATTATCAGGCCGAAGAAGCGGCACTGACAGGGTAATCAGGATAAAGGTTTAAACGTGGTAAAACGTTACGCGCAGCCTCAGCCATGCGAAAACGCGCAGCGAAACCCGGGACATATCAGACCAGACAGGTGAGGGTTGAGAGAGCACGCGACAAAGTAGATGAAGCGCGCAGTAGTTTGACTTATTGGCGTTTCATGGCATCGAAGAACTCTGAATTGGTCTTCGTTGCCTTGAGACGCTCCAGCAGGAATTCCATCGCGCCCAGGTCTTCCATCGGGTGCAGGAGCTTGCGCAGAATCCACATCTTCTGCAGTTCGTCCTTTTCCGTCAGCAGTTCCTCGCGGCGTGTGCCGGAACGGTTAATATTGATGGCCGGATAGACGCGCTTCTCGGCAATCGTGCGGTCAAGATGCAGTTCCATGTTGCCGGTGCCCTTGAATTCTTCGTAGATCACGTCATCCATGCGCGAACCGGTATCGATTAATGCAGTTGCAATGATCGTAAGACTGCCGCCTTCTTCTATGTTACGTGCCGCACCAAAGAACCGCTTGGGCCGTTGCAATGCATTGGCATCGACACCACCGGTCAGCACCTTGCCCGAGGCCGGAACTACTGTGTTGTAGGCACGGGCCAGGCGTGTGATCGAATCGAGTAATATCACGACATCTTTTTTATGTTCAACCAGGCGTTTTGCGCGTTCGATCACCATCTCCGCCACCTGTACATGACGGCTTGCCGGTTCATCAAAGGTACTGGAGATAACTTCTGCCTGGGTAGAACGTTCCATCTCGGTCACTTCTTCAGGACGCTCATCTATCAGCAGTATGATCAAATGACATTCCGGATGATTGTGCGTGATCGACTGCGCAAGTCCTTGCAGGATGACCGTCTTGCCAGCCTTGGGTGGCGAGACGATCAGGCCACGCTGCCCCTTGCCTATAGGTGCGACCAGATCGATAACACGCGGTGTCAGGTCTTCAGTACTGCCATTGCCTAATTCCAGTTTCAGCCGCTCATGGGCAAATAACGGCGTCAGGTTTTCAAAGAGGATTTTATGTTTGGCTTTTTCTGGGGGTTCAAAATTAATTTCATTGACTTTAAGGAGGGCAAAATAGCGTTCACCGTCTTTGGGCGGCCTTATCTTGCCCGCTATATTATCCCCGGTGCGCAGATTGAAGCGCCGGATCTGGCTCGGGGAGACGTAAATATCGTCCGGTCCGGCCAGGTATGAACAGTCAGCAGATCGTAAAAATCCAAAGCCATCCTGCAGGATTTCCAGTACGCCGTCACCGTAAATATCTTCGCCTTTTTTGGCCTGGGCCTTCAGGATTTCAAAAATGACATCCTGTTTGCGGGAGCGAGCAAGGCCATCAAGGCCCAGATTTTCAGAGAGTGTGATGAGTTCCGAGGCGGGTTGCTGTTTAAGTTCAGTAAGGTTCATGGACTCCAGTATGTTTTATTGAAATTGGTGTAGTTTAATCATCAGTTAACGCAAATCCGCGTTGCCAGATAAATTTTGTATATGCCTAAAAAGCCGGTTCGGGGGATTTGGTAACTAAAAAAAGACAGGTTTTACTTGTATATTTTATTTTAAACTAGCACGCAAAAATCATTTCGTCCAGTCAAATTATATAATTTATATTGTGCTGTCTATAAATGCCGACAACTGGGATTTGGACGCTGCCCCGACTTTGGTGCCAATGACGTTACCATTTTGGAATATCATCAATGTCGGTATGCCCCGTACAGCATATTTCTGTGGCGTGGATTGATTCGTATCAACATCTATTTTTGCTATTATCAATTTGCCGCTGTATTCTTTCGCGATTTCCTCGAGTACAGGCGCGATTGCCCTGCATGGGCCGCACCATTCTGCCCAGTAATCGACCAGGACGGGTGTCTCGGATTTTAGAACTTCATCTTCAAAGGTTGAATCTGTAACATGAACAATATGTTCGCTCATTATATTTCTTGTTCCCGTGTTTGTTTTGACAATAATAGTTTCAACCAGATTGTCATTGAATTGCAAGTTATCATGAAAATAAAATCCCCGGGTTCCCTGATTCCTCAATGAGCTCACTCCATACCACAGGGATAACATTCAAGGAATTCACACTTGATTCGCGCCTGATTCAGGCCCTGGATGATGCCGGATTCACTCACTGTACCCCCATACAGGCGGAGAGTCTGCCGGTAATTCTGGCTGGACAGGATATTGCCGGACAGGCACAGACCGGTACCGGCAAAACAGCCACTTTCCTTTTAGCTATTATGCAACACCTGCTCGCAAACCCGGTTAAAGGAGAAAAGCAAAAGCATCCGCGGGCCGTGGTTATTTCACCGACCCGGGAGCTGGCCATACAGATCCATAAAGATGCACTGGCCTTGAATAAATACGCCAATCTGACGCTCGGCCTGGTTTATGGCGGTGTCGATTACGAAAAACAACGGCAACAACTGGAAGCCGGCGTGGAAATACTGATCGGCACACCTGGACGACTTATCGATTATTTCAAACAGGGGGTGTTCAATCTGAAATCAGTTGAAGTCGTTGTGCTGGATGAAGCGGACCGCATGTTTGATCTGGGCTTTATCAAGGATGTGAGATACATGTTCCGGCGTATGCCGAAACCCCAGGAGCGGCTCTCCATGCTATTTTCGGCAACACTCTCTTTCCGTGTGACCGAACTGGCTTATGAACATATGAATAACCCGAAGTTTGTCCGCATCAATCCGGAACAGGTGACTGCCGATAAAATTACCCAAGTGGTTTATCACGTGGCCAACGAAGAAAAGATCCCGTTGCTGCTAGGACTGTTAAAACGGATTGACCCCAAACGTACCATTGTTTTTGTCAATACCAAACGAGTGGCCGAAAAAGTCTGGGGTTATCTGGAGGGTAATCAGTACCATGCGTCGATACTCTCCGGTGATGTCCCGCAACGCAAGCGGCAGACACTATTCAAGGAATTTTCCGAAGGCAGGCTGCCCATACTGGTAGCTACCGATCTTGCTGCACGTGGTCTGCATATCCCGGAAGTCAGCCATATTATTAATTTTGATTTGCCGCAGAATGCAGAAGATTATGTGCATCGTATTGGCCGCACGGCGCGCGCCGGGGCGAGTGGAGATGCGGTCAGTTTTGCCTGTGAGGAATTTGTCTATTCACTGACTGACATACAGGATTTTATTGGTTACAAGATTCAGATTCATAAGGTTGAACAGGATATGCTCGCCACCCCGTTACCGCCCGTGAAACTGCATATGGAAAAACCCAAACATCACGGGCACAGAAATCAGCGCAAGGGCGGAGACAAAGGAAGCTCCCGGCATGGGAGAAACCGGCACACTTAATCAATCCAGTATGGATTGCAGCCAGATCCCGGTATTCTGGATTTCTTCTATGCAAACCGAATGCTCCATCGGGTAGCTGTGCCAACTGATCGTATATCCTGCCTGTTCCAGAAAATCACGGGATTGTATTCCGGCACTGACGGGAATGACCGGGTCAAAGGTTCCGTGACACATCATGATCGGTACGGTTTTATTTGAGGTACTGGCTTCTTTATGAAATCGCTCCGGCAGTGGCAGATAACCTGACAATGCCAGCAAGCCACCCAGTCTTGATTTATGACGCAAACCGGTATGCAGTGCCATAGCACCGCCCTGGGAAAATCCGGCAAGAACTATCTGTTCAGATGGAATACCCGCATTTACTTCTGTGGCGATGTACTGCTCAATTATGTTTGCCGAGCCTTCTATGGATACCGCATCTTCCTCTCTGCGCAAATCCATATTTCTGACGTCATACCAGGCCCGCATGGACATGCCGCCATTGATAGTCACCGGCCTGACCGGTGCATGTGGAAATACAAAACGGACGCCGAGACTCTGCGGCAGATACAATTCGGGTACAATCGGTACAAAATCATGGCCATCGGCACCCAAACCATGAAGCCAGATGATGGTGGCACGGTGGTCATGATTTGGTTCGATGATAACAGCGTTCTGATGGTTGGCCATGGGATTTCCTGCTGGTTCTGGAGCTGATTATTGGCGTTGTGATCCTTCCCGGGAGCCTAAATTAATTTCAAGTCGATTTTCATAGTGTTATTATTCACCATTCCCATCCAACAATGTTAATGATACTTCCGGAGATGCCCATGTATCCCCATTCACCTGGAAAGATTAGGTTGCTGCTGGTTTCAATCCTCATGTTGTTTTTATTATCGGCATGCGGCCAGAAAGGTGATCTCTATCATCAGAAAGAAAAACAATCTGCTGTAGCTCCTAATCACTACAGCGTCTAGTCACGCATGTCAGCCTTTGTTTATACAAACGGCCAGCTTGGCGCCGAAGGTGTCGCATTGGCAGAGGTGGCCGCAAATTATGGCACACCATGCTATGTCTATTCACGTGCAGAAATCGAGCAGCGCTGGAATGCGTTTAATGCCGCATTCGCCGGACAGGCACACCTGCTCTGTTATGCCGTAAAGGCAAATTCCAATATCGCGGTGCTGAATGTCCTGGCCCGTCTCGGTTCCGGCTTTGACATTGTGTCGGTGGGAGAACTGGAACGGGTAATCAGGTCAGGCGGTGATCCGGCGAAAGTTGTTTTTTCCGGGGTTGGGAAGCGCAGGGATGAAATGCAAGAAGCACTCAAGGCGGGAATAAAATGTTTTAACGTGGAATCTGTGGCCGAACTGGAACACCTTAATCTCATAGCCGCCGGATCCAGCCTGCAGGCGCCTGTTTCATTGCGGGTTAATCCGGATGTCGATGTAGATACCCATCCGTACATAGCCACAGGGTTGAAGGAAAACAAGTTCGGCATACCCTATGAAGATGCGCTGTCTGTGTACCAGATAGCGGCAGGCATGCGGCATATCAATGTGATCGGGATAGACTGCCACATTGGTTCCCAGATCACTGTGATGGAACCGTTTATCAATGCACTTGAGCGGTTGCAACAATTGATAAGCAGCATTGAAGAAAACGGTATCAGTATCAGGCATGTTGATATCGGTGGCGGGCTGGGCATCAATTACAAGAATGAAACACCTCCCACAGCCATAGATTATGTAAAATCAGTGCAACAGATATTTTCCGGCGGTCCGTATGAAATAATTATTGAACCAGGCCGTAGTATTATGGGAAATGCCGGTGTCTTGCTGACGCGTGTTGAATCTTTGAAAAGGACCTCACACAAAAATTTTGCAATTGTTGATGCCGCCATGAATGATTTGCTGCGGCCCGCTTTGTACGATGCCTGGCATGATATTCTCCCGGTTTATAAACAGGCGCCGGGACAGGGCGAGGTTTTCGATGTTGTCGGGCCTGTCTGTGAAACAGCTGATTTCCTGGGTAAGGACCGGACACTGGCATTAACGGAAGGGGACCTGCTGGCGGTGTGTTCGGCAGGTGCTTATGGTTTCTGCATGAGTTCGACCTACAATTCACGGCCACGCGCCAGCGAAGTTATGATCGACAAGGGCAGGATGTTTGAAATCCGAAAACGCGAAACACTGGATGATCTGATGATGGGTGAGACATTGCTGCCTGATGTGTAGTTATGATTAATTGGCCGAATCATTGCAAATCAGACTTTGTTTTGCATACGGTTTCGCCTTGTCCGGCGAGTGCCTTTTACAAACTACATCCCTGTAGCTTGCCCTTCGGGCCAGCCTTTGGCTGTTCAAATTCGTTCCAGACGAATTTGTCTTTGAAGAAAAGTAGGCAAAAGAACTTTCTCCGGATGTCTTGGCCTGCGGCTCCCCGGGTTGTTCGTTGCGGTAAACGCGCCGCAAAGATTCGCTTCCTGCTCAGCTTTGCTAAAAATGACATCCTGTCATTTTTGCGCTACCGCTGTCTCGCAACCCGGCAAGACATACGGAGTGGCTAATTGCAAACCTTGAACCCTTATACAAAATTGTGTTTTTTTATCCCCCTATGTCATGCTGAGTCAGTGGAAGTTATAGGGGCATTTGTGCGGGAAGCACAAATGAGCGGCTCCATGACAGGATGTCATGTAGGCGCGCCCCGTCATAACTGAACACTGACGAAGGTGAGCCGGAGGCCATGACATCGGAGGTGCCCTTCTCTTTGGTGACTTTCTCATGGGCACGCAAGAGAAAGTCACACGCCATCAGGCGAAATCAAACGTTAAAAGAATAAGATATTCTCAACCATGCATGCGATATTGGTAAGATACTGGAAACTGGATTTATGAGAACCTATGCAACGCATACCCGAACCGGAATTGATGGATGATCCGATACAGGCCGCGGCCTATGCTGCTGCTGATTTTGCCGAACCACATAATATGTTCGTGGAAAAATTCCGCGAGATATTCCCCGAAGTAAGAGTGATTGGCAAGGTGCTGGACCTGGGTTGCGGACCGGCAGATGTTTCCATCCGTTTTGCAAAGGCCTATCCGGATTGTTTGATTGACGGAGTAGATGGTGCAAAGGCCATGTTGCAGGAAGGCACACGACAATTAAAGAGAGAAAACCTTGCCGATCGCATTCGCCTCATACAGGGCCTGATTCCGGATATCAAAGTGCCGGAAAAGCAATACAGCGTCATTATCAGTAACAGCCTGTTGCATCATTTGCATGATCCCGCAGTGTTGTGGCGTTGTATAAAAAATTACAGCCAGGACCGTACAATTATCTTTGTCATGGACTTGATGCGGCCTCAAACCACACAGGTGGCCGAAGAGTTAGTAAACACATACTCTGGCGCTGAGCCATTAATTTTAAAGCAGGACTTTTATAATTCCTTATGTGCCGCATTTACACCGGAGGAAGTTCAGGGACAGTTAAGCACAGCAGGATTGGGCCAACTGAATATCAAGGACATTTCAGATCGCCATCTGCTTGTTTATGGTCGGCGCTAAATAGCATTATTATAGTGCGTATATTTTTATATATGCGCCATAATAGTGCATATTTTTACAGTCAGAATCAGCTAAGTATTTAAAAAATCATATTATTTGCATATGATTTGGATGGCATGTTAAATGCACACAATTTGGTCTGAAATTATATTTTGATAGTCTTTCCGTGGTCACGCCGATAGATATGGGGTCCCATTTCATCTGCAGCAGGTATCCACGCAGGCATTCGATTTCATTTTAAATAGGCATGACAGAGACAGACGAGGAGATAATAAGATGTCTAAAGATAAAGTGTTGAAACTCATTAAAGAGAGTGAGGCGAAGTATATAGACTTGCGTTTTGTGGATACCCGGGGGAAGGAACAGCACGTTACTATTCCCACTTCCGTTATTGATGATGATTTTTTCGAAAACGGCAAGATGTTCGATGGTTCTTCGATCGCTGGCTGGAAGGGGATTCAAGAATCCGATATGGTTCTGATGCCGGATACTGAAAGTGGTGTATTGGACCCGTTTTTTGATGATGTAACAGTAAATCTTCGCTGTGATGTCCTTGAACCCACCACGATGCAGGGGTATGAGAGATGCCCACGATCCCTGGGTAAACGTGCAGAAGCTTACCTCAAATCAACGGGAATTGCTGATACGGCTTATTTCGGTCCCGAACCTGAATTTTTTATCTTTGATGAAGTACGTTGGGATGACAGCATCAATGGTGCCTTCTATGAAATTGATTCTGAAGAGGGCAGCTGGAATACATCGAGGATGGGAGATGAACCAAATATCGGGCATCGTCCCGGCGTGAAGGGCGGATATTTCCCGGTACCACCGGTTGATTCAATGCAGAATATTCGATCCGCAATGTGCTCAACACTGCAGGATATGGGTGTTGATGTTGAAGTACATCATCATGAAGTGGCAACAGCCGGTCAGGCTGAGATTGGTACCAAGTTCAAACCCCTGGTAAGAAAGGCTGATGAGCTGCTGATTTTGAAATATGTCCTGCAAAACGTTGCCCATGCTTATGGCAAGACTGTCACCTTTATGCCGAAGCCACTGGTCGGTGATAATGGTAATGGCATGCATGTGCATCAGTCCCTTGCCAAGGGCGGGAAAAATCTGTTTGCCGGCGATAAATACGGTGGCCTGTCGCAGGAAGCCCTGTATTATATCGGCGGTATTTTCAAGCATGCCAGGGCAATCAATGCCTTTACTAATTCCACAACCAACAGCTATAAGCGCCTGGTGCCCGGTTTTGAGGCCCCGACATTATTGGCCTATTCGGCCCGTAACCGGTCAGCTTCTATCCGTGTGCCCTGGGTTTCGAGTCCCAAGGCTAGACGTATTGAAGTCAGGTTCCCGGACAACTGTGGAAATCCTTACTTTGCTTTTGCTGCCATGATGATGGCGGGGCTGGATGGAATACAGAACAAGATCGATCCGGGCGGTCCATCTGAAAAGGATTTGTATGATCTGGAACCGGAAGAGGAAAAACTGATTCCTACAGTTTGTGCGTCATTGGACCGTGCCCTGGAGGCACTGGACCAGGACCGGTCATTTCTTACAGCTGGTGGCGTGTTCAGTGATGACCTGATCGATGCCTATATCGGGCTTAAAATGCAGGAGGTCACCCGTTTCCGCATGACCACCCATCCCATCGAGTTTGATATGTATTACAGTTTGTAAATACATTGATTACAGTGATAATCATAGCCCCCTTTGCCGGGGGCTTTTTTTATTAGTATTTGCGAACTTAGTCCGGACAGTAATAATCAAATGTTGTGACCATGCGTTATATCAACTATTCTGAAACTATGCGTATATTATTGTTAATAACGGGCTTATTGGCGACACCGGCGGTCAGTGCGGATGTTTATCGCAGTGTGGATGACAGCGGTAACATCGTTTATTCGGATAAACCCAGCCCGGATGCAGAAAAGATCCAGATCGATGAAATTCAGACCATTGAAGCACCTGATATCGGGCCTTTTGAATATACCCCGCCAAAAAATCCGGCGGGCACACCAATTTATACAAAACTCGAAATAACCAGTCCGGAGGAAGGCGCGGCCATCAGAAGTAATTCAGGTGAAATAACCATAAGTTCGGTACTGGAACCCGGATTAAACACTGCCTCGGGCCATCAGCTTGTGTTGATCATGGACGGTAATGATGTAGCAACAGGCGGTCCGCAATTCAATCTGCAGAATGTTGACAGAGGCACACATTCAGTCAGTGTTGCGATCAAAGACAGTAGCGGGAAAGTTGTTATGCAATCGACACCGGTGACGTTCACATTACAACGTATCGCAGTTCAGCCACCGCCACCCCCTCCAAAACCCGCACCACCTCCAAAACCACCAATTTAACAATACTTGTTCCTGCCACCGTCGGGTTTCCCGGAGTTTGTCGATTAACTACACTCCTGCTCCTTAGGTTAGGTACACGAGCACCTGGCAAGGTTCCATCCATTTCAACGATAGTACCGCCGCCATACAGGTCGTCACCAGAAGGACCATCACCATGGTATTTTGTTCGTAGCTTGATTCTTGTCACAGATGCTGTGTTACAAGGCATGTGTAACAAAAAAAGATTATCATCTGTTAACCTTTCTGCCGGTATCAATTTCCGTACTACTCGTCTTTTCATTAAGCAAGCCACAAACGTTGGCCAACTTCATGGTACCGGCAACCTGTGGCACAGTCGAAACAAGTTTTTGCGCGCCATCGAATATACAGGACGTAAATATAAATTCGTTACCATTCCACTGGATAGTGCACCCTCTGAATTCGCAATTTATAAAATTACGGCCATCGATGATTATTGTTTCAGCCTTGTATGACTTACTGATAACCGGGATAAGTGTTGTACCGTCCTGTTGTGCATCATCCGGATAAGAAAGGCTGGCCTTAGTGGTGATATAACCAGGCAAATCTGCATGACTGATCCATTCCCATAGTTTGGTGAGCTTGCTTTTTTTACGCATACATACAGTCTACCCCCAATATTAGTCAAGTTAACCAAATACTTATGGTTCCGATTTGGTGCAAATCTTATATGGAATCGATTAGCAAAATTACGCAACAGGATATACACGGTGTACGATGGGTATATATCCCCTTGACGTACGTAATTCACTTTGCTAGACTTATCCCCATGAGATAAGTAAGGAGATACGTAAATGTCTGATTTTACTGTTTTAAAGTTCATGAAGAGGTTCCCGGATGATGAGTCCTGTCTGGATCATCTGATGTCTGTTCGGTTTGGTGATTCTATTACCTGTCCTAAGTGTAATCAGGAAAGCAAGTTCCACCGGATCAAGAAGATTCCTGCTTATGCCTGCCAGTTCTGCGGTCATCATATTCATCCAATGGCCGGAACACCATTTGAGAGATCGTCTACTCCCTTACAGAAATGGTTTTATGCCATGTATCTCTTTACTACTTCCCGTCATGGTGTGCCTGCGAAAGAGTTACAGCGTCAACTCGGCGTAACGTACAAGTGCGCTTGGCGCATGGGTCATGAGATTAGAAAGTACATGACTGACGTAGACGGTGACGGTCACTATGGCGGATCGGGTACGGTCGTTGAAATGGATGAAACCTCCATGGGCGGACGTAAGCGTAACCGTGACTACATGATGAACAGGGGTAATCCGCAAGCTGGTAAAACTATCGTGTTCGGTATGGTAGAGCGTGAAGGCTCATTACAAACACACGTAATCAAGAAGCGTACCCGCAAGGCCATACAAGGCCATGTTAAAAAGGTAGTGAAAGGTTCTATCGTGAGTACCGATGAAGCAGGTATCTATAAGTATTTAACCAAAGCTGGGTATATTCACGGGACTGTCTGTCATGAGGACGGGGAATACGTCCGGGGCATGATTCATACCAATACTATTGAAGGCTTCTGGTCTCGGTTAAAGAATTCTATCCGGGGAACTCATGTTCATGTATCCAAGAAACATCTGCCCAAATACTTAGGGGAATTTGAATACAGGTACAACATGCGGAAAAGCCCTAAGTGGATGTTTGAGAGATTACTAGGAAGTTTCTAGGATATTAAAACCAAGACCCCGATTTCTCGGGGTCTGACAAGGCGTCGGGTAGCTTGGTGCTCGCCTGCCCGCGCCTGCTACAGAGCCTTGCGGTATTCCGTAGTCTTACAAGCCCTCTCGCGAGGGAACATATAAATTATGGGTCATTACAAATGTTGAGTCAATGTATCTAATTTCAAGCCGTGCAACATTGCTTTTCTAATCCCTTGAATATCCTGAAGAATTGCTGACCCTGAATAATATAATCTTTTCCCTGTATTTCTGTCTCTGCCGAGTTTTACCCTATCTAGCCTGTGATACCCAACGGTATAAATCATGTCACATTTAGCCCAATGCCTTTTATTTCTGTATGAATCTGGAAATGACATTGGGTTCATTTCATGATGAAAAGGCATTAAAACTTCTGGCTCAGTTGCACTAATAGGAATTACTGTACAAAGACATTGTCTCCCTTCCCCGGCTTCAGAAACAACCACAACTAATCTTTTTTTAACCATCTCTGGTTCTCTAAAGCCAGTATTAAAATCGCAATCCAAAATGCTCCATCTATTGGGGTGAAAAGTGATAGCCATTCTTATTCCTTGAATAATAAATGACTAAATTTTATATGATTATAAAATAAATGCTATTTAGCAGTTTTCTTCGTGGGTTTATTCTTAGCCATCCGATCCAGCAATCCATCAAAAGCCTTTTCGTTGCCTTTTGAGGGATGTTCTTTAATGAAGCGGTCTAGCTTTCCTTGCTTACGGGCTTCTTCAAGTGATAAATATTTACCTGTAGACATGGCTAATTACTGCCGCCTAGTTCCCTTGACTCTTTTTTTATCGTATTAAGCATAGATTTTCTGGCGCAAATTTGCCAAATACCGCCCGCATAACACAAAACACCGAGAACAACAATTATTGGCAATACTACTGATTTCAAAACCTCAGCGGTTGCTGATATAGGTTCAGTTTGGAAAGCCGCATCAACCCACACGCCTATAGCAATCGATATTAGGGCGCTGCCTACAGAAAAAAATATGGTTGATAATGTATTTAAATGAGAAATTTGATTTAACTCATTTTCTGGTATCACATACATTCTTTGGGATCGCTCCGTGTAAAGGGGCCGCAAAGTTGCTCCAAAATTAGGGCCAGTCCCGTTAGCCATCGCCGCGACCGCTTATAATCTTTTCTTCGTTGTGTTTCTTGCCGCCCTCCACTATTCCCATAGCTACTGCATTGAAATAAACGGTATGGGAACAGTTGGTACAAATCATCATTACTTGTGGATAAACCGCTTCTCCCAGCATCATCCCAACGCCTTTTGGAGAAATTGGCGACGCCACCAAATGATCCCCAATATGCCACTGGTTTTCGCCACACATGGAACATACAGATTGTTTCAGTTTCTGCGACATCCATTTCTTGATAACTTCTATCTCCCCCTGAGATAGCCTGGCGTCTTTTTCTACCATATCTACACCATGAAGTGATTACACTCCATAGTGTACCCCCCATCCCTAAAAATTGGGTAGCTCTCTCCCTCCAACGGAGAAATGCGGGGATTTTTTTGCCTTTTCTGCACCTAAAAAAGGCGAAACAATCTTACTTACGTTAAGGGGATAATTACGGTACGATGGCCTGCTTCTTGCTCACATATATCAATATGATTTGTGTCCTTTTGGGGCATACGATTAACTTATTGATTATTTTAGACTAAATAATTTCTACTGCGAGACTGTTGAGTATGATTGTTTTGTTGCGCACCAAAATAGTGCAATAATGGCCTGAACATGGCCATCAGCTCCAAAACGGCATTACAGATGTTTGATAATCTTTCAACGGCTGTCATGTTATTTGATAAAAATCTAAGCCTGACCTGCATTAACAGCGCGGGAGAGAGTTTATTGTCGGTCAGTAATCGCAGGATTATCGGGCAAACGCCAGAGGAAATTTTACCATATCCCCCAGCCCTGGCGGAGATGATCACACGCACACTCAACACCGGACACCCGTATACAGAACGCAGCCTGACGCTGACCCTGCAAAATGCCCACACGATCACTGTAGATTGCAAGGTAACACCAATACTGAAAGGGGAGCGTGTCAAAGAGATCATTGTGGAGATGGTGGATGCTGATTCCCTGCACCGGTTGATGCGTGAAGAAAACCTGATGTTATTGCATGATGCGGCAAGAGAGTCCTTGCGCGGGATGGCACATGAAATCAAAAACCCGTTAGGTGGTATTCGCGGAGCAGCACAATTACTCGAACGCGAACTGGCTGAAAGCGATTCCGGACTCGTTGAATACACCCGTATCATTATTCAGGAAGCCGACCGCTTGCGCAGTTTCATAGACCGCATGCTGACCAGCGATCAGAAACAGAAAATTGAAAAGGTCAATGTCCATGAAATACTGGAATATGTCTGCAACCTGGTCGAAGCTGAGTACAAGCAGGCCTTCAGGATCATCAGGGATTACGATCCCAGCCTGCCAATTCTGCATGTGGATCGCGGACAGGTGATTCAGGCTGTACTGAATATTATGAGAAATGCAGTACAGGCTACAGGAGATAACGGCAACATCTGGATACGCTCGCGTATCCTGAGGCAGGTCACATTGCACAAGCGGATCTACAGACACGCTGTCAGGGTAGACATTATTGATGACGGGCCAGGTATCCAGCCCGAAATCGAGAACGGAATTTTTTATCCTATGGTCACCAGCCGTCCTGAGGGAACCGGCCTGGGGCTATCAATCGCACAGTCACTTATTAACGCACATGGTGGAATAATAGAATATGAGCGAACAGATGAAAGAACCATATTCAGCGTCTATTTACCAACAGAGCAAGACCATGCCTGAGAAGAAAAAAGTCTGGATAGTCGATGACGATAAATCCATACGCTGGGTACTGGAAAAGGCCCTGTCGAAAGAAGATGTTGACATCACGAGTTTCTCCGATCCAAAACAGGTGCTGGAGAAGATAAAACATGAAAGCCCGGATGTCGTTATTTCCGATATCCGCATGCCCGGTATGGATGGTATTTCACTGCTGGAAAAGATCAAGCAACATGCTCCTGCTGTGCCGGTCATTATCATGACCGCCTATTCCGATCTGGATCGTGCGGTTTCCGCATTTCGTGAAGGAGCGTTTGAATATTTGTCCAAGCCTTTCGATGTAGATGAAGTTGTCAGTCTGGTAAAACGCGCCATTCACGAAAAGACCCAGGGACAGACCACACTCCCGGAATCACAGGCTGCGGAAATAGAAAATATCATCGGTTCTGCCCCTGCCATGCAGGAGGTCTTTCGCGCCATAGGCCGGTTATCAAGTTCCAACCTGACGGTGTTGATTACGGGTGAATCGGGCACCGGCAAGGAACTCGTCGCACGTGCATTGCACCGCCATAGTCCGCGTTCGTCCGCATCGTTTATTGCTTTGAATACTGCCGCCATCCCGCGAGATCTGCTTGAGTCTGAATTGTTCGGACATGAGAAAGGTGCTTTCACCGGAGCTGCCAGTCAACGCATTGGCCGGTTTGAACAGGCCAATAACGGGACACTGTTTCTGGATGAGATCGGTGATATGCCGGCGGAGCTGCAAACCCGTTTACTGCGCGTACTTGCAGATGGAGAATTTTACCGTGTGGGTGGGCATGTCCCGGTCAAGGTTGATGTACGAGTGATTGCTGCTACTCATCAAAACCTGGAAAAACGTGTGGAAGACGGCGGTTTTCGAGAAGACCTTCTACACCGTTTGAATGTCATTCGTGTGCATGTGCCGCCGCTACGCAACCGGCGTGAGGATATAATTCTTCTGGCAGACCATTTCCTGCGCCGGGCTGCACAGGAACTGCGGGTGGAACGCAAGACATTGCTTGCTGAAACACAACAGTTTCTTTACAAACTTGATTGGGCCGGCAATGTCCGGCAACTGGAAAATTTCTGCCGCTGGGTCACAGTAATGGCCTCTGGACGTGATATTCATGTAGATGATCTGCCCCCTGAACTGAAAAAAACAGAGACAACGCGCGATGCTTCTACGGGATGGGAAAGTATGTTACGCAAGTGGACAGAGACTTCCCTGCTGCAAGGTTCGAAAGAGATTCTGAATGAAGTTTTACCAAAGTTTGAGCGCATCATGATCGAAGCCGCATTGAAACAGTCCGGTGGCCGCCGTCAGGATGCTGCCAAATTACTCGGTTGGGGCAGGAATACGTTGACGCGCAAAATAAAAGAATTAGGTCTGTAAAATTTTTATAACCCTCTCCCTTGATGGGAGAGGGTAGGGGTGAGGGTGAAATTGAATCTTTGAAATGTGTTATCTGGCAAGTTTTGCCGAAGTAATGAGCTGACCAAAGGCCACACACCAGACGACAATTGATTTGTAATCTTCCATGTTCGTATCCGCAGGTGGCCGGTAAATCTGGCTGCCCTTGAAACTTTTCAGTGTACCAATATCCAGGTTTACCGCATTTTTGAAGTCATCATTGCTTTTGATATCCGTACCGCTGGACAAGTACACATGATAGGCAGGACCCGGCCCCACTTCAAAATCACTTTCCAGATATACTTCTACTTCATTGAGATTTTTCTGCCGGTAAATCGAAACACCACCCTTTCCCCAGTGTACGGGATCGGAAGGGTTGGGATGGATAAATTCACCCGATGCTGCCAGGGTTTTTTTAGTGATATCTGCTATCCGTTCATTGACTTCAGGCGGCGGGAAAATAAACGGGTAAACAATTATCGTGCCTGCTATGCCTATCGCAAGCCCGATGATGAGCCCCAGAATTCCACTCAGCAGATATTTGACCATATAATAGCCGTATTGATGTTCCTGTTGTGCAGGATACGCTATCAGGGCCTAAAATTGAATTATCGTAAAACTGAATAAATTTTTTGTCATTTCGACTTCCGTATCAGGTACAGGGCAGGCCCCGGGAGAAATCCGCCTCAGGCGTCCCGAACTAAGTGAGGGATCTCATGAAGATCTCTCCCGTTGGTCGAGACAAGGATTTCTCGCTTTGCTCGAAATGACAACATATTAATAAATTTCTTTTTACACTATTATGAAACCAAGGACTAAGGAGAGGAAAAAAATGACCAGACATTTTGATGAAGCACCAGGATTATGTACACAGCCCGATCCGGAAACGCAGCAATATATATTCGGGCACACCATGATGCGCATCAAGGACCCGGCGCGTTCCCTTGATTTTTATACACGCGTATTGGGCATGACCTTGATCCGGCGTTTTGATTTTCCGGGGATGAAATTCACGCTCTTCTTTTTAGGTATGGTATCTGATAAAGAAGCGAAAAAAGTCCCACAGGAACGCGGCAAACGCGCCACCTATGTATTCAACCAGCGGGCCATGCTGGAACTGACCCATAACTGGGGCACGGAAGATGATGATAACTGTAAATATCACAATGGTAATGAGGAACCCAAAGGATTCGGGCATTTGGGTTTTACCGTCCCGGATGTCTATGCAGCTTGTGAACGCCTGGAAAAACTCGGAATAGAATTTGTAAAGAAAGTTGATGCCGGCAAGATGCAGGGCATCGCCTTCGCCAAGGACCCGGACGGTTACTGGATCGAAATACTGCAGGCTGACATGGCAGAAAAGCGCGGTAAAGACTGGGGCTTGCAGCAGTAATAAAAACCTGTATCAGCAATACTGACTTGAGGGCAAGATAAAGTTACTTCCCTGTGCATGATACGTGTGCAGGTAAAAAATCTCTCTTGCCCCCTTGCAGGGGAAAGACAGTGATGAGGGCAGAATGTCAATCAAAACCATGAAATCAGGATTTCACCCGGCATCTTGAAATCTGTAGATTTTCTCCTGTCATTTCGAAGGAACAAAGTAACTGAGAAATCCTGTTTAGATCCCTGCCTTTGTTCGTGACGCCTGCGGTAAATTCCTCGCTGATACACGAAACAACAAACTGGGTCGCTACCGGTTTAGTTGGTTATTTTGCCAAGGCAAAGTATTTTTGTATACTCCGGTTCAGAATATGGATCATTTAAAAATAGATCGTCATTTTGAGCAATCAGTTTTTTGCATACAGATATGCTTGTACCCCTTTTTTTTCATAAGAGGCTATCTGTTCCAGTCTGTGTTTTTTCACCAGTATTTCTCTGTTGTCCCTGATTTTGTTACATTGTGAATTATTGTGATACATGAGCCAGAATCTGTTGATATCAGCATTGTCAATCAAGCTGTTAAATTCACTGAAATTCAGGGTCTGCATCCCAATACCAAGCATTTTAAGGTATTTATTTACAACACCGGATGAACACGCAATCACGGGAACAGGTTCATGCTTTGTATTGATGTCAGTTAGTATTTCCCGGAAAGATTGTTTGGTACCCCTTGAGTAATATTGATTTTCCACCAGCAGACCTGCAATTGACATGGCTAAACACATGGCCAATAGAAATATTCTTGTTTTCTGTGAATGAAATAATTCGATTGCATGTGCTACAAGGAGAATGATGACTGGTAATGCGGCTATTGTGTAACGATGGTGCAGCATCGGAACAGAAACCATGCTGCGCAAGTAAGGAATGATATAAATGAACGTGATAATAATAAGAAATAGATAAAAATTGAACCTGTCATATTTACATGTTTTTCTGATATGAAACCATGTGGAATAAATCAGCAAAGATGCGAATAATGCCAGTACGATATAACCACCACTGTAATCGTATAGATAATCGGCAAAAAACCAGGGTTCTGGCTCTGATAACCAAAATGAGTCTTTTTGGGCATCATGCAGTATATAGGGAATGGCGGGGAACAATGAAACCAGGGTTATGGGAATGTTAATCAGTAATAATCCAATCCTCTTTTTGTCAGCTATTTTCAGATAGAAAATACATGTCAGAATGAAGCAAATATGCGAAAAATATAACAAGACGCCGTAATAATGTGTTTGTACAAGTAATATACTGCACAACGTATATAAATGCAGAAACCGTCTGTTATATTTTCTTATAACCTTGACAAGGAAATATGTAGATAATGCAGCCAGGAAAAAAAGTAATGAATAGGCCCTGGCTTCCTGCGAGTAATAAATGAGGTAATAGTTAAATGTGCTGATTAATAATGCATATATGGCAACATTCCTGTTATAAAGCTCTTTCGCTAAAAGATAGATTGCTACAACGCCACCAACACCTGACAATGCTGACAGGCTTCTTCCCGCATATTCAGTAAAACCGAAAATATGAAACCATGCCCACTGCAGTATTTGATACAAGGGTGTCGTATGGTCATATAGTGTCCCGTAAAATACAAAATGAAAGCTGTTATCAGGATCGGTCAGCCAGAGAGTTGCAAGCTCATCATTCCAGTAACTATTGAGAGTCAATCCATTGAACCTTAAATAAATAGCAACAATGATAAGTAATAAAACCACAAACAGGTGCAGATCCCTGTTAACCAACATTAATGTCACCTTTTATAAAATTAAATATATATAGATATACATCCCATCACATAATACCTGTAATACCATGAAGATATCATCTATCAACTAATCGGATTTCTTTCATTTCATTATAATGATTTGTGACTTCCACAGGTTGTATTTTTAAGATCCAGATCAGGCACAAATACACAGGGAATAAGTTATTTGCCACCTGGCAAGCTAAAATTAAATTTTATGTTTATATCGCTATATATTATTTTGACAGGGAAATTCAGGAAATATAGAAGATATAACGTTTTAATCATAATTATTGAATGAAACAGAAATAACAATAAAAATTCATCACTTTTACGGAAACCAAATATAGTCGGGAAATAAATATAAGTTACAATGTCGAACGAGATCACCATAAACCAGAAAAATCCCGATCCATTTATAAGTAATAACAAAGGCGACAACCATAATATCCACTGTGGAGAATAGAATTTTGCAAAAACCATGAAAGCTGCAACCGAAGCAATAGACCAATAGAGGACTTTCTGTTTTTCATCAATTTTTGCGAAAATTGCCAGAAATGCCACAGAAAACTGCAAAATAAAAAACATCTTTAGAAGGAATTGTTTGTTGAGGCTCTGCCACCATGGATGTAATGACGAATATATCAAATAAAGCAAACTTTCCTGGTTAGTGCCCCTGTTTAAATGATGTCTGTATGGTTTGTAAAAATCTTCAAACCCTATAGAAATAATAGTTGGCAAGATAACTATGGCGATGGTGATAAAAAATATACCTGTTAATTTATATAAAGGTATTTTCCCCGTACGAAAATAATATGATATATAAATGGGCACTAAAACCAGAGCATACCATTTAAACATGATAGCCAATGCCAGGTAAATGACCGCCTGATAATGGCGCTCCTTAAACAATGAAACCAGACTTAGTGTAACCAGAAGTGAAGGAATAACATCATAACGATTATGCGAAAAATAAAAACACGCAGGTAATAATAGAATAAATGCGAGGTATTTCTTTTCTGTTCTGAATTGGAATATCAGGATTATCAGGCAAGCAAGTGCCAAATCCATCATTAACGAATGAATTGTTCTATATGCCTGAAGATCATTTAAATCATCATTAAATAGATAAGGTATGGCAAACATATAGGTAGCAAGTTGCGGATATACACTACGTATGTCCTGATAGGGTTTTTTATCAAGGACATACCAACTGCCCATTTTCATATACTTGTCAATGTCATAATTATCATTAAAAGTTCGATTATTGGCTGCAAAGTGCGTTATTGAAATGGAAAGAAAAAATATAAATAAAAGAAATGCAAAGATATTTAGTTTGGACATGACTTGTTTAATTTTCCTTAATTAACTAGAACCTATCTCAAAATTAATATATTTCAGGATTCAGGTTCTTTTACCGTCATGCTGGCATGCGCCAGAATGACGAATATTTTAAATTCACCATAATTGATCGGAATTAATCAATTTTGAGACAGGTTATAATGATCATAATATTTACCACTATGGAGCCATTTATCAGGATACTCAATAACTTTAATAACATTGAAATGGTTCCTGAGCATGGTTTTCATGTGGTCAGGATGGGGTTCTATCAGATTTTTATGAATCTTGCCTGTATGGTCATCGATCCATGACCATACGAACCCCTGACTTAACAACCTGTCCGCCACAAACAGATCGGGCCTGATCCTGAAAGGGTAAATCCAGATTCTTCCCAAATGGAGCACCAAACGGTAGAAATTATATATTATCAGTCGCCATCCGTTAGCAGCAAAGCAGTATTACCAGCACCGCGGTCTTGTTATTGCCATTTATTGACTATTTATGGCCGATATAACTATTAAGTATCCATTTATAGTACAGTATCCTTTTCAGCATTTACTTTTTCTGTATCATGTTTATATTACAAAGAAGAGATACAGTCCCGTCCGGTAATTATTTATTATCGATTATATAGAAAATGAAGATAAGTGTTAACTGAATCGATATATGACCGCCATACAAGTCCGCATCATGAACCGAATGCCGGGTATCTGTAACCGGCTCGATCGATGACTGTAGCCGATATGGCGGAAAAACGCGGCAAGGACTGGGGTCTGAGCCAGTAATCGTATTTGTAAAAGATCAGCTACCATCAGGGATGTTTTGAATACGAGCCCAGATTCCAATACGGACGTATTCCATCGTGTAGAAAAAACCTGGACTTGATTGCATACGGGTTTACAGGTTTTGCCGGTTCCTGAGAAAAAGAATCAATGTTTTGAATACAGGCAACCAATATTGGATAAAACCGGTCCGGATCAAACTGTTCAATCTGCTGATATGGCCATGGCTTGCCCATGTAGTTGAGCAGCCACCGGGCGCCTTTTTCCAGACTCGCACCACTCTTGTCTTTATACTTCCATAAATCTACTCCCCATCGTCCGGCAATTTCCGCGAGATTTATCCAGCCCTGGAAATTGAAGCAGCAATAATGTGTTGATGAAGGGCGATCCAGTTCTTCAGGCTGTGACCCATCTGAAGAAAACTGGAGCGGCATGCGAGTTTGCGCACGAATCAATGTTTCATAAAGGAGTGGCTGATTGTCAAGAAATGCGGCAATAGACGCCACCTGGAGATCGTAATAAGTACCGTGATTATTATATGATCTGCACTCTTTTTTCCCTTGAGGCGAATCGAGCAGCCATTGCAGGTAGTCATTCAGCCAGTGCCTGAAATCTGATAGTATATTGTTATCAGGCGATGCACCCGCCAGGATTCTTACCGCATCAAGATAATAATAGAGATCTTTCATCTCAATAATTCCATAGGAATTCCCGATATTGTTAGCATGTCCCAATCTGACCTGGGCATAGTTGAGATGGGGGTTCATGCGAGTGGCAGGATCAACAAAGAAAGTCCTTAGAATTTTCATTCCATGCCCGGCATACTTTTCTTCACCAGTGAACTTCCATGCAAGCGCAAGTGTTATCGAGTCATCGAATACCCGTTTTAACCGGGTGCTGTCAAATTGTTCACTTTGCGGCTCATACATCCGCGTGCCGGGCGCCCTCTCGCCACCCCGGCGGATGTAGGGAAGGCCATTTTTCCTTGCAAGATTTGGCCACCAGTAGGGTGCTGGGTGCCAATAATCATGTATATCCCCGCTGGGTGGCAGGGTCGTCTTGTCTGTGACTGAAAAAGGACCACGATGAAGAGCATCATCCGCTTCTGCAAGTAAACGTTTAAATGTTTTGCTTAAAAGCGGATCTTTACCTTCAACGACTTTTCGACATTCATAATCCAGTGCAGCCATATCAAAACAGGTTAATGTTTCCGCGTCAGGAGAATGCGCCAGTACTTGCCGATCAACATTCTGCAGGAATGACACAATTGCCTTTTGCCGTACCAGTCCGCGATTTCTAGAATTTGCCTTATCACTTAGTTCAAGTGGAGCCATTCCTGAGGAGAGACGAGCTACCCAACCAGCACTACCAAACTCACAGACATCTTTTGATAA
>MGYU01000005.1 GCA_001801885.1 Gammaproteobacteria bacterium RIFCSPLOWO2_12_47_11
AGTTTCTTCCTGCTTTCCTATACAGCCATCGTGGCTGCCGAAGAATCATTCCTGCGCCGGAAATTCGGAACAGAATTTGAACAATACTGCAAAAGAGTAAATCGGTGGCTTGTTGATTTGACCGGTATCAGAAAAACACTGCACTCAATGAAATTCAACTGGCACCGTGTAATTATGAAGGATTACACAACCTTCCTGACATGGTTTCTAACCGTGTCATTGATTATCTCTCTCGAACGTATTACACATCACGGGTTTGCAGACAGCCTGGTATATGTTATGTGGGTATTGGCATTCACTATTCCGGTATTAATAATGTCATTAGGGGTGCGGATATATAAAAAACATGGCAGACTTGCACGCTGATTATATAAAATCCATTTACCAAACTGATACCTGGAACTGTTACGCGTTGACATGCGCCAATTTTTTTTACTATTCATTGTTATTATCATGGCGTTTGTTTGCGGTGCGCTCTTTTCATGCCCGCTTTACATACTTCTGCAAGTATTCGGTGATATTCCGTTCCATAAAATTACATCACAATTAAGCAGCCTTTTCGGGCTGGTATTTATTTTTCTTTATCTCCGCTTCAATCACATACTGGACAGGACAACCGCCGGATTCAACCTTGCTCATGTATCTGTCAAACGTGAAGTATTCACCGGCATGGTTGCAGGTATTGCGATCATGTTGGTGCTCGCAGTTGCACTGCTGTTACTTGGCATGATTGTCCCGGAACCGGAACTTGATATCAGTCTGAAATTCATTATTACAGTCCTGATTAAAGCGATTCTGTCCGGAATTATGGTTGCGTTGATTGAAGAAACACTTTATCGAGGTGCCCTGCTTGGTGGCCTGTCAAAAACCACTAACGTATTGGCCGCTATCTTTATCAGCAGCGCCATCTACTCGGCTGTGCATTTTATTAAATTCCCCAGGGTTCCAGATGGTACTGATATTAACTGGCTGACCGGTTTTGTCATTTTATCTGATTCCTTCCACCGGTTTACTGACCCTGCAATTGTTGATTCCTTTCTTGCATTATTTGCATTTGGCGTACTCCTGGCACTGGTGCGATTGAACCGGGGAAATATCATTCAATGCATGGGAATTCATGCCGGCGTGGTCATTGCCATCAAGATCATCAGGGAGTCCACCGATTATGCTCCAGGCAACAATTTTGAATTCCTTGTAAACCGCCATGATCATTTACTGGGTTACCTGGCATTATTCTGGTTGATCATCATAATCGCAGTCTATTACCGATATTTTTATACGGCCAGGAACCAGTCTGGCCCGCGATATCCCCTGATGTTTTAAGCTTCAGTTAATATTCATCCGGTATCTTCATGCCAGTTGCCGCGGAGGAATTACCTGATTATGTCATTTACCCACCCTGTCAAAACGGTTTCAATCAGCCGTAATATGCAAATAAATACTGAAAATACTTCACCGCTGGTCAGTAACCCGGAATTATCTGTAGTTATACCGGTATATAACGAAGCAGAGGCGATAATCCCCCTGGTCAGGGAGGTTTCTGCAGTTCTGGGCAGCAAAATCAGGCATGAAATAATAATTGTTGATGACGGTAGTATCGATGAAACCTCCAATGCACTCATCCAATTAATGCATGATCCGGGACTGCAATTAAGACTCATCCAGCATATTTCAAACTGTGGTCAAAGTGCAGCAATTCAAACCGGCATTCAGTCAGCAAGGTCGCCCTGGATAGCCACATTGGACGGTGATGGCCAGAATGACCCCGCCGATATCTTCAAGCTACTCAAGGAAAGGGATAATGGAGGTGATCCTGAACTTAAACTGGTCTGTGGATACAGGAAGAAACGGCATGACAACATTATCAGACGGTTATCTTCCAGAGTGGCCAATGCTGTCCGCAGTAATATTCTGCAAGACTCGGCCCCTGATACTGGTTGTGGACTGAAATTAATCCATAGAGCCACCTTTCTGGGATTGCCGTTTTTCGATCACATGCACCGTTTTATCCCGGCCCTGGTAAAACGTGCGGGTGCAGGAATGATTTCTGTTGAAGTTTCACACCGGCCACGTAAAACCGGAAAATCAAAATATTCAATTAACAACCGCTTGTGGACAGGGATAGTCGACTTGTTTGGAATGTTATGGTTGATCCGGCGCGGTTCGTCCCCAATTAAAAAAGAGGTAACACGTTATGACTTCTGAACAGATCTGGATCGCCATAGGCCTGATGGGTCAGCTTTTATTCTCCTGGCGTTTCATATTGCAATGGATAGTCAGTGAAAAAAACAAACGCAGTGTTATTCCCATTGGCTTCTGGTATCTGAGCATAGGCGGCAGTTTAATTCTCCTCAGCTATGCAATCCATCGTGCAGATCCGGTATTTATACTTGGTCAGTCTGGCGGTTTGATTATTTATCTGCGTAACCTGATGCTCATCTACCGGGAAAGATTAAATGTTTCCACTGGTGTTATTTGTTAATCCTGCTAGAACCTGTCTCAAAATCAATCATGAACAAACAATTTCAAGGATATTCGTCATTCCGGCCATGGATTCGACTGCATGGATGCAGCCGGTAGAGCGATTTATGGTGACAAAGCCGAGGCCAGTATCCCCCGAATCAAGTACGGGGCAGGCTATGTACAGAATATACGGAGTTTTAATTTTGATACAGGTTCTAAATACTTTTTACACATCTTAAATAACAGCCAGCCTGAAAGCATAAAACCTGATTTGAATATTCTCGTGCCCAGCATTTTCGAAAACAGATTGTCTCTGTTAATTATTGTATTGATTTGCTCCGGTATTATTTTTTCTGCCGGGACAACTACACTGCCCATGGATGCACACGAAGTATTTGTCGTGCAGACCACCCAGGAAATGCACGACCGCGGAAACTGGCTGGTACCCTGGTTTAACGATCAGCCCCGCCTGAAAAAACCACCGCTCAATTACTGGCTTACCGGCGCCGCTGCATGGCTTTCCAGGTCACTGGATAACATACAACCCTGGCATGGCAGAGTCATATCAGTCATGGCCGGGCTGGCGATGCTGTCACTTATATACCTGCTCGGCCTGAGACTCTATAACGGCAGAATTGCAACTCTCAGTGTATTAGTCCTGGCAACAAGCCTGGGTTTGTTTACTTACAGTCATGATGCGCGGCCGGACATGCTCTACGCCTTTCTATGTACTGCAGGATACGTAGCATTTACATTGGCCCTGTATTCTCAAAAGAATTTCAACAAGAAAATACTGATATACGTCATGTGGGCTGCATATGGCCTTGCAACCCTGTCCAAGGGGCCGCATATGCCCGCCATTTACCTGCTGGCATCGCTCATGTTCTGTTTCATCAGAAGGATGTCCTGGCATGAGATTATTAATCTGATCAAACCAGTTACCGGCCTGATACTGTTTTCACTACTCACTGTTCCCTGGTGGTACAATCTGAATCTGGAACTTGGAGGGGCACGCCTGCACGAGACACAATTGAGCGGATCATTATTTGCTATTAATTTTTTCAATTTGTTTAATTTTTATTATTTTTACCGGCCGTTGCTGCTGTTGCTTCCATGGGCAATATTCCTGCCATATACGGTCAAACATATTATGTCAGAGAAGCAATATGCCGGCGGTAATCAGTTGCTGCTATTATATCTCCTTCTCCCCGTCCTTGTTCTCAGCATTGGTAATCAGCAACGGTGGTTTTACATGTTGCCCTCGATTGTCCCCGCAGGTTTATTGCTTGCAGCAGGCGTTAATATTTTTATTGCAGACTTAAAGCAAAGGTTTAATCTGGTGTTGATATCCACCCTGGTACTTGGAATAGCCTTTGCCATTGCAGGATACACACATACCGGCTGGAGCAAGGATCGATTTGAATATTACAATCTGGCTATACGTGCCCATGATCTGGCAAAAAATGATCCCGTTATAATAATCGGGGTCAATCCTGATATCTATGTTTATTATACAGGTGTTGGTATAAAGCAAATAAAAAATCCGGATGAAATTGTGGATTTGTTCCAGACTTCAATACACAACAGGGTTTATGCCATCATTAATTACCGGAATATAGAGTCACTGCCTGGAAGTTTGAATTATACTATCCTGCATAAAACCGCGAGTCTTGATAGTAAATCAATAGCATTGATTATGCTGGAAAGAAAAACCTGATAGCCATGCGCCTGTTATTAATTGAAGATGATGAAATTCTTGGTGACGGTATTGTTGCCGGCCTCAAGGAATTTTCATACATAACAGACTGGCTTAGAGATGGACGGCAGATGGAGTCAGCTATAGCATCAACAGAATACGATGCAATCATACTTGATCTGGGTTTACCGGGAGAATCCGGGCTGACACTGCTGGTAAAACTCCGCAAAATGGGCAAGAACCTGCCTGTATTGATACTAACAGCAAGGGATACAATTGATGACAAGGTAAAGGGACTTGATCTGGGTGCAGATGATTACATGATCAAACCCTTTGACCTTGATGAACTGGCTGCAAGGTTAAGGGCATTGATACGCAGAGACCATGGCAGGACCAGCCCGCTGCTTAAACATAATGATCTGGAAATGAACCCGGCGGAACATAGCGTAGTAAAAGGCAATACAACCATTGAACTCTCAGCAAAGGAATTCTCCCTCCTCCAGTTACTGATGGAAAATTCCGGCAAGGCCCTGTCAAAAAGAAAAATTGAAGATAATATCTATGCCTGGAGTGAAGAAATTGAAAGCAATGCCATTGAAGTACATATCCATAACATCAGAAAGAAGATCGGGCCCGATATCATCAAAACTATCCGTGACGTTGGTTACATCATTAAATAATGCCATACTCAATCCGCCAACGGTTACTTGTATTTATACTCTCTCTGACATTCATCAGCTGGTCGATGATTGCCGTCATCAACTATTTCAATGCACGTTCTGAAATTGAAGAACTGTTTGATACCCACCTTATCCAGTCAGCAAAAGTCCTGTTATCCCTGGTGGACCAGGAACTCTATGAACAAGACCATAATGCTGACGAGACTGGAGAAAATGTGCTATTCCAATTAAAAGATGTTGAAGAACATCTGGAGAAGCACAAATATGAAAAACTCCTCGCCTTCCAGATCAGCATGAATAATGCCGGATTTAAATTCAATTCCGCAGGTGCTCCAGATGAACCATTATCGGATAATACAACAGGTTTATCAGACATAGTTGTAAACGGCATCCATTGGCGGGTTTATACATTACTTGATCCGGCAAACATTATTGTTATCCGTGTTGCGGAACCACACTCGCTCCGCTCTGATCTGGTAAGCGAAATCGCCCTGAGTCTGTTAATACCGCTTTTCATCGGATTACCCATTATTTTCATCCTGATCTGGAAAACAGTGGATATTATTTTCAGCCCATTAAACAGAATTGCGGAAGATATCCAGAGAAGAAATTCAGCACAACTTGATCCTGTGTCCGGGTTTGATGTACCTACGGAAATACAACCACTGATTAACGCGCTCAATAAATTGTTCTACCGCCTCGATCGTGTGATCCGGAATGAACGGAGATTTACAGCTGACGCCGCACATGAATTGCGCACCCCCCTTGCAGGGCTCAAAACCCAGGCCCAGATTGCCAAGCGCACACAAGATCCGCAGAAGCGTGAACATGCATTGCAGAATATCCTGAAAAGTGTTGATCGCACTACTCACCTGATTGAACAGTTGCTGACCCTGGCCCGGCTTGAACCGGGGGTTAATAATACAAATTATTCAGACTGTGATCTCACGCGGATTGTGCAGGAGACAATAGCTGATGCTTTGCCTCTGGCTGGCAAAAAAAATATTATCCTGCAGGTAAATGAGGCGAACTCAATTCAAATTCATGCCAATGCACAGGCACTGTCAATTTTATTGAGAAACCTGCTGGATAATGCCATTCGTTATACGCCGGAAAATGGCCGCGTGGATGTACATCTGGAAGACACCCCCACAGGTGTTTCATTATCCATTGCCGATAATGGCCCCGGAATAACGGATGATGACAAGGAATATGTTTTCAAACGGTTTTCCCGCAGTAATGAAAACCGCGAATCCGGCAGCGGTCTGGGCCTCTCCATCGTAAAACAGATTGCGGATTTGCATCATGCCGTCATTAACCTGAGTAAATCATCGGAAAACGGGCTACAGGTTGATATTTTTTTCCCCCGGGCCCGCCAGCCAGTCACTACATAACAGAAATTAATGTGCACAATAATAGTGCCGGGTAGCCTCATTTCCTATTAGGTATCATTCAAAAAAACGTGCATAATGCATTGCACAACAAGTGAACCGGGGAGTTCACCTCAATAATAATCCAGGTGCGGTTTTCAACGGGTTTTAAACCCGGAGAAGGATACTTGTTGAGTCCATTAAATAATAATAATTTTTAAAAGTATTTATCAATCAAGGGCATATTCTATGAGCACACACGCGAAACTGATTGTTGACGATAAGGAATACCTGTTGCCAATCGTGGTTGGTTCAGAAGGTGAAAAAGCCATAGATATCACGCAACTCAGGAACCAGACCGGCTTTATCACACTCGACAGCGGCTATATGAATACCGGTTCCACAAAAAGCGCCATCACCTTCCTGGATGGTGAACAAGGCATACTCCGCTATCGTGGCATCCCGATTGAACATCTGGCCGAACATTCCACCTTTGTCGAAACCAGTTACCTGCTCATCTACGGCGAACTGCCCAATAAACAACAACTACAGCACTTTTCCCAACTGCTTTCCAATCACAGCATGATCCATGAAGACATGCGGCATTTTTTTGATGGTTATCCGGCTTCGGCCCATCCCATGGCCATCCTGTCATCCATGGTGAATACCTTGTCGACCTATTACCCTGAATCGGTCAATGTATTTGAGAACATCGAGGTACAATCCACCCGCCTGCTTTCCAAACTGCGCACTATCGCGGCATTCAGTTACAAGAAGAGCATCGGCAAGCCGATCATGTATCCGCTCAACCACCTGACTTACTGCGCCAATTTCCTGCACATGATGTATGCCATTCCGTCCGAGCCTTATGAGGTCGATCAGGACATGGTCAAGGCACTCAACATGTTGCTCATCCTGCACGCTGATCACGAACAGAATTGTTCCACTTCCACTGTCAGACTCTGCGGTTCCAGCCTGCCCAACCTCTATACCACTATCAGCGCGGGTATCTGCGCCTTGTGGGGGCCGCTGCATGGCGGCGCCAACCAGGAAGTCATAGAGATGTTGCAGAAACTCAAGGACAGCGACATGAGTCCCAAGGAATATCTGGGAAAAGTGAAGGACAAGAAATCCAACAACAACATTCGCCTGATGGGATTCGGGCATCGCGTGTACAAGAACTATGACCCACGCGCCAAGATCCTGAAAAAAATGACGGGTGTCATCCTCAGCAAGAAAGGTATCGACGACCCGCTGCTTGATATCGCAATGGAAATGGAAGAAGTGGCATTGTCTGATTCCTATTTCATCGAGCGCAAGTTGTATCCAAATGTGGATTTCTACAGCGGTATTCTCTACAAGGCCATGGGCATCCCCATCAATATGTTCACGGTGATGTTCGCCATTGGCCGCTTGCCGGGCTGGATCTCCCACTGGCGCGAAATGATGGAAGACCCGGATCGCAAGATCGGCCGCCCACGCCAGATCTATACTGGCCCTACCGAACGACCTTACGTGCCCATGGATAAACGCAAATAGATCAATTGTCGTAATTTCCCCTCTACAGGGTAAAATGCGCGCCTTGATTTTACCCGAGGCGCACTTTTTTATTGCCATGAACAAACCCGTTACAAAACCAAAAAGCACTACCGCCCTTGAGCAACTGCTCAAGGAACGGATCGTTGTGCTCGACGGTGCCATGGGGACGACCATCCAGCAGCTAAAACTGACCGAGGCTGATGTCCGCGGCCGGGAATTCGCCAATGTCCGTAGCAAAGAATTAATAAGAAACAATGAGTTACTTGTTATATCTAAACCAGATACTATTGCAAATATCCACTCCCGGTTTTTTGAAGCCGGGGCCGATATCGTCGAAACCAACACCTTCGGCGCCTCGCCGCTGGCCCAGCAGGACTTCTTTATCGAACTTAAGGATGGCGAGCGTAAAACCCAGGCCTATTTCGATGACGTGCTGGCCGATGAAAAACTCAAACAGCTGTGCTATGACCTGAACGTTGCCGCCGTCCATTGTGCAAGAAAAGCGGCAGACCGTGCCGGGCAGGACACCGGCCAGGCTAAATTTGTCGCTGGCGCCATCGGCCCCATGCCGGTCAGTGCCTGTACCGTCGTGGATGTGAATGATCCGGGTTTCCGTCCGATCAATTACGAACAGTTACGCTACACCTATTATCAACAGACGCTCGCACTCATCGAAGGCGGTATCGATATCCTGCTGGTGGAAACGATCTTCGATACCCTGAATGCCAAGGCCGCCCTGTTCGCCATACAGGAAATTTTTGAAGCACAGAAGATCCGCCTGCCGATCATGATTTCCGGCACCATCACCGATCGCGCCGGGCGCACCTTGAGCGGCCAGAATGTGGAGGCCTTCTGGAATTCGATCCGTCACGCCAACCCACTGACTGTCGGCCTGAACTGCGCGCTCGGCCCGGACCTGATGCGCCCGTTCCTCGAAGAAATCAGTACCGTGGCCGATACTTATGTCTGTGCCTATCCCAATGCCGGACTGCCGGACCCGCTATTGCCTACCGGTTATCCGGAAACACCGGAGACACTCGCACCGCAGATCAGGGAATGGGCCGAGGCCGGCTTCCTGAACATAGTCGGTGGCTGTTGTGGCACGACTCCGGATCACATCCGTGAAATTACAAAAGTCGTGAAAGGACTGCCCCCCCGGCAAATCCCGGAACGGAAAAAGATCTGCCGCCTGAGTGGCCTTGAACCGTTCAACATCACCAGGGAAGTGAATTTTGTGAATGTCGGGGAACGCACCAACGTGGCCGGTTCACCGCAGTTCCTGAAACTGGTCAAGGAAGAACAAAACCTCGAAGCCGCGCTGGCCATTGCCAGGCAACAGGTGGAAAACGGCGCCCAGATCATCGATATCTGCATGGATGAAGGCATGCTGGATTCCGAAAAACTCATGGTCGATTTCCTCAACCTGATTGCCTCGGAACCGGACATCAGCCGTGTGCCGATCATGATCGACTCATCTAAATGGACCGTGCTGGAGGCCGGTTTGCGTTGCGTCCAGGGCAAAAGCATCGTCAACTCCATCAGCCTGAAGGAAGGCGAGGAAAAATTTATCGAGCATGCCAAACTCGTCCGCCGTTATGGCGCGGCCGTGGTGGTCATGGCATTTGATGAACAAGGTCAGGCCGATACCACCGAACGCCGTTTTGAACTGTGCAAACGTTCCTACGATATTCTGGTGAACAAGCTCGGCTTCCCGGCGGAAGATATTATTTTCGATCCGAATATTCTCACCGTCGCCACCGGTATGGAAGAACACAATAATTATGCCGTGTCGTTCTTCGAAGCCACGCGGCTCATCAAGGAACAC
>MGYU01000006.1 GCA_001801885.1 Gammaproteobacteria bacterium RIFCSPLOWO2_12_47_11
CCTGCTCTAAACTTTGTGAAGTATCAATCCCATCAAAAGTCGTTTCCGGATTGGCGAAAATATGGGTATCGGTCAACTGGATCAGTTCGATATAATCAGGGTTTGATTTTGATAACACGATCGAAGTCATAAGATCATTTTAGTACGAATCTGGCCATGAAACGCAAGACCATTAACATTACCGATCAACTGTATGATTATTTGCTTTCTGTTTCGCTCAAGGAAACGGAACTCCAGCGCGAATTGCGTGCGGACACAGCAAAGCAGCCCCAGGCCATAATGCAGGTCGGGCCGGACCAGGGACAGTTGATGGCAATGCTCATCCGGTTAATGCATGCAAAAAAGATCATTGAAATAGGTGTGTTCACCGGTTACAGCTCGTTGTGCATGGCCATGGCATTACCCGATGACGGCCATATTGTGGCCTGTGATATCAATAAAGAATATACAGACATTGCCCGGCAGTATTGGCGAAAGGCCGGTGTTGCGGACAAGATAGAACTGGTCCTGGCCCCGGCCATCCGGACCCTGGATAAACTGCTCGCCCAGGGCGAACAGGGAACTTATGATTTTGTCTTTATCGACGCGGACAAGCCGGAATATCCGGATTACTATGAACGTTCACTGCAATTGATCCGGAAAGGCGGATTGATAGCCATTGATAATGTGCTCTGGTACGGCAAGCCCGCCGATCCGGTCGAGAAAGACAAGGACACACTGGCAATACGGAAATTCAATCAGAAACTCTACCAGGACAGCCGGGTCATGATCAGCATGTTGACCATCGCGGATGGTTTAACGCTGGCGCTTAAACTCTAGTAATAAAGAAATTTTCTACATCTGCAATATTGCCGGTGATATTCATCCTGGGCAGGCTGTTCAGGAATTTTTTCCCGTAGGATTTTGAACGTAACCTCGGATCACAGATCATCAACACTCCGTAGTCATTCATATCACGGATTAACCGGCCCACACCCTGTTTCAGAACAATGATGGCCTGTGGTAACTGGTAATCCATGAAAGGATTAATTCCCTGTTCCTGCATCTTCACTGCGCGTGCGCGGAATACCGGATCATCCGGCGCGGCGAACGGCAGTTTATCGATGATGACACTGGACAATGCCTGCCCTTTAACATCCACCCCTTCCCAGAAACTGCTGGTGCCGAGTAAGACAGCATGTTTCGTACGCCTGAATGTCTCGAGTAATTCTGTTCTGGGCGCATCACCCTGTACCAGGATTGGATAATCAAGTTTATTCTTAATCAGATCTGTCGCTTCCCGCAGGGCGCGATGACTGGTGAAGAGGATAAAGGCGTGGCCCTGACTGGCCTGTATGACCGGTAGTGCGGCATTAATGACGGCTGAAGTATAAGCCGGCTCCCCCGGCTCAGGCATATTTTCAGGGAGATACAGCAATGCCTGTTTTTGATAATCAAACGGGCTTGGCCAGGTTTGTGATTTGATTTCATTCAAGCCGAGTTGCCCGGCAAAATGACTGAAATCATCACCCACTGCCAATGTCGCTGAAGTGTAAATGCACTGGCATTCATGTTGTGAAAGGTGTTGTTGAAAAATACTGGAAATATCCAGCGGTGTCTGGTGCAACAAAAATCCATGGCCCCGGCTCTCCAGCCACTGGACAAATTCATCACTCTCGCGTTCCCTGAAATCCTTCAGCATACCCAGCAGATTGCCTGCCCGCTTCCAGCAATTTTCCAGTGACTTTGAACGTGATGATAACTGGTCCAGTGCACTTTCAAGTGCAGCCAGCTTTTCATATAGCACATCAAATGTACCGCTAATGCTTTTATCAACTGATACTTCCAGCCAGGCTGAGCGTCGATCACTATTCCCAAGGGTAAGGCGGAATTTTTGCAAGCTGGTCTGCAATACATCGGGAATTTCAGTAAATCCCGGAACATCATTGGCGTCACTCAGATAAGCAGCACGCGTATCATTAATGAGTTCAAGTAACTGGCGGCTGCTTACCGTGCTGCCAAAAAAATCAGCGGCCAGTTCAGGGAGTTGATGGGCTTCATCAAAAATAATGAAACTGGCCTTGGGCAACACCTCACCGAAACCGGTATCACGCAGGGCCAGATCCGCCATCAGCAAATGATGATTGACGATAACGAGGTCTGCTTCATTTGCGTTGCGCCGTGCCTTCAATACAAAACATTCATCATAAAATTCACAGTCCTGTCCCAGGCAATTGTCTGCAGTTGAGGTAATGCCGGACTGTACCGGTGAATTCTCCGGAAGGTCCGCCAGTTCAGTCAGATCGCCGGTCGCAGTCTGTGCCGACCAGTGTTTTATGGATACCAGGCTGTCTTGTAACTGGACCGGCATGGCCCGGTTATGCTTTTCATATTCAACCAGTCGGAATTTACAAAGATAATTGGCCCGGCCTTTAAGCAAGGTTGTATTCACGGGCAAACCCAGCGCCCTGCTGACAACAGGAAGGTCTTTGTAAAATAATTGGTCCTGCAGGTGTTTGGTGCCTGTAGAAATAATGATTTTTTTTCCTGACATCAAGGCCGGTACGAGATAAGCAAATGTTTTACCGGTGCCGGTACCGGCTTCGCAGATCAGGGATTCTTCATCTGCCATAGCCCTGGCTATAGCTGTGGCCAGTTCCAGTTGTTGTTCCCTGACAGCATAATCCGGTAGCTGCCTGGCGATAGCCCCCTGTTTTGAAAAAACATCCGCTGCTTCTAGCAATGCAATACTCCGCTTGTCTCTCAGGCCCGGTCAACCGGGAAAGCAATTACTTCACGGATGTCTGTGCAATGATGCATGGCCATCAACAAACGATCTACCCCGACAGCCACCCCGGCACAGGGTGGTAATCCATATTTCAAGGCTTCAATAAATTTCTCGTCAATGAAAACTTCCGGTTTGCCTGACTTTTCCCGTTGCAGATTGTCCTGCACAAATCTCTTTTTCTGTTCACCGGCATCACACAATTCATGGAAACCATTGGCTATCTCCAGACCATGAATGAACAGTTCAAATCTTTCCGCAACCGGCGGATCGGAATGCCTGATCCTGGCCAGCGCGGACTGTACAACCGGAAAGTCATAAATCATGTGCGGGCATTCATGGCCGAGATGATCGCAGACACAGTGACTGAAAATAAAATCCAGTAAAACCGATCTTTCATCACCCTGTGCGGTGTATCCATAATCAGTTGCAGTCTTTTGTAATTCCACCAGTGCCGTGGTGTGGGGATCTAAATCAGTCTTTTCTTTAAATACTTCGGCATAGGTTTTTTTCTGTGCAGGTTTGAAATTCAATACCTGCAGTAATTCATCCAGTTCATCCATTAACTGATGATGATCATATTCAGGGCGGTACCACTCCAGCATGGTGAATTCCGGATTGTGATATTTGCCAATTTCGTTGTCCCTGAACACCCGGCATATCTGATATATCGGACCACTGCCTGATGCCAATAATCTTTTCATCGCGTATTCAGGAGAGGTATGTAAAAAATGTTTTCGTATATGACGGCCACCCGGATACTGTAAAGCAGTTTCAAAACTCTCGATATGTGGATCGGATACAGCCGCATCGACGAGTATGGGTGTTTCAACCTCAAGAATCCCATGTTTGTTCATAAACTTACGCAACTTTTCAAGTAACCGGGCACGGGCGAGTAACATCTCAAAGGATACTGCCGGTTGCCATTTGGTTTTCATTACCAGGGGACTATCTAGGAATTTCCCGGTCAGGCACGGCTCATGTATGCGCCGGTGCGGGTATCAATCCTGATTTTTTCACCTTTTTCCACAAACAGGGGGACCTTGACGACTGCACCAGTTTCAAGCTTCGCCGGTTTGGAACCACCTGTGGCTGTGTCACCACGTATACCCGGATCAGTATCAGAAATTTCAAGGACAACAAAATTAGGCGGGCTGACTGTCAGGGGAGCCCCATTCCACAGGGTCATGGTGCAGAGTTCCTCACCCTTAATCCATTGAGCAGTATCTTCCATGGCCTTTTCGCCGGCCATATATTGTTCGTAGTTTTCCTGATTCATGAAATACCAGAGTTCACCATCGTTGTATAAATACTGCACTTCCAGATCAATGACATCTGCGGCGTCAAGTGTATCACCTGACTTGAATGTACGCTCTATCACACGCCCTGTCTTCAGATTACGCAATTTGACGCGGTTAAATGCCTGGCCTTTCCCCGGCTTTACATATTCGTTAGTAAGTATCGCGCAAGGATCGTTATCAAGCATTACCTTGAGACCGGCCTTGAATTCATTTGTGCTGAAAGTTCCCATATTTCCCTCGTGGTGTTAATTCTCATATGATAAAGGCCGCTATCATACATTGAAGAAGGAAAATTATGCAGCAGGCAAATTGGCAGGCAGAGTTACGAAAAACAAAAATCGGCCCTGCCACATTACTCGAAGATATCGGATTGGCTCGCAATGCCCCGGCATTGGCAAACCAGGCCGCCATTTCTTTTCCTTTGCGTGTCACCGAAGGGTTTAAAAACAGAATAACCAATGGAGATGAACATGACCCCCTGCTACGCCAGATTTTACCCCTGGCGGAAGAGGATCGGGATCACCCTGATTTCAGTTTCGATCCACTCGCTGAATATGCAAAACAACCCGTCCCGGGTCTCCTGCATAAATATCATGGCCGTGCCCTGCTGGTGGTGACGGGTGCCTGTGCCATACATTGCCGCTATTGTTTCCGCCGTCATTTTCCTTATGCTGAATCAAACCCGGCCAGCCAGCAATGGCAAACTGCCCTGGATTACCTCGCCCGGGACCAGACTGTTACTGAAATAATATTAAGCGGTGGTGATCCCCTGACTGTAAGTGACGAACGTTTATCCGGACTGGTACAGTCTCTGGCAGATATCCCGCACATTAAACGGTTACGCATACATAGCCGGATACCTGTCGTCCTGCCTGAACGGATTGTTGATACATTGCTGGACTGGCTGACCGGTACACGCCTCAGGCCGGTGATGGTGGTGCATGCCAATCATGCCAATGAACTCGATAATTCAGTAGCCATGGCCATGGAAAAGTTGAAGCGTGCCCATGTTCCGTTACTGAACCAGTCAGTTTTATTGAGGGGGGTCAATGATTCAGTCACTGCACTGGCTATGCTCAGTGAACGGTTGTTTGATTACGGTATCCTGCCCTATTATCTGCACATGCTTGACCCAGTAAAGGGGGCCGCCCATTTTGCGGTTGATGAAACGCAGGCAAGGTCGATCATGCAAGGCTTGCGTGAATTACTGCCCGGTTATCTGGTACCGAAACTGGTCAGGGAGATTCCCGATACTCCCAGCAAAATACTTTTATAATCGTTAATTATCCGGGGTTAATGTTGTTCACGGCGTACTGCTATATTCGCCCATGATGGGATATACTTCATCCCCTGAATTAACCCACTTATCTGAAGTGCCTGAAATATAAAAATAATTTAGCTGATTATAATGTCTGTACTTTCGATTCAAAACATACTCATCATCGATGATTCAGCAGATTACCGGAAATTACTGACGACCTTCTTCAGGAAAGTCTGTCCATCGGCCCATGTTGAAGAATATGACCCCGCCAAAGGCAGGCCACCGGAATCATTTTCCTGGGGTGACTTTGATCTGTTGATACTCGATTATGATCTTGGCAACGGTGAAAATGGTCTGGAATGGCTGCGCCAGTACAAGACATCAGTCGATTTTCCGCCCACTATTATGCTCACGGCAAAAGATAATGAAGAACTGGTCGTTAATGCTATCCGTTTCGGCGCCCAGAGTTTTCTGCGCAAGCCGGGTTTGACCAGGAATCTTCTTATCGAATCTATCAACGATGCGCTCACTAAATATAAACAGGAAAAGCATAAAGCCAGTTCCCAGAAGATCCAGGTCCATCTTTTTAACAAGGAAAAGTTTTTTGAAACATTAAAGACTGTTAAAAAAAATGACGCAGTCTATCTTGTGGAGATTGATAAATATCAATCCTTGTATGAAACACTGGGGATTTTTGCAACAGACAAATTTGTAAATTTCTTTATCGACACGATTTCCAGAACAATAAAAACAGCCGGTTATCGGGGCCAGATGACCCGGATTGCAGATTCCACTGTGGCCGTTTTGCTTGCGAACAATGACCCTGCAGTGGACATTGAAAATCTGGCCAAAAAACTTTGCAATGCATTTAATCATGCGGAATACAAAAATGATAATGTGACCGTGAAATTTTCCGTAAATATCGGTGCTATATCCATAGATGAGGAAAAATCAGATGTGATGAGCATCCTCGCAAAAATCGAGCATGCCTGCCGCAAGGCGCGGGAAACAGATGGTAACTCTTATATTATTGAATGGCATGAGATTGTAAAAGTACCGCCGGCTTTTGACCAGGCATTCGGCATAGAGGTCACCAATGCTCTCGAAGAAGACCGGCTGAAACTGTTATTTCAGTCACTCATACTCGTATCTGGAACAGCACATAAGGATTACAAGGACATCTATCAGGCACGTGTATCCCTGCTGGATATAAACAATAATATCATCGAACCTAAAAAATTCCTTCCGGTGCTGGAGAAATCCAAATCCATGAAAAAGCTGGACCGCTGGGTGATCCGGTATTGCGTGTCTGAACTGGCAAAACTGGTTTCCGGAAAAGCGAAAAAACCCGGGATACTGGTCCCATTATCAGCACAGTCCATTGACGACAAGGGTCTTACCGACTGGATCAATAAATTAATTGAGCATGTAAAATTACCGGGGCTGGGAAATTCACTTATTTTTGAGGTCAATGTCAAGGATTTCCTGCCCAACATCCGGCAGGCGAAACTACAGTTCAATAAATTGCGGGTGAAACTCAATGCCTCAATCGCCCTCATCGGGTTGAATGAGTTATCCGTTATGGAAAAATGCCTGCTACAGGAGAAATTTGATTTTGTAATCTTCTCGCCTGAACACACAGGCAAGGAGAAGATGCCGATGGATCAAATACAGAACATAATAAACATGGCGAAAGAATACAAAGTTCTCACTGTAGCCAGTAAAATAGACAGTGGTGAATATCTCGCTTTGTCAGCCAGTGCCGGTACGGATTATGTGCTGGGTCATTTTGTACAACCCCCGATGGAAAATATTATTTCTACCGAAGAAGTTGTCGTGCGCTAGGAAAAAAATCAATCCGTCACCTTGAGTCTGAAAACATTCCGGTAACCTCTGGGCAACAGGTTCCCCCGCCTGCCACGTTCACCGGTGTAGGCTACAATATCCTTCGGTTTTAATACCAGCTTGCGCTGTCCTGCAAAGACTGTCAGACAGCTACCGGCAGGAATGACAGTGACAGCAACCACATACTCTTCCCTCGCTTTTAATTTTGCCGAAGGAATATTGATAATCTTCAAGCCCTTGCCCCTGGGAAGAACCGGCAATTCACTGGCCCTTATAACCAGGAAATGACCGGCAGAGGATACGGCCGCCACCTGATCAGAAGGCATATCGTTGACTGCTGCCGGGATTAATACCTTTGCCCCTTTAGGAACAGAGACAATCGACTTGCCACTCTTGTTTTTAGTGATCAGATCATCCAGTCTGGCAATGAAACCATAACCACTATCAGACGCCAACAGGTAATGGCTGTCCGGTAGTCCCATCATCACACCCTCAAAACTGGCACCTTCAGGCGGATTTAACCTGCTGGCAACAGGCTCACCGAGGCTTCTTGCGGAAGGCAACAAGTGTGCGGGCAAGGCATAACAACGGCCCGTCGAATCCAGGAACACCGCGTTCTGATTGCTGCGGCCACAGGCAGTGGATTTGAAACTATCACCGGGACGGTAAGCCAGTTCTTCCGGCACAATATCATGTCCTTTTGCAGCCCTTACCAGCCCCTTGTCGGATAGTATGACTGTCACAGGTTCCGTCGGGATAAGATCAGTTTCATTGATTGCCTTTGCTTCTTCCCTTTCCTTCAATGGTGAACAGCGGTCATTGCCAAAGATTTTTGCATCATCTTCCAGTTCCTTGCGGATCAGTGTTTTCAAACGTTGCCTGGACCCCAGTATCTGATCAATTGTTTTGCGTTCATTCTCGAGTGCCTTGAGTTCTCCCTTGATGCGGATCTCCTCCAGTTTTGCCAGTTTGCGCAGTTTCAATTCCAGAATCGCTTCGGCCTGGAGATCAGACAATTTGAAACGCTTCATCAGGACCTGTTTAGGATTCTCTTCCTGCCGGATAATGGCAATGACTTCATCAATACTCAGGTAGGCGATCATCAATCCCTGCAGGATATGGATCTGGGCCAGCACTTTTTCCAGCCGGAATTGCAGGCGCCGTTTTACCGTTTCCGTGCGATAGGACAGCCATTCCCTGAGGACCATTTTGATGTCCTTGACCTGTGGCCGGCCATTGATACCTATCATATTGAGATTAACGCGGTAACTGCATTCGAGGTCGGTCGTGGCAAACAGGTGCGACATCAGTTCATCCAGATTGATCCGGTTGGAACGTGGGACCAATACGAGGCGCACCGGATCTTCATGATCTGATTCATCTCTGAGATCTTCCAGCATAGGCAGTTTTTTTGCCTGCATCTGGTTCGCAATTTGTTCCAGTATTTTTCCACCTGAACTCTGATATGGCAACGCGGTGATAATGATATTGCCGTCATCTTTTTCCCAGACAGCGCGCATCTTGATCGATCCATGGCCTGTTTTATATATCGCCCGGATCTCTGATTTGGGAGTGATTATTTCCGCCTTTGTAGGAAAGTCCGGTCCCTTGATATATTTGCAGAGTTCATCGATTGTTGTGTTGGAAGATACCAGCAGGCGGATACAGGCATTGGTCACTTCACGCAGGTTATGCGGTGTAATATCGGTGGCCATGCCAACTGCAATGCCAGTTGTCCCGTTCAACAGGATATTCGGCAGGCGTGCGGGTAACAGACGGGGCTCATTTAAAGTACCGTCAAAATTCGGCAACCAATCCACGGTCCCCTGCCCGAGTTCACCCAACAAACTGTCTGCATAAGGCGTAAGTCTGGATTCGGTATAACGCATGGCAGCAAATGACTTTGGATCATCCATGGATCCCCAGTTGCCCTGTCCATCAATCAATGGATAACGATAGGTAAACGGCTGTGCCATCAACACCATGGCCTCGTAACAGGCAGAATCGCCATGCGGGTGATACTTGCCGATCACATCACCCACGGTACGTGCTGATTTTTTATATTTTGCCCCGGTCTTCAGACCGAGTTCTGACATGGCGTAGATGATCCTGCGTTGCACAGGTTTAAGGCCATCACCGATATGTGGCAAGGCACGATCAAGAATGACATACATGGAATAATTCAGGTATGCCTTCTCGGTGAATTCATGCAACGGTTGTCGTTCGTTGCGTTCGAAGTCGAGACTTAATGTTTCAGCCACTGTTTTCTCCGGATAAATTAAGCAATTAAAAGTTTGTCATCATAAATTCATACTGCTGACATTTCTCTATCATACTTTTCACGCAAGATTGGCGCGTAACTTAATATGAAAGGAGAAATATCATGCGAGTTGATCATTATCATATTCAGCGGTTTCTGGCATTATCTGAACTGTATTTCAGACTGACGGATAAAACGGCCTCCGATGTCAGCAGTGAAGAGATGGAGGAATTTCTCGAGGCCATCAATGAATGCTCGCCGCCTTCGATGTCACCAGAACAATACGTGGCCTGAAGCCTGGGCATCATTCCAATTGCGCAATATCGCCCTTCGATTCCAGCCACTGCTTGCGATCCTGGGCGCGTTTTTTGGCCAGTAACATATCGAGCATTTCGTCTGCTTTTTTACCGTTTGGCAAAGTCAATTGCACCAGGCGGCGCGTCTCAGGCGCCATTGTCGTCTCACGCAATTGCAATGGGTTCATCTCTCCCAAACCCTTGAAACGTTGCACATTGGCCTTACCCTGTTTTTTTTCTGCTGCAATATGGTCAAGGATGCCTTCCTTTTCCGCATCATCCAGTGCATAGTAGATATCCTTGCCAATATCGATGCGATACAACGGTGGCATGGCCACAAAGATATGCCCTGCCTCGACCAGCGGGCGGAAATGTTTCACAAATAATGCGCATAACAGTGTGGCGATATGCAGGCCGTCAGAGTCGGCATCAGCGAGTATGCAGATCTTCCCGTATCGCAAACCTTCCAGATTTCCTGAACCCGGGTCAACGCCTATAGCGACCGCAATATCATGCACCTCTTTGGAAGAGAGCACCTCGCCGGAATCCACTTCCCAAGTATTCAGTATCTTGCCACGCAATGGCATCACCGCCTGAAATTCCCGGTCCCGCGCCTGTTTGGCCGAACCACCGGCTGAATCTCCCTCGACCAGAAACAATTCTGAAACGGAGATGTCCTGAATACTGCAATCCACCAGTTTGCCCGGCAGGGCTGGCCCACCCGTGATCTTTTTTCTGACAATCTGTTTGTTGGCCTTGAGTCGCTGCTGTGCACTCGATATGGCAAGTTCAGCTATTTTCTCACCCGTCTCAATATGCTGGTGTAACCAGTGACTGAAGACATCTCGTACTACACCGGCAACAAAGGTCGTGCATTCACGTGAAGACAGGCGTTCCTTGGTCTGGCCGGCGAACTGGGGTTCATCAAGTTTTACGGATAATACATAGCTGCAGCGTTCGCAAATATCATCAGCTGTGAGCTTCACACCACGTGGCATGAGATTACGTGCGTCACAGAATTCACGGATTGCATCCATCAATCCCTGACGCAGACCGGTGACATGCGTGCCACCCTGAACAGTCGGCACAAGATTCACATAACTTTCGGTTATTATCTCACCTGCTTCCGGACACCAGTGGATGGCCCAGTCGACGGCTTCATGATTACCTTCCATCGAACCCATGAAGGGTTCCTGCGGTAATAAATCCTTTCCGGCGAGTTGTTCCGAGAGATATGTCTTTAATCCATCCTGATAACACCATTCCATTTTTTCATTGGTGTTTTCGTCTTTCAGTTGCACGATCAGACCCGGACACAAAACGGCCTTGGCGCGCAATACATGAACCAATTTGCTGAAAGAAAATTTTACACTGTCAAAATATTTTGGATCCGGCCAGAAACGGATGGTCGTACCGGTATTGCGCTTGCCGACTTCTCCAACCACTACCAGTTTTGATTTCTTGTCACCGCCGGCAAAGGACATGTTGTATTCCTTGCCATCGCGCCTGACCCATACTTCCAGGTGTTTGGAAAGTGCATTGACAACGGACACACCGACGCCATGCAAACCACCGGAGAATTTATAATGCTTGCTGGAAAATTTACCGCCAGCATGCAGGCGTGTAAAAATAACTTCCACACCAGAGACTTTCTCGCCTGGATGAATATCCGTTGGCATACCACGGCCATCATCGGCGACGGTGACTGACCCGTCTTTATGCAATGTGACCTCAATCTTCTTCGCATATCCGACAATGGCCTCATCAACGCTGTTATCTACAACTTCATGAATGAGATGATTTGGGCGGGTAGTATCAGTATACATACCCGGTCGTTTACGCACCGGGTCGAGACCGGTCAGGACTTCGATGTCAGCTGCATCGTAGCTGCGGTTCATATCAGCATATCTGAACAGTAGGCAGGCATTAACATGGATGCGAAATGTACCATAAAACCACAAATTATTTGCAGCATTTCATTCCATGCAGACAAAAGTGACCGGAATCGGTCAGGATTAATTCAGTACTGTTTAATCAGTCCAGATCCCGGATCAATGAGAGGCAAATATTTTCGGGGACCGGGTCTACCGTATGCCGGTATGCATCGTGATCAATACCGGCGGAAAGTGATGCGCCCTGTTTCAGGGCGTTGATCATTTTGTCAGTTAATTCAAAGCGTAGAAAATGCACAGAGGAAGTCTTGCCTTCAGTAGTACGGTCCATGTCTTCGTCCGCTACGGGAATAACCCGCTCCATATCATCCACCTTGATCCACACTGCGGTTTCAATATTGATCATCCGGGTCAGTTGTTTTCTGCGTTCTGCTTCATCGTCAAATTCGATCATGAAGGTGGCCTTCCAGTTCTTCCCGTCCGGGATGAGTGGATTGTAGGCGTCCAGTTCTTCCTGGATCCCCCCCGCTTCAAAAATCCGCTCGACCCGCAACATTTCCTGTATCTGGTATTGCATGGTCAGCGCATCTTCAAAATATAACGTGGCATTCGGGCCGATGGGCAAGTGCCGGTTTTTTTTGTGTTTGATAACTTTGTCACGGAACACCTTGCGGGCTTCTGCATATTTTTCGAGGGTAAATAGTTTATCTCGTGTAAGTTTCTGCATGATTATTGATGCTCTGATTAAATTGTTGGTGTCATATTAAATTTCAGACGTGTTTGGTATTTCACCCCACCTCAATCCTCCCCCTTCAAGGGGGAGGAAGTTGTGCTTGAGGTGGGTTCTATTTTTCGGAGATCCTTAAATACCATATGCCTGGCGTAATAAGGTAAATGGACTTTCGGCATGGTTGCCATTCTTCAGCCCGTTTTCGATCTGATCACCCGCCATAGGGCAATCGCTGATATAATGATCAACTGTAGCATGCCTGATCTTGTTCACGACCGGACGGCAGATCTTCATGGAGATGTTATGAAATTCACTCTTGACCGCATAGGTGCCGTCATGGCCCGAACAGCGTTCAATGACATCGATAGAAGTATCCGGCACCAGAGCCAGAATGTCCCTGGTTTTTAAACCGATGTTCTGCACCCGTTGGTGACAGGGTGCATGATAAGCGACTTTCCCCAGGGACTTTTTAAATTCAGTTTTTAACTTGCCTTCCTTGTGACGCAGCGACAAATATTCAAACGGATCGTAAATCGCGTCTTGTACCTTTTGCACCTGCGTATCAGATGGAAACATCAGCGGGATTTCCTGCTTGAACATCAAAACACAAGAGGGGACCGGCGCGATAATGTCCCAGCCATCATCAACCAGTTTTACGAGTTCCGGAATATTGAAGTCCCTGGATAGTTCCACCGCTTTCAAATCACCCAGTTCCAGTTTGGGCATACCACAGCATTGCTCGCTATCGGTCAGCCGTACCTCAATACCATTGTGTTCAAAAACTGCGATGAGATCTTCAACAATCTGCGGTGCGTTTTTATTGCCATAACAGGTCACAAATATTGCCACCCTGCCACGGGTATATTGACCGGGTTCTGCGCTGATACCGGTGATCTTCTTTTTTGCATAGCGTTTGCGCAGGTTGTTGCTGTGAAATTCAGGCAGTTTGGCATCCGGATGTATGCCGATGGTTTTATCCATGATTTTTCTTGCCCATGCGTTGTTGTTCACGGCATTAACCGTCTGTGCGATCACCGGGATACCGGCGATACTGCCAATGGCATCGGTAGAAGTCAGGACTTTGTCCCGGAGTTTGTCCCTGCCTTGTTCATGCCTGATGGCCTTGGCCTGCAACATCAGGTGCGGGAAATCCACGTTCCACTCATGCGGAGGCACATACGGGCATTTGGTCATGTAACAGAGATCACAAAGATAACAATGATCAACCACCTTCCAGTAATCTTCTTTTGCGACACCATCCACTTCCATTGTGAGAGATTCATCCACCAGGTCAAACAAGGTGGGAAATGCGTTACACAGACTTACACAACGGCGGCAACCATGACAAATATCATAAACACGTTCCAGTTCCTTGAAGAGATCTGTTTCATTGTAATATTCCGGATCCTGCCATTTGATAGGATGACGGATCGGCGCATCGAGACTGCCTTCTCTTTTGCCTGTATTTTGGTCGTTCATAAGATCAAAAATAGAAGACTATACAACAGAAATCAGAACCGGGCTTAAGCCCGGTTCTTTAGTCTTGAGTGATTTAGCGCCTATCAGGCTCCCAGTCCATCCAGTGCCTTCTGGAACCGGTTGGCATGTGATCGCTCGGCCTTGGCCAGGGTTTCAAACCAGTCAGCGATTTCATCAAAGCCTTCTTCACGCGCTACCTTGGCCATACCCGGATACATATCGGTGTATTCATATGTTTCGCCGGCGATAGCCGCCTTCAGGTTATTGGATGTACCGCCAATAGGAAGTCCGGTGGCCGGATCGCCCACTTCTTCCAGATATTCAAGATGACCATGTGCATGCCCGGTTTCACCTTCAGCCGTGGAACGGAATACGGCGGAGACATCGTTGTAGCCTTCCACGTCAGCTTTCTGGGCGAAGTAGAGGTAACGGCGGTTAGCCTGTGATTCGCCGGCAAAAGCGGCCTTGAGATTTTCTTCGGTTTTACTGCCTTTCAGTCCCATAATATTTACCTCCTGAAATGGATAGAAATTATTTATTCTGGATACTTTAGACTTCGTCTAAATTATAGTTGACAACTTACCCCAAGGTAAATTTACTGTCAATGTCATTATTCAAGCCTGATTTTAACAGTTTCACCGTTATGGAATGGGTCGAATATGGTAAAAAATAATGTAAAAAATTGGTCATCCCTTAACATGTTGCAATAGAATTGATGCTTTAATTTTAACCACCGGCCCGGAGAGTGGAGAACACAGTGGCAAAAAAACAAAATGAAATAAATTTTGAGCAATCTTTACAGGAACTTGAGGCGCTGGTCGAAAAAATGGAGGCAGGAAACCTCAGTCTGGAAGAGTCACTAAAGTGTTTTGAGCGTGGTGTTGCCTTGACCCGGAATTGCCAGAAGGCCCTGGCTGAAGCTGAACAGAAGGTTCAGATATTGCTGGAGAAAAACGGCAAAGAAAAACTGCATGACTTTGAAGCAGATGAAATCCGGAAGTAATACACGGGCATTAACCTGCCAACACTAATCACTATGTCTTTGAATGAACGTCTGAGGGTCTATCAGGCCTGTATTGAAAACGCACTTGAATACTGGTTGCCCGGGAATGATATTCAACCCTGCCATCTGCATGAGGCCATGCGTTATGCCGTGCTGGGCAACGGAAAACGAATCCGGCCTGTCCTGGTTTATGCCACCGGTGAGGCATTTGGAGTAGAGCTGGAGGCCCTGGACAGTCCGGCCTGTGCGGTCGAGATGATCCACGCCTATTCATTGATTCATGACGATCTACCGGCGATGGACAATGATGATCTGCGGCGCGGGCGCCCGACCTGTCACAAGGCATTTGGTGAAGCAACCGCTATCCTGGCCGGAGATGCACTCCAGGCACTGGCTTTCCAGGTACTGGCCCATTCACCAACAAACAGGGGCACCCCTGAACAAAGGTTGAAAATGATTGATATCCTGGCATTGGCCAGTGGTTCAAGGGGTATGGCAGGCGGCCAGGCCATTGATTTGGCCTCAGTGGGCAAAAAACTGAATATTGCCGAGCTGGAAAATATGCACATCCATAAAACCGGTGCCCTGATCCGGGCCAGTGTGGAACTGGGTGCATTATCTGCCGAAGGCGTTGACCCTGACGCATACAATAAGGTTTCGCACTATGCCAAATGTATCGGTCTCGCCTTCCAGATACAGGACGATATTCTGGATGTGGAGAGTGACACCGACACCCTGGGTAAAACACAGGGTTCTGATTTAAAAAGGAATAAACCCACCTATCCCGAGTTATTGGGACTGGACGGGGCTAAAAAAGCAGCGAAAGAACTGCATGCTGAAGCCCTGCAAAGCCTTCATGAATTTGACCATAAAGCAGATCCTCTACGCTGGATAGCTGATTACATTGTGCAACGCCAAAAGTAGTACACTACATCATGAAACACCATTGTTTTTGGTGCGTACCGCTTAATTATTGGAGAATAACAGTTACAGCTAGTAAACTTAGAATCAGACTAAATCAGATTATGATACGTAATGAGGCAATAAACTTAAGATGAGCCGACCAGCAAAATTAACAACAGAAATACCGGATACCCAGAACAGCAGGGATACCCGGCATATCCCCATCGAGAAGGTCGGTATAAAAGACATCAAACATCCCGTCGTTATCGGTGATCGTAATGGTGGCGAACAGCACACGATTGCCCGTTTCAATATGTATGTGAATCTGCCACATAATTTCAAAGGCACGCATATGTCACGCTTTGTTGAGATCCTCAACCAGCATGAATATGAAATCACGGTCAAATCCTTCAAAACGATGATTGAAGAAATGACCAGCCTGCTGAATGCCCAGTCCGGACATATTGAAATGACATTTACTTATTTCATGACCAAATCTGCGCCTGTATCCGGGGTCAAGAGTCTGATGGATTATGAAGTCTCATTCCTGGGCCAGATTAAAGGCAATAAACCGACAGTACTGGTCAAAGTAGTCGTGCCTGTCACCAGTCTGTGCCCATGCTCAAAGAATATCGCCGATTACGGCGCCCATAACCAGCGCTCACATATCACAGTCACTGTGCGGACAAGGACATTTCTGTGGGTTGAAGAACTGATAGAAACTGTGGAAAAGGTGGCCTCCTGTGAACTCTATGGTTTGTTGAAACGGCCGGATGAGAAATACGTCACCGAGAAAGCCTATGACAATCCGAAATTTGTTGAAGACATCGTCAGGGATGTGGCGGTCGAATTTAACAAAGACGACCGTATTGCAGCCTATGTGGTTGAATCAGAGAATTTTGAATCCATACACAATCATTCAGCCTACGCCATGCTGATGCATGACAAGGATGCTGACAAGTAATACCCACCTTACGTTTAATTGATTCCGAAGGTACTGCAGTTAATCACTGCACCTGGGATCAAATATCAATAATATACATTAAATAATATTGTTAACTTCATGATATATATTATTATATATAATTATTTAAAGTATTACTTTAATTCTGTTCAATAGAATTACAACGTCATTGTGACTGTGTCATGAATTTACCGGGAACATCCACGCAATGGATAAATCTGATATTAATGAACCTGAAACCGGTTATTACCTATTGAAAAATTATTCCACAATAACCGGTGTTCTGTTGTTGCTCAGTCCCGCAGCGTTGGCTGACTCGGTCTCCATGCAGGATTACAACCTGCTCTCGAATGGCATGTCAGAAGCTGAAGTGTTATACCGGCTTGGGCCCTACGATCATGAAACTGTCGCTGTCGGTCTTTATAATAATATCCTGCACAAGACCTGGTATTACATACCGTTGCCGGATGAGAACAGCAACCGTAAATGGATTACGGAGATCCGTTTCGATGGTAATGGACGGGTAATCACACGCGACCGTTACAAGCCAAAGTGATGTTATCTGCTCATGCTGGACTTTGATTCTTCCCAGAGTCTGTCCATTTCTTCCAGTGAAGCATCTTCCAGCGAACGATGTTGTGCATGCAGGCTTCCCTCGATATAACGAAATCGCTGTTCAAACTTTCTGTTTGCTGCCCGCAAGGCACTCTCGGCATCGATATCCATGTGCCGGGCGAGATTGACACAACTGAACAGCAAATCGCCCAGTTCATCCTGCAACCTCATCGGGTCTGTCAGGCCAGAGAGTTCACTGGTTAATTCCTTTATTTCTTCTTCAATCTTGAGCATGACATCCCGGATATTATTCCAGTCAAAACCGGCATGGGCCGCCCGTAACTGTATTTTCTGCGCCCTGCCAAGTGCCGGCAGATTGAGACTGATCCCGGCAAGAATGCTGACAAAAGCGTCCTGCGCTGCCGCCCTTCTCTCCTGTAATTTCTGCTGTTCCCAGGCTTGCGACTGTGCCTTGGCGTTGTCAACAGTTTCATTGCCGAAAACATGTGGATGACGTTGTTGCAATTTCTTGTTAATTCCTTCCACAACGTCATTGAATTCAAAGCAGTTCTTTTCGGCTGCTAATTGCGCATGGTAAACCACCTGGAAAAGCAGATCGCCGAGTTCACCACGCAAGGACTGCATGTCATTGCGGTCTATGGCATCCGCAACTTCATAGGCTTCCTCTATGGTATAAGGGGCGATACTGGAAAAGTCCTGTTCCCGGTCCCACGGACAGCCTTTAACAGGGTCGCGCAGTGTTGTCATAATCTCCAGAAGTTTGTCCATCGAATTCATTAAGTTCACCTGTTAACTTATAACCCCAATAACTTGATTTTATACTCGATTTAGAATAAAACATGCATGGCATAAACAATGCGTAATAAGCATTGCATTGATTCTTCCTTTATTGCATGAGTGTTGCAACACTGTTTGGAGCTGAATATGGTCCCTTTAATCTTGCGGCTTGATATGGCCGGCGCGCCAGTGACCTGGATTCCCTGGCAGGATGCCGTATGCCTGTATAGCCGTAACATGGTGGCCTGGACCGCCGGAGACAGTGTATTCAATATCCTAGGTGGGACGAACCGGCTCACCGGACTGCGTTCCTTTATCGATGTCAATTCAATTATTGCTATCAAACGATCAACCACACATAAGCATCCCAAACGTAACATTCCACCGCTGACCAATCGTGAATTATTTCTGCGCGATGCCTATATGTGCATGTATTGCGGCGGACAATTCAAGGAATACTCTCTCACACGTGACCATGTGATCCCGATGTCTCGTGGCGGAAAGGACCGCTGGTCCAATGTCATTACAGCCTGCCGGCATTGCAATACCTCCAAGGGCAACAAAACCCCGGAAGAAGCCAGGATGTCTCTGCTGGCTGTCCCCTATGTCCCCAACTGGGCAGAGTATCTGGCGCTTTCCAACAGGAAGATCCTGTCTGATCAGATGGAATTTCTGAAAACGCAATTTTCCAATCGTCCCATGCCGTTTACCCGGCAGTAATCTGATCATTAACTGACCGGTTTGGCTGCAAACATGCTTTCTGGCGGTGATAAGTTGATTATCGCTGCATTGCTCTATTGAATTTTATCTATGCAAAATTCAAAACTCCTGTCTGAAGGTCGTATGCAAGCAGTACAAACACCGATCATTCCTGTAATTGCCGAACTGATTGCACAAACACCAGGGACCATCTCGCTGGGGCAGGGCGTCGTCTATTATGGTCCGCCCCGGGCCGCTTTTGACCGTCTTTCCATTCTCAATTCAGCCAACGGCATGCACAAATACGGAGACACCAGTGGCTTGCTGGAACTCAGAGAAATCATTGCCGGAAAGCTGTTAAAAGAAAACAGGATTAATATTGATAATGGCAGCAAGGTCATTGTAACTGCCGGTTCCAACATGGCCTTTCTCAATGCCCTGTTTGCCATAACCAATCCTGGGGACGAAATTATCCTGCCAGTACCCTATTACTTTAACCATGAAATGGCCATCAGGATGCTGAACTGCAAACCTGTGCTGGTTACTACAGATGAGCATTATCAATTGCGCCTGGATGAAATACGTAAAGCTATCAATGCAAAGACCCGTGCCATTGTAACCATATCCCCGAATAATCCGAGCGGTGCAGTTTATCCGGAATCCAGCCTGATTGAGATCAATACTGTCTGTCACGAGCTTGGTATTTACCACATCAGTGATGAGGCCTATGAGTACTTTACTTATAATGGTGCCCGGCATTTTTCACCCGGCAGTATCAACGGCGCCAGCAGGCACACTATCTCATTATTCTCTTTATCAAAGGCCTACGGGTTTGCCAGTTGGCGTATCGGTTATATGGTCATCCCGGACCATCTCACCAACGCTGTTTCCAAGGCCCAGGACACCAATCTTATTTGCCCTGCCCTGCCATCCCAATATGCGGCAATAGGCGCGATGAAAGCAGGGATAGAATATAGCAGGGAAAAATTAAAAATTATTGAAGAAGTTCGTAATATAATGCTCCGGCAAATGGAAAAAATCAGCGGCCTTTGCAGGATTTCCATGAGTGATGGTGCATTTTACTTCCTGTTAAAAGTAGATACCGGCATGGATGACATGACCCTGGTCGAACGGCTGATTAAAAAACATCAGGTTGCCGTGATACCCGGCCATACCTTTGGACTGAAGGATGGCTGTTATTTACGGGTGTCCTATGGAGCACTCGATATAAATAATGCCGCAGAGGGAATCCAGCGACTCACAAATGGTCTCAGCACTATTACCCGGCAGGTTAGGTAATCATAAATAGAACATTAATGATCGAGGAGTTCCAGAGATGAGATTTTACAGCATGATATTTTTATTAATTTATGCATCTGCTTCAGTGGCTGCTGACAAAAAAGGCAACTATGCCATCTGGGGGGCAGGTAATTCACCCTGTCATGGCTATAATCTGGCCCGCGCAGCAAATGAAGACAATAAATTCAGGGATTATATTATGGGGTATTTCACGGCCTATAATCACGAGGCGGCTGATACCTACAGTATTTCAAGGGACATGAACCTGAATGAGATTCTGAACTGGGTCGATGAACAATGTGAATTGAAACCGATTACCAGTATTGAAGAGGTATTGACTAACTTCATCATTGAAAATTATGAGAATCGCATGAAATCAGCGCCCGGGAGCAGGGTTGGCCGCTGAATTACTATGGAATACCATTGAACCAGTATAACTGATAGTTACACTCCAATGCTGGGGGCCATTGCCGGAGACATTATCGGTTCTGTCTATGAACGAAATCCTGTAAAAACCAGGGATTTTGAACTCTTTTCTTCAGACAGTAATTTCACTGATGATACTGTCCTGTCAGTCGCCGTAGCCGAGGTGTTGCTCTCGGATACAGATTATGAAAACGCATACCGGGAGTTTTACCGGCAATATCCAAATCAGGGTTATGGCTATGGTTTCAGGCGCTGGGTCATGGTAGAGACAAATAGTCCCTATAACAGTTACGGTAATGGCTCAGCCATGCGGGTAAGCCCTGTTGGCTGGGCCTTTGACTCCCTGCCCGAAGTCCTGTACGAAGCAAAGAAAAGCGCCATCGTCACGCATAATCACGTTGAAGGTATCAAAGGTGCTCAAGCCGTGGCAGCAGCCATCTTTCTGGCAAGAACCGGACATTCCAAAGCAGCTATAAAGGGCTATCTGAGCGACACCTTTCAATATGATCTGGACAGATCGCTGAACGAAATCCGGCCGGATTATTCATTCGATGTCAGTTGTCAGGGCTCGGTACCGGAATCGATCATCGCCTTCCTGGAATCAGACAATTACGAAGATTCCGTGCGCAATGCCATTGCGCTGGGAGGTGACAGCGATACTATGGCCTGTATCGCCGGTGCTATTGCCGAGGCATATTATAAATACATAGACCCGGAGATAATTGCTGCGATATTCGACCGGTTACCTGGACATTTAGCAACCATAGTCAAACAATTTACCGGAAAATATTGCCGATACTGAGCCCATATACATTATAAAAAGCTTGTAAATTCGACCTATATTTCACAAAATTAATCACAATTTTTCACCAAATTAATTGATAATCCGGCTAAAATCGGTCATTATTCCATAGACATTAGAACTGGGGAAAACCTCAGCCATAGGTTAAAGGTTTAACGGGAGAAAATAGATATGCAAAAACTCATTAAAATTTCAGTACTGGCTCTTTCCATGGGACTGGTTGGTGGTTGCGCTGACATGACACAGATTGATGCGGCCAAAGCCGCTGCAGATGCGGCCATGGCCAGAGCCAATGATGCCTACAATTTGGCACAAAATGCTCATACCGTGGCTTCAGAAGCTTCTTATGCTGCTGACAAGGCAAGCAAAGATGCCCAGGCTGCCCTGGCTTGCTGCAATGAAAATTCCAGCAGACTGGATCGCATGTTTGAAAAGGCAATGATGAAGTAACAAATCAAGAACTGCAGTAACCAAAAACCCCGAAATTATTTTCGGGGTTTTTTATTTGGGTAGCCTCGATTTGTTGTTACTGTCCAATCTCTGTATCCAGTTTTAATTCAACCTTGATCATCTTACCGGGCTCAGGGTTTAATTTTTGTTCAGTGATTATCTTTTCAACCGATGCCTGTTTTATTTCAGGTAAATGCAACCCGATCGGGACAGGTATGCCCTTCGAATCAGCTACGATTTCCTTGACAAGTTCCCAATCAATTTCATAACGATTCTGCTCGGTTGACTCAATAATGTATTTAACAACCTCGGTAAGACTATTTTGTGAAAAATGTTCGCCATCCTCATCAAGATACGGATGAACTTCAAGATAGATGATGCCATCCAGCTCGCCAATCTTGTAAGGCTGATTAATGATATTCACCGGCGTACCAATCTTGACCCTGTTGAACAGGTCTTCTATATGTTCCGGATACAGGCGGATACAACCGTGGCTTACGCGCATGCCTACGCCATAAGGTTTATTGGTGCCATGTATTAGATAATCACCCAGACCGAGCCGCATGGCATAAGCACCAAGGGGATTATCAGGTCCGGCTGGTACTACGGCCGGTAATATATCACCTTTTTCTGCATGTTCTATGCGGATAGATTCCGGCGGGGTCCAGGTGGGATCCTTTTTCTTTTCTATAATATTCGTTCTGGTATACGGAGTTGACCAGCCCTCACGGCCAACACCTAGCGGATAAGTGATAACCTGTTTATCTTCTCCGTCCTTGCTCTCCGGAAAATAATAAAGCCGCATTTCCGGAATATTCAAAACAATACCCGTTTTCGGTGCATTCGGTAAAACAAATTTCTCGGGCAATAATATCTCTTTTCCCGTTCCGGGGAGCCATGTATCAACATCAGGATTGAGCAATTTCATATCCTGATAACCGAAACCGTTTCTGCGCCCGATATCCAGCAATGTATCATTGAGTCCGGCAATTTCAGTACGCAACTCGCCAATAACAGTGTCACTGCCCTTGAGATAATAAATAACGGCCGCCATTGCATTGGCAGATACTGCAAGATTTATGGCAATGAACCCGATTATGGCTGATTGCCGTATAGTATTTTTTTTCCGATTAAACATAACTTGTTTCAAAATTAAGCTTCAAAAATTACTGGTAACAAAAATATAATCCAACAACCTGCAATTATGACACAATTACGCAAAAAAATAACAGGATGCATATCCAGACCTTAACAAAGCTTGTGCTTGCCGGTTTCCGGCGATACTGTGTAACCGCAACCCGCACCTGACCCTGTACATTGAATAATAATAAGGCCCGAATAACCTACATGATACTCAGATTCCTTTTACCCATTCTGGTTCCATTAACGTGGCTTCTAATAACCTTTCCGTCAGTCTCCATCGCCGAATCAATAGCTGAAATTGAGCAATTCGATTCCACATACTCCAACGAGGCCAGCCTCTATGAATTTAATCTTCTGGCGATAGCAGTCTTGTCCAACCTGACCATTGACGGGTTCAAGGTTTCGGAATTGTCCGGACTGGCATGGGATGAAGATGAAAATCTGCTGTATGCCCTCTCTGATAATGGCTATCTACTGCACTTACGGCCGCTCTTTGATGACAATAAAATGACAGATGTCCTGTTCCTCAAGGGTTATTCTTTACGTGACAAGAACAAACGTGCACTGAGATACAAGGAGTCCGATAGCGAAGGACTCGTTGTCAAACATGGCAATAACGGCATTCAGGGTGACAGCCGTTTGATAATCTGTTTCGAGCGCATCCCCAGATTGGTGGAGTACAATACTGATGGCGCCATGCTAGCCGGGATCCCGTTGCCTGCTGAATTGTCCGATATCCGGAATTATCAGGGTGAAAACAAATCTTTGGAGGCCGTCACCATTCATGGCAAATTTGGAATAATCACCGGCCCTGAACACCCCTTGATTTCACAACCAGCCAATAATGCCCTGGATATATATTCACTCGACGGCAGGCACTGGAATTTCCCCGTGCATAATGAACATTACGGTGCCCTGGCCGGTATGACCACCATGCCTGACGACGGTATGCTCGCCCTGGAAAGGGCTTACGGTGGCATATTCCCGGCGACGGAAATTACCTTGCACCGTATTTTGCTGGGTGAGGACAAATCTGAAATCAACACAATTTATACTTTCGACACTGATGCCGGCATACTGAATGAAAACTTTGAGGACATTACACGATTCAGAGGAGATACTTACTTCATGGTGAATGATGACAACAATCACCCTTTGAAACGAACCACACTGGTATATTTCTCCATTAACAAAAAACAGGCAAAATAACAATAATAAATCTTCTCAAAAATTCGCTGGCCGTATATATTTTTGATAAGGTTTAATTATTTTTCGAGCAACCTCGGCATTAACTCCACCAGGTTACAGGGCCGTGTCCGGTAATCCAGCTGAAAGCTGATAATTTTATCCCAGGCTGTAGCACAGGCATTCATTGAACCCGGCAGGCAGAAAACAAATGTGCCGTTTATTACGCCAGCAATAGCCCGTGACTGTATGGTGGAGGTATTGATTTGTTCGTAGGAAATAATGCGGAAAGTCTCACCAAAGCCCGTAATCTCTTTATCCAGTAATGCACTCACCGCTTCCGGTGTACCGTCTCTGCCGGTAATACCGGTCCCGCCCGTTGTGATGATCGCCTGAATAGTGTCATCTATACACCAGTTCGAGACTGTCGCCCGGATCCGGTAAACATCATCCGGAACAATTTTTTTCTCACGCAACAGATGACCGGCTTCTTTAATACGTGCAACTAACAGCTGGCCAGATTTATCATCCTGTTCCTTACGCGTATCAGAAACCGTCAATACGGCAATCCCGATGGGCATAAATTCTCTCTGCATAGTCCCGGCCCGCCCCTGTTTTCAAGTAATATACTGACAGTACTATACAATATTCTGATCGAGTATACCTATGAAGTCTGAACAGAATCACAATGAAATCTCCACCATGCGCCTGGATAAATGGTTATGGTGCGCACGTTTCTACAAGACACGTGGCCTGGCTGCCGATGCCATCAAAGGCGGCAGGATACTGGTCAATGAAGAAAAGCCAAAACCCTCCAAAACCATACAGGCAGGCACCCGGCTCAAAATACGGCGTACACCCTATCAGTTTGATATCACAATAGTGTTACTTGCCAAATCAAGAAAATCAACCAGGGACGCTGCGCTACTTTATCAGGAATCTGAAGAGAGCATCAGAAAACGTGAAGAGATATCTGCCCGGTTGAAGCTTGATGCCATAAATAACCCACGAACGATCGGTCGCCCCACAAAACGTGACCGGCGGCATATCATCCGTTTCAAGACGAAAGGAAACTCTGACTAACCCGTAATTTCAGGATTCAATCCTGATTTTCCCTATAGGGATTGCCCCAGGTCCCTTCAAAAAAATTCATGCCCAGCGGGTTACGTGCCCGTTCGGTAATTTCACGTTCCCTCACTTCTCCATCTATTTTTTCAAGCGGTAATTGATACCCGACTGTTATCATCGCCATCGGCATATATTGTTCGGGAACAGAAAACAGTTTTCTCGATGTATCTGCGTTAAATCCGCCCATCTGGTGCACCATCAGACCAAGCTCCGTCGCCTGTATGCATAAACTCATGGTGGCGGCACCGGTGTCATGCTGCCCCCAACGGTTGGGTTTGCCGGTTTTCGACATGATGCTGTCCGCAACAGACAATATCAGCACCGGTGCATCCTTCGCCCAGGATTGATTACCCTCGGACAGACAGGAAAATGCCTGGTCCCAGGCGGCCTGATTTTTATGTTTATTGCAGATGATATAACGCCAGGGTTGATCGCCAAAACAGGAAGGCGCCCATCTCGCGGCTTCCAGCAGTGCAATTATATGTTTTTCCGGTACAGGCCTCGTTGAATCGTAAGCACGCCCGCTCCAGCGTCTTGCAATCAGATCATTGACCGGGACCGAAGTTCTGGGTTTTTTATCAAACATGGATGTCCTTTATTATTTGTCATTAGGTTACAATTGGTTATATTGTTCAATCATATCCAATAATGAAAATTAATCCCAATGCCGCAGGAAGTAATCTACCAGAAAATCTTCGATAACCTGGAAAGGGTAATCAAGGGCCAGGCCGGATCAATACGGAAACTTCTGGCTGCTTTTTTCAGTGGTGGTCATGTGTTACTCGAAGATGTTCCCGGCACCGGGAAAACCACCCTGGCCAAGGCACTGGCACGCAGCATTGCTGCCGATTACCGGCGCATACAGTTCACCCCGGATTTGTTGCCAACAGATATACTCGGAGTATCCATATTCAATCCACGCGATCAACAGTTCAGTTTTCATGAAGGCCCGGTTTTCACGAATATTTTACTCGCTGATGAAATTAACCGTGCCTCGCCTCGTACCCAATCCGCATTACTCGAAGCCATGGCCGAATCACAGGTCAGTATAGATAATGATATACGGCCACTGGAGAAGTTGTTTTTTGTCATTGCGACACAGAACCCGATTGATTACCACGGCACCTATCCCCTGCCTGAAGCACAAATGGACAGGTTTGCCATGCGCCTGAAACTCGGTTATGTAGCACATGAGGAAGAAGTATCTATCCTGACTGAGCAGAATTATATGCATCCTCTGGCTGCAATCACGGCATGTGTCAACAAGGAGGATGTTATCAAAATCAAGGAAAGCATATCTTCAATCCGGATCAGCGAGGAGATTAAACATTATATTGTCAGCATTATCCGTGCTACCCGTCATGCTGAAGGCGTTATCAATGGCGCGAGCCCGCGTGCATCGATATCCCTGATGAAAACCACACAGGCCCTGGCCCTGATTGATGGCATGGAGTTTGTGACACCTGATCATGTGCAGGAAATTATTTTGCCGGTCGTGGCGCACCGCCTGATACTGGATTCAAAGGTGCGTTTCTCCGGTAAAACGGCTGAAGATATAATTGGAAAAATACTTGAGACCATACCGGTTCCGGTATAGTTAGTGTTTATGTGATCAAAAAACTCCTCTTTCATAATTTTTTAATCGTATACCGCGCCAGCCAATGGATACGCCGGCACTTTACTCATACGGGCATGTTGATACTGGCAGGCCTTGTTGTTTCAGCCATATTTGGCCTTAATATCAGACAAACCCTCTCCTACCAGATTTTTACATTGCTCCTGGGCATATTGCTGATGTCATGCATTTCCGTCCTGGTTTTCAGAGGTAAATTCAGGTTCAAACGTGTATTGCCGGAATATGGCACGGTTGGTCAAAAACTGGAATACCGGATCCTGTTGGAAAATTTGTCACCAAAAGAATTCAATAATCTGACGTTACTGGATGAACTTGCAACGGATCTTCCCTCATTTGAACATTTCCTCAAGGCCAGGGACATTCAGGACAAACGTCGGAATTTCTTCGATCGGATAGTGGGCTATCCACGCCTGGTATCACTGATCCGGAAAACCCGTGGTGGACTGATACAACCCGGGAAATTGGAAACGATTTCCGGGAAAGACAAGATTCAGCAAAGAATTACATTAATACCGGTGCGGCGGGGTTATCTGAGATTTGCCACAACGGCTATCGGCAAATGCGATCCTTTCGGTTTGTTTCGCCGCTTCAAAAAATATAATCATCAGGACTCCCTGCTGGTATTGCCACGGCTGTATGAATTTCCACCAATCAATCTGGCTGGTAGAAGAAAATATCAGCATGGCGGAGTCAATCTTGCATCTTCCGTCGGAGATTCTGAAGAATTTATTTCACTGCGTGATTACCGGCCAGGTGATCCAATGCGGTCTATTCATTGGCGCAGCTATGCAAAAAAAGGTGCACCGGTCGTCAGGGAATACCAGGATGAATATTTCTCCAGACTGGGTCTGGTGCTGGATACATTTGCAGGGGGTTATACGGAAATCGTATTTGAAGAAGCCGTCTCCGTAGCTGCGTCCATAGCGGTATCCAGCCTGCAACAGGACAGCCTGCTGGACCTGATGTTTATTAATAACCAGGTGTACCGGTTCACTGCAGGGCGGGGACTCGCAGGTGTCAATAACATGCTGGAAATTCTGGCCTGTGTTGAGTCTGCACGGGAAGAAAATATCAACGAACTTGAAACACTGTTGCTGCAACATATGAATGATAGCAGTGGATTTATTTGTATATTACTGGCCTGGGATAAAAAGCGGCAAAACATGATAGAACGGCTCAGGTCTGCAGGCATACCTTTGATGGTTTATGTGATCAGCATGAGTGCTGATAGTGACGGTTTCAGTAATATGACATTACCGGACCATCCTGAATACTTTCAGGTATTACAGGCCGGTGACATCGAACATTCCCTGCAAGAAACACACGGGCGGAATCGATGAATGATATGAAAACGCAAAATCCCGGCAGTGTGTTACTGCCTGCTACTCCACCGTTTCTGAATGGATGCGCCCTCCTGATCTGGGGCTGGCAATGTGACTTTATACTCTATGCAATTGGTATGGCTGTGCTGCTCGAATCTGCGCGGTTTATCCATTGGCGCACTCCGATCACTGACAAGGAATTTAACCGTATATCCGATTTAAGCAGTGTCATATTTATGATTACTGTCGTTTATGTCTTTGCAACGCGCTCATATCACGGAATTTTTACGATACTTGCCCTGTTGCCCTTTCTTCTCTTTCTTTTGATACTGGCGCAAACCTGGAGCGTGCAGGGCAATATAAAACCCGGGGCTTTATTCATCAGTATGCGCAGACTCAACCCGGATGAACCCGGATTCAATAATCCGGGTATTGATCTGTCATTCCCTTATTTAATGGTCTGTATCATTTCAGCCAGTGCAGGAAAGCAGCAGGAAAATCTGTTTTTTATTTTCGTGATAATACTTGTCGCCTGGACACTCTGGGCATTGCGTCCACGACATACCGGGAAATACCTTTGGCTGTCTCTTTTAATATTATCTGTTGCAATTTCTTACGCAGGCCAGTTGGGTTTATTCCGATTGCAGGAACTCACAGAAAATACCTTTTTGCAGTGGTTTGAACAATACATGTGGCGCAGCCGCGACCCGAGTCGCACTACAACGGCGATAGGTTCACTCGGTAAACTGAAACTATCGGACCGGATCATGGTGCGGGTTGATACTCACGGGGAAAAATTAAGCAGCCCGTTATATCTGAGGGAAGCCAGTTACAATAATTATGGTTACGGAGTCTGGACCAACTTCCAGCACACATTACGCCTGATAGACCCATTACCCAAGGGGCGGTATTGGATAATCAATGATCAGATTGCCGGCAATGACCGTATTTCCATCAGCTTCTATATGGATGATCAAAAAGCCATCATTCCGGTTCCGATGGGACTCAACAGTATCAGCAAGGTCAACGCTATAGAAATTGAACACAGTCCATATGGCGCATTATCGATGGAATTAAATCCGGGCTGGGTAAAATACGATGCAAAATTCAATCATGAACGTATCGATGATGCTCCACCCGGCAAGGAGGAACTGGAGATACCGCCCGTCTACCAGAAAGAACTGGCCGGACTGGCAGACCAATTGGGTCTGGAAAGGCAATCACCGGCACAAAAAGTCGACACCGTAAAAAAATTCTTTGCTGATAATTTTGTCTATTCGCTGACCCAGACTGAACGCTACCCCCGCGGCAAATACCTCAGCAAATTTATTTTTGAAACCCGGAAAGGCCATTGTGAATACTTTGCCACAGCAACTACGCTGTTGTTACGCGCCGCCCAAATTCCCACCCGTTATATTGTCGGTTATGCCATTGATGAATACAGCCCGCTGGAAGGTCAGTACATCGGCCGGGCACGGCATGTACATTCCTGGGTATTGGCTTATGTGGATAATCACTGGCAGATGATAGATACCACACCATCCGTATGGGCGCCGCTAGAGGCTATGGACCGATCCTTCATCGAACCCCTGGTTGATCTCTGGTCATGGATTTCCTATAAACTTTCAACCTGGGACGCAGATGATACTGATAGCAATACCTCAGGTTTTTATTACTGGCTGCTGGTTCCGGTATTGCTTTATTACCTCTGGCGTATGTTCATCAAAGACCGGGTACAAAACATCAGGCGCCGGGCAAAAGATAAACAGATGGCTATTCTTCTCGCCGGAACCGATTCTGCATTCTTTCAACTACTCCCTGCACTGGAGGCGCGTTACGTCCCGCGTAAACCGGGAGAAACACTCACCTCATGGCTCACGAAAATAGAAAAAAATATTCAAGGAACTGAATTACGGGAATTACTTGCCTTGCATTACCGTTACCGTTTTGATCCTTCCGGCCTGAGCAAGGATGAAAAACAAAGGCTGGAACACAAGGTGAAGGATCAACTGGCAACACTACACTAAGAAAGCTCCTCCCCTTATGAGGGGGAGGACACATGTGGGGGTGGGAGCTTAAAAATAGTAACAAGGCTCCAGCAATTCATCCCCATCCTGGCCTTCCCCTTCAAGGGGGAAGGGATAATATGTTTACACAGTCAAAGTAGACAAACCTGATATCTTGAATCTATACTCCCATCCGAACCTGCTATTGAAAAAAAGATCCTTTCCATAATGTCCACTTACAATCCCCATATATCCTTATGGAGCATTCGGCTCCCTTTTACTTGTTAGACGCCCTCTCGCACAATTTACTATGGGAATAGAAACCTGGGAATTAATAAGCTATGTAGTCACAGCTATCGGCTTACCTTTAGCTATCGCTGTTTTCATCTATGAACAGAGAAAAGGGAGAGATAATGACGAAGAGGAAGTCTATCAGCTGCTGTCGGACAACTATCAGGATTTCCTGAAAGTTGCTCTCGATAACCCTGATCTCAGATTGTTTTCAGCCGAGGGGACACCAAAACTTACAGATGAGCAAAGGGAAAGGATGGCCATCATTTTCAGTATGCTTATTTCCTTATTCGAACGCGCATACCTCCTGCTGTATGAGAAAACTATGTCACCCAAGCAGATGAGGCGATGGCTTTCGTGGGAGGATTATATGCGTGAGTGGTGTCAGCGGACAGATTTCAGGGCTTCTCTACCGAGACTACTTCGTGGCGAGGATCCTGAGTTTGTGAAATACATCCAGCAGATTGCTGTAGTTGAATGAAATAGCATACAATTAATCGTATAAGTCACGCCGCATGTACGGCTCGCAGTTGGACTCAGCGCAAAATATCACTGACAGACTACCAATACACCTCCAGTACCCCGTCCGTGGTCCTGGTCTCGTATTTTCGTAAAGGGCGGTCACCGTTTTTTATGCATTCACCGGTTGTAATATCGAATTTCCAATGATGTTTCGGGCAGGTGAGTATATGTTCGGTCAAGGCCAGGCCGGGAATATTGGTGACCTGGTGCGGGCAATGGCTGTCATAGACATTGACCAGATCTTTTTTACGGTAAATAAAGAGTTCACGATCATCACATTTAACCCGTGTCGTTCCCTCGTTAATCTCGTCAAATGCCATGACCTGATGCCAGGTGGATTGTCCACCAAGCATTTCCGGCCTGAATTCGGGGATGTCCAGTTCAATAATGATATCAATGGCCCAGATAATCTTGCTCAACCCCAGAATTGGGAATGCGGCAAACAATGCATCAATAATTTCATCAGCTGCTACACCCGCCTGCAGGGCCCTTGAAAGATATTGTTTAAATCCTGTTTCAGTCTGGTTATCGACTTTGGTAATGACCGAAATCAAGGCACGGGTTTTTTTATCAAGGTGCTTGCCGGATTTCTTGACAAAATCAAAATAGGATTGCATGGCCTCCGGCCGGACTTTCATCAGATAATTCAGGGCATCACTCATGTTTTACTCCCGACTTTCATCCGGTTCGGGACTGGCCAGCCCCATCCGTTTAGGCATTGTGATGGTGAGCTGTTTCCCTTCCAGTGACGGCAAGTCCTTCGTCATGATTGATTCCACCGGACTGGCATAATCGGAATGTATGAACATGATATGCAGCATGGGATCTTCTGTATCCACCAATTCTTCACCTTGTTTGAATATGTGGGAATGGGTGATTATTTTGTGAATGGGGATCTTGAGCGACAGCATGCCTGCTATGCCGTTGTTAACCTCGCTGCAGGCATTGCGATTTTCCTTCTGAAAACATCTGACGTGGGCATGCATTAAAGGGGCGCCCGTTTCTTCATCAACCATTTTGAAATTAACCTGAACATAGTCCAGCACTGTTATTTTGCTGGTCCCGAACCAGGCCAGATAATCGCCCAGCAGGAATAATAAAAAACCCAATGTGGTGACAATCAGAACAATATATGTATTTCTCATTGACTTCAGTCTCTCCTGAGGTTGTCAGCCACGGCAATGGGCGTTGGATAATTCAATACTATAATATAGGAAGAAATGATAAATGTGAGCAGCGTGGTGAGTTGTATAAGATTTGATGTCACCTCGCCTATAAATCCGGATTGCACTGCAAGCACTGTGATCAGTAATGAAAACTCACTCGCCTGCCCCAGCCTGTAACCGACTTCTCTTGATACATTTATCTTTTCACCCGCCATATTCAACAACCTGCTGAATATCACCGGTTTCAGCACAATGACCAACAGCGCCAGTACAAGCGCCGGAATAATAATACCTCCGATTGTAAATATATTGAAACTGGCACCGAGAGAAAAAAAGAAAATAATCAGAAAAAAATCGCGCAGTGGTTTAAGTCGCTCCGTTATAAACAGGGCAATCGGGCTGGAGGCCAGGGTTACACCGGCAATGAAGGCACCGATTTCATGTGATAAACCCATGATAGTGGCCAACTCTGCAATACCCATGCACCAGGCAATGGCCAGCAGGAATATATATTCATGTATCTGATCAAATTTCTGTATCAGTTTGATCAAAATAAAACGCTCCAGCAACCAGGCTATCGCAATCAGTATTGGTAAGGAAACCAGTTGCAATAATATATCCAGCATCAGATTATTGCCCTTGCCATATCCCTGTAACAGTAACAGCACAACAATAGCAATCAAATCCTGTATCAACAATACACTGATGATGATCTGGCCGGTATGTCGATGATGTAAAATCGTTGTCGGCAAGAGCTTGAGTCCAATGATAGTGCTGGAAAACATCAGCACTGTGCCGATTAATACTGAATCCAGTACGGGATACCCGAATAAATAACCTGTACCATAACCGATTATCCAGAAGGCCAGGGAACTCAGCAGTGTGATCTTCAACGCTTCGCCCAGCATCTGCCATAATTGTTGCGGCAGAAGATCCAGACCCAGTAAATAAAGCAGAAAAATAATACCAATATTGGAAATGTCCTTGATAAGTTCAGGGTCATCAATCAGTGACAACCCCCACGGACCCAGCAAGATGCCCAGCAATATATATCCCACGATCATCGCCTGCCGGGCATACAAAGCCATTGTTGCCAGTATGGCCGCCCCGGTAAAAATCAGGAACATGGAATATTCTATTGATGCCTCTTCAATCATGGCTAGTCCAGATATCAAGCATTTTTTCCAGCTTTCTTGATTAAGACACTGCCCGATATATTTCTTATCGAATCAAGCTGACGCTGCAACCGTTCCGGAGATATAGATATTGCCGTACCCAGTTCCTGGGCAAATAGCGATACCCTGTATTCCTCAAGCATAAACCTGAATGCATCCAGACCCGGACAGATATTATCTGATGTCCTGTTTAATTCCTCGATCTGGATATATACCGCCCAGTAAGGTTTTAATTTATTTAATTGTATCTCATCTTTGTGTGATACATAGGCCAATTTTTCCAGGCGTTTTTTAACTGCATCAAGATAACGCGGATAATGTTTCAATAATGTCAGCGGTACTTTTTGCAGAAACCCCGGGAAAACCAGGCTGGCCAGATGCTGTTTAATGTCATCAATCGAATTGGTCATCGCCGTGAGTGATTTGTCACTGATCCCGAGATTGATTTCATTATGGCTTTTCAAGATGTTGCTGACGAGGAGGCAAATATTGTTAGCCTCGGTTAACAACACTTTACTGCCCTGAACTTTGCGGTGATCAAATGACTGACGTGTTCTGATATCTTGTTCATCCGTAATGAACACCTCGGTTGCAACCAGATTCAACAGGTCATTTTTCAAATCCTCAACCTGCCCCATCGCAGAGTAATACAGACACATCTCGCCGATACGGGGCAGGTTTTTCTTCATATAATTGAAGTCCCTGGCCAGTTCCAGCATGAACAGCCGTTTTAGTCCTGCCTGCATGTTCAACTGTGCTTTCTCTTTTGTATCAAAAGAACAAATAGTTACGGAATCCTGCCTGTCCACCAGGGCCGGATAGGCTGTTACCGGCATGTTATTGATTTTGATTTCTATCTCTGCGGGCAGATCATCGAAATCCCAGCGGGTTATCCCTTCGCGGTTCAATCCGGTTGATGAAATGACACTGAAGCGGCTCTGCAGTTGTTTGGAAAACCTGTTTTTGAGTTTGTCCAGATCACGGCCTTGTGCCAGCACATGATTATCTCCATCCATAACCCGGATATTAAACCGCAGATGATCCGGGATGCTGGCAACCTGCCAGGCTTCGGCCGGAACCCGAATGCCGCGGCTGCGAAAAAGATACTCAGCAAGATTTACCGCAAGACCCTTGTCGCCTGTCTTTATGGTTGCGGCACATTCCCTGGCCGTCTCCGGGACAGGCACGAGATTACGCCGGATATTTTTGGGTAATGCCCGCAGCATGACTGTTATTTTTTCTTCGAGCATGCCGGGCACCAGTCCTTCCAGTTGATCATTACTGATCTGATTTAGCATCAATAACGGAATATCGATATTGACGCCATCGTCAATTTCACCCGGACTGAATTTGTAATTCAGCGGTAATGGATTCCGGTTGATCTCCAATGTGTCCGGAAATCTCTCTGCAGTGACGCTTTCGGCCTCGTGGTAAATGATGTCCTGTTTATCAACGCACAACAGATTTTCATGCTCTTTTGAAGCGGTGGTATACCATTGTTCAAATGCCGGTCCATTGGAAATATTTTCCGGAATATTTTTATCATAAAAATCATAAAGCGCCTCTTCATTGTAGATATCAAGGCGACGTGACTTCTGTTCCAGCAGTTTAATTTCTTCGATAATCTTCTGGTTATGTTTGAGAAACACGGCCCTGGTGTGAAAATTATTTTCCACCAGTGCATGACGGATAAAAATGGCCCGGGCCTCACGGGGATTCACCTTGCCGTAATTTATTTTCTGACTGGCAATCAGTAATAATCCAAACAGTGTGACTCGTTCATAACCCATGACCTGTTGTATTTTGCTGTCCCAGTGTGGTTCAAAATATTCCCTTTGCAACAGGTGTGCGGCAGGTTTGATCAGCCATTGCGGATTGATGGCTGCTACTGTCCTGGCATAAAGCCGCGATGTCTCTACAAGTTCTGCTGCCACTATCCATTTAGGTAATTTGGAAAACTGGCTAGAACCCGGGAAGATATGCAATTTGATACCGCGGGCGCCGGTATATTCCTTTTCGTCTGTTTTGACCGCGACATGACTCAGCAGGCCTGGTAATAATGCGCTATGTATCGCATCGTAATCTGCCGGTTGTGAGTTTGCGCGGATATCCAGTTCCGCCAGTAACACGATCAATTGTTTGTGCACTTCTTTCCATTCCCGGATACGGACATAGGAAAGAAAATTCTGCTGGCATAGTTTATGTAACTGGTTCCGGCTCAGCTGTTTTACATGCTCGTGATAAAACCGCCAGATGTTTAAAAACATTATGAAGTCAGAACGTTCATCCCTGAACTGTTCATGGGCCGCATCGGCCTTTTCCTGTGCATCCGGTGGACGTTCCCTCGGGTCCTGTGCACTCAAGGCACTGACAACGATCAATATTTCACTGACACAACCCAGTGCATTGGCAGCCAGTAACATGCAACCCAGCCTCGGGTCCAGTGGCAGACGCGCGAGTTGTTTGCCGGTCCGGGCCAGAAGGCCGTCCGCATTAATCGCCTTGAGTTCGATTAATAACCTTAACCCATCATTGATGAAACGTGGATCAGGTTGATTGATAAACGGGAAATCCCGGATATCCGGAAGATTGAGGGCCTTCATCTGCAAGATTACTGATGCCAGGTTGGTGCGTAATATTTCCGGATCGGTAAATTCAGGACGTGTTGCGTAATCTTCTTCGGAATAAAGCCGTATGCAGATCCCGTCGGCGACGCGTCCGCAACGTCCCTTGCGTTGCTCTGCGGAGGCCCGTGATATTTTTTCCACCGGTAATTGCTGTACCTTGCTGCGCCGGCTGTAACGGCTGATCCGTGCATACCCGCGATCGATCACATAGCGTATTCCCGGTATGGTGAGTGAAGTCTCGGCAACGTTGGTAGCGAGAATAATGCGGTGGCGTTTGTGTGGTGCAAATATCTTTGCCTGTCTGGCACTGCTCAGACGTGAATACAGCGGCAGGATATCGGTATTTCCGGGTTTCTGCTTTTCCAGAAACCGGGCCGTCTCATGAATCTCTCTCTCGCCTTCCAGAAAGATCAACATATCGCCATGGCCGTCCTGTGAAAGTTCGCAAACGGCTGCAAGCAAGGCAGATAATTCCGCATCATCATCACGTTCATCATCTACCGCTTGTTCAACCGTCCGGTAACGGACTTCAACCGGATAAGTGCGCCCGGAAACTTCAATCACGGGGGCCTGATCAAAATATTCAGAAAACCGTTCCACATCGATTGTCGCAGAGGTAACGATCAATTTCAGATCCGGCCGCATGGGCAGGAGTTGTTTCAGATAACCCAGGATAAAATCAATATTCAGACTGCGTTCGTGGGCTTCATCAATGATCAACGTGTCATATTTTCGTAAATGCCGGTCACGTTGCAGTTCAGCCAGTAAAATGCCATCCGTCATCAGTTTGATGCGGGTATTATCAGACGTCGTATCGGTATGCCGGATCTTGAAGCCAACCACATCACCCAGCGGCACTTTTAATTCCTCGGCTATCCTGTTGGCTACTGCCCTTGCTGCAATACGCCGGGGCTGGGTATGGCCGATCTGGCCATCTTTTCCCCTGCCCATGGCCAGACATAATTTGGGTATTTGTGTGGTTTTTCCTGATCCGGTTTCACCGGAGACTACCAACACCTGATGCTGGATGAGGGCCGCCCGGATGTCATCCAGTTTTGCATGAATCGGCAGATCCATGGCGAAAGTCACCGCAGGTGTTCCTGTGGTCTGCTCTGATTTGGCTTTTTCCGATCTATCAATTTTACCGGGCCGTCGCCGCAGTCGTTTCAAATCGCTTGGCATCACCCGGTAATTTCCTGTTTGGATTTATCTGTCACCATCATTAACCCGCTTCCAAAATTTGATTTTCATCCCATAATCAACAATTTACTTTGTAAAATATACGGAGACTGGTAGGATAAGTTTATTATTGTAATGAGGATTTAATGTCCTTCTCATAAGTTCGAGGATAAGATACTTTTAATCGTTGCAATAGGCCATTCTACTCAAATAACCCTGTGAAATAATTAGAATTAATGACCCTGAGTTTCGAAATTGCCGGTGGCCAGATTGACGGGGCACGTGACTATCAGGAAGATGCCTTTCTGATCACCCATTTGGCTGGAAACGCAGCTCTTGTTGTCGTGGCTGATGGCATGGGTGGCCATGCCGCCGGAAATGTGGCCAGCAACATGGCGGTACAGGCATTCAATAAGTATGTTTCCAGTCATTACCCTGCCGACCACGTACACGAAGTCCTCAATGGCGCCGTATTAAAGGCCAACCATTCTATCGCTGAAACAATCAAGGAAACGCCTGCACTGGATGGTATGGGATGTACCATGGTGGCGGCATTATTGCAGGGCAACAATATCTGGTGGGCCAGTGTGGGTGACAGCCACCTCTATCTCGTGCGCAATCGAGAGTTGAACAAGATTAATGCCGATCACAGTTATGGTGGTTTCCTGGATGCCATGTCCAAGGCTGGCACACCGGTTGAACCGGAACCTGGTCTGGCCAGGAATATGCTGATGAGCGCCATAACGGGTGTGGATATAGCAGATATCGATTGCCCCACTTCACCTCTGCAATTAAAGCACGGGGACAGGATAATCATTTGCAGTGACGGAATGGACACACTCAGTGACGGCAAAATCATCCAGTACAGCGATTGGTCAGAATCCCCCAAGGAATGTGTTGACGCATTGCTGAATGCAGTAGAAGAAGCAGAGTCGCCAAAACAGGACAACACTACTGTCCTGATCATCAATATTATTGATAAGGCTATCCAGGCCAGCGCCGCTGCCAAAACCGAAGAAGAAGTTGATGATGAGGACATTACTGATACTCGGGGTAACGAGAGAGCAGCTGCAAGCAAACTGGAAAAAACTGTTGAATTGACAGAGGATAGCGCCGAAGAGCCGGACGAGATTGAACTGCCTGAACTCGATGCCGAATCAGTACCGGAACCTCCTGTCCCTCCAGAGCCGGTTGTTACTCCCAAAGATGACAAAACAGGACCCAAAAAAAATACGGGCCTGATGATTGGCATTGCCGCTGCAGTCATCATCGCAGTTGGAATCGGCGGCTTCTTCATGTGGGGCAAAGAAAAAGCGCCAACTACAACCCTTGAACCGGATACCACAAGTATTACTCCTGCCGAACCTGAGGAAGAAATTGCAACCGAAGTTGAACCGGAAGAGGTTACTGAAGAACCCTCCGTTGAAGAAATCGAACCTGCAGCAGCAGAACCAGAGCCTGCAGTGACCGCAGAAGAACCTGTCACAGAACCGGAACCAGAACCCGCACCTGTACCGGAAGCCACAGTTGTTACGAAGGAGGAAAAAGCGTTTACCGATGCCTTGAAGAGTGGTGGTAGCGGGCCTGAGATGGTGTGGATGCCGGCTGGATCATTTGAAATGGGTAGCCCAAGCAGCTCTACCAATGCCGAAGAACGGCCACGGCATTCTGTGAAGATAAAGAAATTTGCCATCAGTAAATATGAAATCACCTTCAGCGAATATGACAAATTTGCCAAATCGACGGGGAGAAAAATCCCGGATAACATGTATATGGATCGCGCCACCACCCCGGTTATCTTCATCAGTTGGGATGATGCCTATAACTATGCCAAATGGTTAGCTGAAGAAACGGGCAAAAAGTACCGTCTGCCCAGCGAGGCGGAATGGGAATATGCAGCTTCAGGTGGAAAGAAAAGCACCTTCTGGTGGGGTTTCAATGAAGAGGTTGGCAAGGCCCATTGTTTTACCTGTGAAAGCCAGTTTGATCCACGCAAACCCACCAAGATAGGCAGTTTTCAGCCTAACCAGTTTGGCATCTACGATACAGCGGGTAATGTTGCCGAATGGGTACATGACTGCTGGCATGAGAACTACAATGATGCGCCAGGTGACGGCAGTATTTGGGAAGGGGGTGATTGCACCATGCGCGCAGCACGTGGCGGATCATACATCAGTCCACAACAATCCATACGCACAGCCAAGCGGGACAAGTTCAAATCCAACTCGGGTTATGACCATATTGGAATAAGGTTGGTACGAGAAGAATAAACTGGTGATTGGTAATTGGTGAATAGTGATTTGTAACAAACACACCAATCATTAATCACCCGCCGCTCCTGCGCATCCTTGCGCCCGCGGCATACCGTACTTCCTGTACATAATCACCATTCACTAATCACTTTTATTGTCGCTATGCCCTAAATCTTTCCCGGGCGCAATCACATCCCGCACCAGTTGTTTTATCTCTTTGGATTCAGGGAATCTGCCGGCAGCCTTCCTGGAAAACAATAACTTTCCATTCAGCCTGATTTCGAAGATCCCGCCCTGCCCCGGGATCAGGGCGACCTCACCCAGTTCTCCTGCAAAGGTCATTAATAATTCCTGTGCCATCCAGCCTGCCCGGAGGATGAACCGGCACTGGGTGCAATATTCAATTTCCACACGATGGGAATTTTTCCCGGCAACCATAGTCAATTTATGTAGTCTATAAGCTTATCTTGAATGATATGAGGGGACGAGCATGAAAATGCGCCCGAATAGTATTGCTGTCCTGGTTTACGGTATTTCACTATTACTGGCCTCCACAACCGCAAAGGCCGGCGATTCCTTTTTTTCCATCAACTTCGGTTACAGCAGCCATGGTCATTATGCCAGCCCCTACAGATATATTTACTCACCTGCCTATTATTACAGTATACCCTCACCATTTTTCTTCGGTTATACAAGCTATTATTACCCGGTTTTCCCCTACTATTATACTCCTGTAGTCTATTACCGGCCGGTTTTCCCATATTACAATCCCTATGCGTATCAACCATATTGGTACACGTATCGCGTAATATATCCATATTCCTATATCTACGGTTATTATCCGTACAACAGTTATTATTCCTATTACCCGCTTAAATATTACAAGTATCAACATGATCATCACTATGATCATTTCTATGGTCACGGCAATAAACAACAGTATGCCGGGTCATATAAAAAATATTCCCCGGGAAACAAGCGGGATGTGCTACAGAGATCAGGCAACCGTGATATTAAAACTGCAACTGTTATAGAAACTAACAACACGCAGCAAAGAAGCGTGGAATTGGTAAAACAAAGGACCTTATTGCAACAAAGACCGGTCAATCAAAGAACAGGACGGCCTGCTGTCAGACCTTCAAGGAGCGAACAGCAAACACTCGCAGCCACTGATCCACGGTCTGTCCTGCAACGACGACAGAACAGACAGGACATGGAACGCGGCAACAACCGGAATCAACTGACTGAACAATCAAGTCAGTCAAAACGTAACGCCAATAATGCAAGGATAGACCGCCTGATCAATCGGGACAGGAAGCCGTCACCAACGGAAATGGAAAGCTCCAACAGGCCAATTCAACAGAGACAGGCCATTAATCAACATAGTGACCGTCGCGCCCAGACCCGGGTAACCACAATAAATAAAAGAGTGATAGCACCGCCAACACAGGCAAGGCAGACTTATCAGCAACAACCCGTTCGCAGAAATTTGGACAGCCCGGGCAACGGTTCATTTCGCCAGCCACCCGCTGTGACTGTGCGCAGCAATCAAAACATCCAAAGACAGGTTGCCCGGCAACAACCTGTTCCAACTGACTGAACAATCAAGTCAGTCAAAACGTAACGCCAATAATGCAAGGATAGACCGCCTGATCAATCGGGACAGGAAGCCGTCACCAACGGAAATGGAAAGCTCCAACAGGCCAATTCAACAGAGACAGGCCATTAATCAACATAGTGACCGTCGCGCCCAGACCCGGGTAACCACAATAAATAAAAGAGTGATAGCACCGCCAACACAGGCAAGGCAGACTTATCAGCAACAACCCGTTCGCAGAAATTTGGACAGCCCGGGCAACGGTTCATTTCGCCAGCCACCCGCTGTGACTGTGCGCAGCAATCAAAACATCCAAAGACAGGTTGCCCGGCAACAACCTGTTCGCAGCAATATAGAAAGGCCAGGCAATAGAAGCTCATTCCGGCAGGAACAAATCGTATCAGCACGAAACCAACAGGACGGCCAGCAGGCACGTCCTGTTGCCAGGGAAAGGGAACCCTCCACCGAAAAAACGATAAGCATGCGTGTTGGAGAGCGGAGATCTTTAAATCAGAATTACGGCTATGGCATGCAACAAAGGCAAATGTCCCAAAGAAGTTTTGCCGGCGCCGGTAAAAGGCGCTAGGCGATAATATCTCCGAAGACCTGAGGAGAGGTATTATCGCTTGAGGGCGTGATCAAGCTGCATGAATTCCGGTTTTAATTTCAGTAACAAAACAAGCCCCGGCAACGCCACCAGGAAGGTTATAAAATAGAACTGAGTCCAGCCAACCCAGGCGATAAGATGCCCGGCAGGCGGGCCAACAAATACACGGCCAATCGCAGCCAGTGCCGATAATAATGCAAACTGCGTGGCGGTATAGCGGTGATTACATAATGCCATCAGCAAGGCCACAAATGCAGCAGTCCCCATGCCACCGGCAAAATTCTCCATGCCGATGATCATCACTGCACCTGAATAACTCTTGCCATACCAGGCCAGCACCATAAACCCCAGATTGGTCAACGCCTGTAGTAATCCAAACCACAACAAGGCATAAAAAAGTCCAATCCGGAACATCAGGACACCACCCAGCAAGGCGCCCATGATGGTCATGACCAGACCGATAAACTTATTAATTACAGCCACATCCGACACACTGAAATCCATACCGGATATAAGAAAAACTGTTGTGAGTGTACCGGCGAATGCATCACCCAGTTTATACAGCACGATAAGCAACAGGAACAACCACGCTGAATCACGCCGTAAAAACTCCATGAAAGGTTGAATCACAGCCTCGTCCAGGGTAGCAGGAGGTTTCACTTCCTTGCCGATATCCGGCCCCAGATATACGCCGATCATGCCAAACACAAACAACAGCGAAATAATCAGGAATGCCGCCTGCCAGCCGATATGATCGGCCATAATCAATACCCCGGCACCCGATACAATCAACGCTATCCGGTAAGCCGTGACAGATATACCGGCACCCATCCCGCGTTCTTTCTCAGTTAACATATCGGCACGGTACGCATCAAAGGCAACATCCTGTGACGCAGACAGAAAGGCAATGACCAGAGCCAGAATGCCCATGATGTGGATACTCTCCCTGGGATCTGAAAATGCCATCAGAATAATCACCGTGATCAAAAGGCATTGAGAAAAGAATATCCAGCCGCGGCGCCGGTCAAAACCCGGAAGAGAATAACGATCCATCAGGGGCGCCCAGAGAAATTTCAATACATACGGTATCTGTACCAATGTAAACAGGCCGATGGTCTTGATATCGATATCTATGCTCGCCATCCATGCCTGCAAGGTACTGGTTGAAAGCGACAACGGTAGCCCGGATGAAAATGCGAGCAGAAACATGACCGACATGCGGCGGTTAAAAACCAGACTGCTGTGACCTTGCGGGAATAATTGCATCAGAGATTTTTATTCACGAATGATTTTTTACAGGCTACGATACTGTTATGGCAAAAGAAATAGAAAGAAAATTTTTAGTTGTTAACGATAACTGGCGTAATGATGTAACAGACAGCATTCATTACATTCAGGGTTATTTCACCACAAATAAATCCTGTTCTATACGTGTCCGTGTGTCAGGTGCGGAGGCCAGCCTGAATATCAAAAGTGCCACACTCGGTATAACCCGGACCGAATATGAATACCCCATCCCTTCCCAAGATGCAAAAGAGATGCTGGAAAACCTGTGCAACAAACCTCTGCTCGAAAAAACACGCTACCATATACAACATCACAATCATCTGTGGGAGGTTGACGTCTTCTCCGGAGATAATGAGGGACTGGTCGTGGCCGAAATCGAACTCCAATCAGTTGACGAACCATTCAGTAATCCAGATTGGTTAGGTGCAGAAGTTTCGGGTGATCCACGTTACTACAATGTCTGCCTGGTTGAGCATCCTTACAAGAACTGGTAACTCTGTAGTCCCTGCTTATATGAACAGTTTGGCGGCGCTCTTCAACGTCTGCCAGATGCCCCATGACAGCGGGATACCGACCAGGGTCCAGAAAATTACCACCAGAGGCAGACTTGCAGGATTGGCATGCCAGGACAAGGGACCCTTCTGCGCCAGCTTTTCATGGGCGAGTTTACGTTCCTTTTCCAGATCGGCTTCGGACATATAGTGTTTTTCAGCCACGGGCCTTACCAGCAGATTGCACAGGAATCCCAGCACCAGCAACCCGGCCAGGATATACATGGTCGTGTTATAAGCTTGTCTGGCCGGGACACCTGCATCAAGCTGAAATTCCCGGATATAGTTCACCAGTACCGGGCCGAGAATTCCGGCAGTCGACCAGGCGGTCAGCAGGCGCCCGTGGATGGCACCCACGAAGCGGGTACCGAACATATCGGCCAGATAAGCCGGTATGGTTGAAAAGCCACCCCCGTACATAGTCAGGATGATACAGAATATAGCCACGAAAAAGACCACGCTGCCGATACTGCCGGCAAACGGTGCGGCAGAATACAGGGCGATCCCCAGGCCAAAGAAAATATAGTAGGTCAGTTTGCGTCCGATATAATCAGATAACGAAGCCCAGATAAAACGCCCGGCAATATTGAACAGACTCAGCAGTCCTGCGAATCCGGCTGCCACAGTTGCAACGGCAATACGCTGGTCTTCCGCGAGTTGATAAAGACCGCCTTCCACCCCGATCAACCCGCCGCCAAAGACCTCCTGCAGCATGGGCGAGGCCATGCCGATGACGCCGATGCCGGCGCTGACATTCAGGGTCAGGATGCCCCATAACAGCCAGAATTGCGGGGTTTTGTGTGCTTCATTCAGATGCACGTGACGGGTGGTAATCATGGTGTTGTTGTTTGCCGGTGCTGTCCAGCCCTCCGGTTTCCAGCCGTCCGGTGCCACCCGGTAGCCAAAAGCACCACACAACATGGCAATGAAATAGATGATGCCCATGGTCGTGAATGTCTCCCACACCCCCACTGATGCCGGTGTTGCGTAGAAATTCATCAGCCTGTCGGCCAGTGGTGCACCGATCATGGCCCCGCCGCCGAAACCCATGATGGCCATGCCGGTGGCCATACCGCGCCGGTCCGGAAACCATTTAATCAGGGTCGACACTGGAGAGATATAACCCAGACCCAGGCCTATGCCACCGATCACGCCCGAACCCAGCCACAACATCCAGATCTGGTGGAAATAGACACCTGCTGCGGAAATCAACAGGCCGCCGCCCCAGCAGAAAGCCGCCGCCACACCGGCCTTGCGTGGCCCTTCGTGCTCCAGCCAGTGCCCGAAGACCGCGGCGGATGAACCCAGAAACACAAAGAACAGGGTATACATCCAGCCCAGCATGCTGATTTTCCAGTCACAATCGGTAGTAAGTACGCTGGCAAAGAAACCCATGTTTTCCGGACAGGCAACAGGCTCAGTAATACCGATCGCCTGGCTCAGGGGCAACCAGAACACACTGAAACCGTAGGCCATCCCGATACAGAGATGGATGGCCAGGGCGGCCGGCGGTACCAGCCAGCGATTAAACCCCGGTTTGGCGATGGTGCGTTCTTTGGATAACAATCCTGCCATTACGATCCCCCGAATTTATTGTTAGTTATTATCAGCAGTTATCTACGATGGTTTATACTGGCCTGTATCTTGGAGTTTTCTTTAAGCCGGAAGCATGGCGAATCAGGGCAGTTTAGTCAAATAAGCCTATAATTACGATTATTGTACAGCAACATACTGTGTCACTGTTTTGACCCACCATACAAAGGGACGTAGAATTGATAATACTGTAAATTCATATATATCAGATACTTTTCAAATCCAACAGACTCTGATTATTAAATGCCGCAAACCGCGAATTCATCTGCCGAAAGACTCATCGACCGCCATGGACGGACCGTCAACTATGTGCGTATTTCCGTAACGGATCGTTGTGATTTCCGTTGCGTGTATTGCATGTCCGAAGACATGGAATTTGTTCCACGGGCACAACTGTTGACCCTGGAAGAGATTGCAACTATTGCCAGGGCCTTTACCGAACTGGGCGTCGATAAAATCAGAATCACCGGCGGTGAACCGCTTATCCGCCGCAACGTGATCAAGTTGTTCCGCGATATCGGCGAATTGTCCGCTCTGCGCGAACTGGTATTGTCCACCAATGGATCACAACTGGCGCATATGGCAATGGATTTGAAGCAGGCCGGCGTGAAACGTATCAACATCAGTCTGGATTCACTGAATGCTGATAAATTCCGGCGTATTACCCGCGTTGGAGATCTGAACAAGGTCATGACCGGTATTGAAACTGCACTTCAAACTGGTTTTGAACGCATCAAGATCAATGCCGTCATCCTGAAAAACCGTAACCATGATGAAGTGACCGGTCTGGTACAGTATGCCATCGACAAGGGCATCGACATCAGCTTTATTGAAGAGATGCCGCTCGGCATGATCGGTGATCACGATCGTACAGAGGTCTATTATTCCAGTGACGAGATTCGAAGCGATCTGGAAAAGAGTTATACGCTCATCGCCACCACGGAATCCACTGGCGGACCTTCAAAATATTTCAGAATACCTGGCACCAATACACGGGTCGGATTTATCTCACCTCACAGTCACAATTTCTGTGATACCTGTAACCGTGTGCGCATCACCTGTGAAGGAAGATTGTTGCTCTGTCTGGGGCAGGAGCATTCGGTTGATCTGCGGCATGTCGTACGCGGCTGGCCCGGGGATATGGAGAAACTCAAACAAACCATCAGGGATTCCATGTTGATTAAACCCAAAGGCCATGAATTTGATCTTGATGCCAGGCCCGTTATTCTGCGACACATGAATGTCACTGGGGGCTGATATGCCTCAGACTGTTTACCGTCCGGAAATGACTCATGCCGGACTCCCGCCGACACAGGCTGTTACCGCCGTTGATGAATACCAGAATATCCGGGATCAGCATATTGCCGACGAACGTCCACTGACGATATATCTTGACCGTTATGAAGTCGTCACCCTGATGACGCTCGGCACACAACCGGAATTGCTGACCCTGGGTTACCTGAAAAACCAGGGCCTGATAAAAAATATCGAAGATATCAAATCCATCCAGGTGGACTGGGACGTGAATGCCTCAGTTGTCACCACCATAAGTGAAAATAATGAATGGCTGGACAAGATGAAGAACCGCACGGTCACTACCGGTTGCGGCCAGGGAACGACCTTCGGCGATATCATGGAACAACTGGAAAATATCAGACTGCAACCGATCAAGTTGAAGCAGTCCGATATTTATAAATTGCTGAAGAACCTGAACGAGTTCAATGATGTTTACAAGTCAGCCGGGGCCGTACATGGCTGCGCCCTGTGTCATGGCACCGGGATTGTAACTTTCATGGAAGATGTGGGACGGCATAATGCAGTTGATGCCATAGCAGGTTATATGTGGCTGGAAGGCATCCAGGGAAATGATAAATTATTCTATACCACCGGCAGATTGACCTCGGAGATGGTCATCAAGGTCGCACAGATGGGCGTCCCCGCCCTGCTCTCCCGTTCCGGGATTACCCAGATGGGACTCAAACTTGCCAAGGATGCCGGGGTGATCATGTTTTCACGCGCCAAAGGGCAACACTTCCTGGTCTATAACGGCGCAGAACATATTGAATTTGATACCGAATTGCCGCCGAAACTCCAGGTGGCGCACATAAAGTCCTGATGCTATCTTGTCACTCCAGCGCAATCGTTCCTTTTATGTCGCAACTCAAACCAAGCAAGTCAACGCTGAGCACTATCTTTGCGTCCAGCTTTTCAGTGCCCTGTAATGCGCCGGAATTTATTCCATTATGCACCGCCTTTTCGATCTCGCGTTGTGATGTGATACCGACCTTTTTCAGGAATTTACGTAATTCCATATTAAATGTATCTTCATTCATAATGATATCTCCAGAACCAAACCCGTTATGGATAATATAGCTGTCGCCAGACGAATTTTCACAGGTGTAATACTGGCCGGAGGTCAGGCGCAGCGTATGGGCGGACAGGACAAGGGCCTGATTGAACTGAATGGCAGCCCCATGGTGCAATATGTACTGGATGTGATGGTACCGCAGGTAAACAAGGTCATTATCAACGCCAATCGTAACCAGGATATTTACGCCCATTACGGTCATGAGGTCATCGGTGATGAATTTGAAGGATTTTGCGGACCACTTGCCGGCATGGCCAGCACCATGCGTGCAGTCGACACACCCTTCATGCTGACTGTGCCCTGTGATTCACCATTTGTACCGGATGATCTGGCTAAACGACTCTATCTGCAGATGATAAAAAAAGACGCTGACATCAGCGTTGCGCATGATGGCAACCGTATACAACCGGTATTCGTATTGTTAAAAGCTTCTTTACTGGATTCGATGCTGGCTTTCCTGAATAAAGGCGAACGCAAGATTGATAAGTGGTTTGAACAACATAACCTGGCTGTCACTGATTTTTCGGACAAACCGGATACGTTCATCAATATCAACAACCGGGGTGATTTATCCATGATTGAATCGAGGTTGAAAGAAAGGGGCTGATGGAAAACCCGCCTGAAATACCTGTGCTCGGTTTTGCCGCCTACAGCGGCACAGGCAAGACTTCCTTGCTGGTAAAACTTTTGCCGCTGTTGGGTGAAAAAGGCATCCGTGTCGGCGTGATAAAACATGCCCATCACACCTTCGATATCGACCATGAGGGCAAGGACAGTTATGCACTGCGCAAGGCCGGGGCAAAACAGATGTTGATCGGTTCTGACCGGCGCTGGGCATTAATCGTTGAAACCGAAAAAAGAACCGGAAATATATTAAATGATTTTATCCGGCGCCTGGATCATGAAAGTCTGGATCTGATCCTGGTCGAAGGCTTCAAGCCGGAAATTATCGCCAAGATCGAACTGATCAGACCATCACTGGGCAATCCATTGTTTTATCCGGAAGACAAGAGTGTCATTGCTGTCGCGACCGATGCGGACTTGCCTGTAAAAACCACTCTGCCGGTACTCGATCTGAACAATCCACAGCAGATAGCAGAATTCATTATTACGCGTTTCATTAATCAAAAACAAATCCAGACAGGCACCTGAACGATGCAACCTGATACCATAAAGAAAGAAACCAGTTGCATGGATGATCATGATCCTGCATCGCTGCCGGCCGATGTGGCATTAAAAAAAATCATTTCTGCCATAGAACCCGTTACCTCCATGGAAAAAGTCGCAATCCGTACTGCACTCGGCCGCATACTGGCCGAAGATATAATTTCTACCATCAATGTTCCGTCAGGAACCAACTCGGCGATGGACGGATATGCGATCACCAGTGCTGATATTCCGTCAACTGGAACGGCTGAATTAAAAATGATGGGGACAGCCTACGCCGGGAAACCTTTCCCCGGCAAAGTTAGCAGTGGTGAGTGTGTACGCATCATGACCGGCGCCATTATGCCGTCCGGATCAGACACCGTGGTGATGCAGGAGCATGTTGAACACAGGCATGGCTCCATCAGGATAGACACCGATACGAAGGCTGGTGCGAATGTGCGTCAGGCAGGTGAAGATGTAACAAAAGGTGATGTTGTGCTTGGCAAGGGCACAACATTGACACCTGCTGATATTGGTCTCATTGCCTCTCTCGGTCTTGCTGAAGTCAATGTCAGCCGCCGTCTCCGGGTTGCATTTTTCTCAACCGGGGATGAATTGAAATCAATAGGACAACCACTGGAAGATGGGCAAATCTATGACAGCAACCGCTATACACTGTACGGCATGCTGGCGCGGCTGGGTGTCGAGATCATCGATATGGGGGTTATCTGCGATAATCGTACTGCATTACAGAATGGATTTGAGCAGGCCGCAGCAAAGGCTGATGTATTAATCACTTCGGGCGGTGTATCGGTCGGAGAGGCTGATTATGTCAAGGAGATACTGGAAAAAGTAGGGACAGTGAATTTCTGGAAAGTTGCGATGAAACCCGGGAGACCGCTGGCCTTCGGGAAAATCAACAACACCTGGTTTTTCGGATTACCGGGAAATCCGGTCTCTGTCATGGTGACATTCTACCAGTTCGTACAGCCTGCCCTGCTTTACCTCATGGGCGCCCGGCATATTGAACCTTTCACATTCAAGGTACTGTGCAAATCAAGACTGAAAAAGCGGTCGGGCCGTACTGAATACCAACGAGGCATATTGGGCTGCGATGGTTCCGGACAACTTGTTGTGGAGAAAACCGGTGGCCAGGGATCAGGAATTCTCAGTTCCATGGCGCAGGCCAACTGCTTCATCATCCTGCCGACGGACAGTGGTAATGTAGAATCGGGGGCAATTGTTGATGTACAACCCTTTTTTGGTCTTGTATGAACAGGCTACTTCAGCCTCCGCCCGATCTCATCCACCACCAGCTTGCTGAATGGAAAAGCACAGGTGTAAGCCGGTGATACCGCATTCAGGATATGAAATGAACGATCATCGCCTTCAAAACAGAAATCCATCTCCAGCGTCATCGTTTTTGTATTGAGTAACTGTGCCCTGATCCCCGGCCTGCTCCATTTCATAAAATCCTTTTGCCGGACGCCCTCAGCCAACCGGGATGCCAATAAGACCAGTTTATTTTTCCTGGCCTTGCTCAATGCTTCCATCGCCAGTTTCCGGAATCTAAAATTGTTGGTAACAAGCAGCCTTGCCTCCATGCCCAGAATTTTTATTAACTCTGAAAATTGAAAATTGTCCAGGCCCTGGTAATTCTCCCGCCAGAATGCCGGTAGGGCAGTTGGCCCGATTTTCACCACGCCATCCACGCCCACAGTTATATGTACACCCAGAAAGGGGTTATTCATATCCGGCACAGGATAAATATTACATCTGAAACTTTCAGCATTGTTTTCTGAATAGAGGGACAGACCCTTGAATGGCAATATTGTGTAATCTTTGGAAAAACCGAAGGAACGGGCAATGTGATCGGCATACAGCCCGGCTGCATTGATCACATATCCTGCACTGATCATGCCCTTGCTGGTCTTTATCTCACTCCCTTTACTGGAAATAAATGCTGTACCGGTCAGTATCCTGATCCCGGCCAGCAATGTATCCTGATAAAGTGATTCATTTACATGCACCGGGCTGATTGTCGAAGTGGTTGGTGAATACAGCGCCTGTTCAAAGGTCCTGGCCTTTGGTTCAATTTCCCCGGCTTCACTGGCGGATAGCAAATAAACATCTACCCTATTCACCCCTCCTCTTCTTATTAATTCATGTAAACCTGCAAGCTCGTTCTGGTTCCGGGCAACAACCAGTTTGCCGCACCGGTTGATAGGTAATTTGTGCTCGATACAATAGTCAGTCATTGCACGGTTACCTTCCCGGGTCAGCCTGGCCTTGAGAGAATTTGCCGTGTAATAAAATCCTGCATGCAATACTCCGCTGTTGCGGCCGCTGGCATGCTGGCCTGTCTGTTGTTCTTTTTCCAGCAGAACGATGCTGGCATCCGGAAAGCGCGTTTTCAGTTCGAGGGAAATGGTCATTCCGATAATACCACCACCGATGATCAGAAAATCAGCCTGCAGTGGAAGCCTGGTGTTAAGGACCAACAGATTTCTCCCTTCAGTCGAAATGACAAAAAATCATGTCATTCCGAACGAACGTGAGGAATCTTTATTTTGCGGTATAACTCCCTCACCCTGGTGTATTCTTTTCCACCCAGCGTTTGCCATTCTCCAGAATTTCCTGTTTCCAGAATGGCGCCTTTGATTTCAGATCTTCCATGATGAAACGGCAGGCATCGAATGCGGCTGCACGGTGTGCAGACCACACACACACCAGTACGATCGGATCACCGATATTAATCTCACCGACACGATGCAGCACAAGTATATCGATCAGATCCCAGTTTTTATCAGCCTCGGTACAGATTTCCTTCAGGTGTTTCTCCGTCATCCCGGGATAATGTTCGAGCTGCATCTCCGTGACCCTGTCTCCTTCGTTAAAGTCACGCATACTACCGACGAAACTGGCCATGGCGCCAAACTGGCCGCTCTTTAACATCTGTTCCTGATGAATCTGGATTTCACTCGAGGGATTAAAGGGTTCCGGCCGGATTTCTATTTTCATCGTCAGCCACCCGTCACCGGCGGAAAGAATGCCACTTCATCACCATCCTTGACGGCCGTATCCGGCTTCACATATTCCATGTTGATTGCGGTGAGGACATTCTCCGGCAAGGATTTTTGTTCGTCTGCCACCTGTTTCCAAACCTCCGATACTGTGATATTTCCATCCCCGATTTCGAGGCTGTCTTCACTGCGTCCGAGGATCTCGCGCAAACTGGCAAAATATTTAACTTTAATTGACATATTTTCTATATTAATACGAATGATTACTTGATAAATTAGCTCCGTAATATACTGGAAAGTTCCTCCCCCTGGCAGGGGGAGGATACAGGTGGGGGTTGAATCCAGACCATTTGTCATTTACCCCCATCCTTGCCTTCCCCCTTAAAAGGGGAAGGTATCCGATTTCCAGATTTTCACACAGGTTTTGGCTTAATGATTAATTATAAATCACACTGCAAAATCATTCCTGACTATATGGCAAAACTGACACATTTCAATCAGCAAGGTGAAGCACATATGGTGGATGTCGGGACCAAGCCCGTATCACAACGTATTGCCGTAGCAGAAGGGACGATCCGGATGCAGGCGAAAACCCTGGATCTGATCCTGCAGGGGAAACATAAAAAAGGCGATGTACTGGGTATTGCCCGCATCGCCGGCATCATGGCCGCCAAAAAAACCGCTGAACTGATCCCGCTCTGCCATCCCATCTCCATCACCCGTATTGAAATCGATCTTGAGCCGCAAAAAAACAGCAACGCCATTTATTGCCGGGCCACCACGGAAACCCGCGACCAGACCGGTGTGGAAATGGAAGCCCTCACCGCCGTGCAGATCGCCCTCCTGACCATCTACGACATGTGTAAATCGGTGGACCGCGGCATGACCGTCAGTAACGTGCAACTGCTGGAAAAATCCGGTGGCAAATCC
>MGYU01000007.1 GCA_001801885.1 Gammaproteobacteria bacterium RIFCSPLOWO2_12_47_11
CAGGTGGGGATGGACCAGGTGGCGCAGGCGATGGACAACATCCAGCAGGCGACGTCACAGAACATGGCGGGGACGAAGCAGGCGGAGACGGCGGCGCACAACCTCAGTGAACTGGGACAGAAGTTGAAGAATGTTATTGAGCAATTCCGGGTCTAGAAATACAGGAGACAGAAGTCAGAAGATGAAATATGAAGTAACGAAAGCTGGCTTTGTTGCAAAGATTATGGAACTTCTGATTAAGGCGTCATTTCGAGCGAAGCGAGAAATCCTTGTTTCGACCAAAGGGAGAGATCCCCAAAAGATCCCTCACGGAGCCTGCCCTGAGCATAGGCGAAGGGTCTGGACGCCTACGGCGGATTTCTCGGTCGCTGCTCCCGGCGCGACTCTACTAAGGTTTTTAGAGAGATAAAGAAGTATGACTAAAAAAGACGATGACTTTCTGAAGAAACTGCGTGCGACTTTCGTAGCAGAGGCTGACGAACATCTCAAGGCCATTTCAGCCGGTCTTCTGGAACTGGAAAAAACTCCGGAGTTATCACGGCAAAAAGAAATCATTGAAACTATTTTCCGTGAAGCGCACAGCCTGAAAGGCGCAGCCCGTGCTGTTAACCATACCGCTATAGAAACCTTATGCCAGCCGCTGGAAAGCGTATTCGCTGCATTGAAACGTGGCGATCTCCCGGCTTCATTATTGTTGTTCGATCTGTTTCACCGGACAGTCAATGGCCTGGATAAACTTCTTGCCATCACAGATGCAGAGCCCGGGGCTGATCAACAATCCATAGTTACGTTACTGAAGGAACAACTTGAACAGGCATTGACCGGAGCCCGTGAGCAGGAATCTGGTGTCAGGGAAGAACCGGTGTCACCTGTTAACGAGCCCAAATCCACGGCCATTGGAACGGTGCGTATCCCGACATCAAAACTTGACACACTGTTCCGTCAGGTGGAAGAGATGATTGCAATAAAACAGTCTGCGGAACAACACAGCAGTGATTTGAATGAAATTGGTGTCGCTCTTGAGGCCAGAAAAAAAGTATCAGATAGAATCCATTCATGCATGCAGGATATTCAGAGTGTGTACATGAAAGAAAAATTCGCCGGGAAAGAAACCCTGTCTATCACAAAATGGCAGGATATTTTAGACGAAGATAACAAGGCAACGCGGATAGTCGCTGACAAGCTTGATGCGTTAATTACCTCGGTAGCAACTGATCGACGCATGCTCGTCAAGATGATCGATAACCTGCTTGATGATGCCAAACAATTGCTGATGCAGCCGCTTTCCCTGACTTTCGATATATTACCGAAAATTGTCAGGGACCTTGCCCGGGATCAGGATAAAGAAGCCGAAATCTCCATTCAGGGAGGAGATATTGAACTGGATCGCCGCATCCAGGAAGAAATCAAGGATCCCCTGATTCATTTAATACGTAATTGTATCGATCATGGTATAGAAACACCGGCCGTCCGGGCACGCCTGCACAAGCCTGCACATGGAATGATCACTATTAATGTTGCTCAAAAAGATGCCGGGAAGGTGGAGATCACAATAGCCGATGACGGCAGCGGCATTGATCATGCGAAAGTGCTTGCAGCAGCGCAGAAATCGGGAGCGATCACCCCGGATGACGCCGCGCAATTCAGCGAACAAGAGACAGCGTCGCTGATATTCCGCTCCGGGGTCTCAACCAGCCCCATCGTAACGGACATTTCCGGCCGTGGACTTGGTCTTGCCATTGTGCGTGAAAAGATCGAGAGACTGGGCGGATCGATTGCCCTTGAATCGCAGGCGGGTGCCGGCACGACGTTCCGCATTGCTCTCCCGGTAACACTGGCTGCTTTTCGTGGCGTGGCCGTTCGTGCTGCAGATCAGTTTTTTGTATTGCCCACCATGAATGTGGAACGTGTAACGCGGGCAAAAAAGGAAGATATCAGGACGGTAGAAAATCGCGAGGTGCTGCAAATCAATGGTCATTCGTTGTCCCTGGTATATCTGGCGGATGTACTCGGGCTTCAGCGTAAACGGGCCACTGATAAATCCAGTGACTTCATACAGGTAGTAGTGCTGACTTCAGGCGGAGAGCGCATCGCTTTTGCTGTTGACGAGATCTTTAATGAGCAGGAAGTACTGTTGAAAGGACTCGGGAAGCAACTTGCACGCGTGCGCAATTTCGCCGGTTCAACTGTATTGGGTTCAGGAAAACTGGCGCCATTTCTGAATGTCCCTGATCTGATGAAATCCGGGATCGAAGTTGCGGCATCAATTATAAAAGAAGAGGTATCTCCGGTTGCCGATACGCACAGGAAATCGATCCTGGTAGTGGAAGATTCCATCACCGCGCGTTCGTTGCTGAAAAACATACTCGAGGCCTCCGGTTATCAGGTGAAGACAGCAGTGGATGGTATTGATGCGATAACAGCCTTGAAGACAGAGACATTTGATCTGGTCGTGTCAGACATTGAAATGCCCAGAATGGATGGTTTTGATCTCACTGCCAAAATCCGCGCAGATAAAAAACTCGCCGAACTGCCGGTTATTCTGGTTACTGCACTGGCATCACGGGAACACCGGGAACGCGGTATTGATGCCGGTGCGAATGCGTATATCGTCAAAAGCGATTTCGATCAGACCGGCCTGCTTGAAATCATAAACAGGTTTATATGAGTGCGAGCAAGATCAATGTTCTGATTTCCGAAGATTCTCCTACCTCCCGTGATTTGTTGGGCCATATTCTGAATACGGATCCGGATATCCGGATCATTGGTATGGTCAGCAATGGTGAAGAGGCAGTAGCAGCAGTCGCAAAACGGAAACCGGATGTCATCATGATGGATGTACACATGCCGGGAATGGATGGCTTCGAGGCGACACGCAGGATCATGCAGGTACAACCAGTCCCTATCGTTATCGTGAGCGAGACACTCGACGATCAGGTGGCTGCGACCTTTCTGGCCATTGAAGCGGGAGCACTTGCATTTGTGCGGCACCCACCGGGCCCCGGTCATCCCGATCATGCAGCAGCTGTTGCCGAATTGTTACAGATAGTGAAACTGATGTCTGAAGTCAAGGTCGTCAGGCGCTGGAACAGGCGGGAACATTTAAAACCAGTCCCAGAGGCTGGTGTTACGATTACCGGAACCACACACCCTGATGTGCGCCTTATTGCTATTGGCGCCTCAACCGGTGGGCCGGTTGTATTGCAACATATTTTATCCGTACTTGCTCCATCACTTAATGTTCCCCTGCTTATTGTCCAGCATATCGCCCCGGGTTTCGTACAGGGACTGACCGAATGGCTTGGCCAGTCCTGCGGTCTTCCCGCGCATGTGGCAACAAACCGGGAATTGGCATTACCGGGCCATATCTATATCGCACCCGAAGGTTTCCATATGGGTATCGACAGTAACGGCCGGATAAAACTCAGCGATGGTGCACCGGAACATGGAATACGGCCGTCAGTGTCCTGGCTGTTCCGTTCAGTGGCCGAAGCGCTGGGTCCAAATGCAGCCGGGGTATTGCTCACAGGTATGGGCAAGGATGGTGCGGACGGATTGAAACTGATGAAAGACAAGGGCGCCGTAACGATTGCGCATGATGAAACCAGTTCAATTGTGCATGGCATGCCGGGCGTAGCTATTAGTCTTGACGCAGCAACGCATGTTTTACCTCCGGAGAATATTGCCCAGTTACTTGAACGATTGCTGAAAAATAAATAATGCGTAAAGACATTGATATGACTAAAAAGGTTTTGAAGGGATGACCATGGATCGGATACTGGTTGTGGAGGATTCGGAGACCCAGGCGTTGCGTTTTCGCAATCTTCTCGAAGAGGCGGGTTTTGAAGTGGACTGTGCCGCCAGAGCGGATGTTGCCCTTAACAAGATGAATCAGAAGCTGCCCCATCTCGTAATCACCGATTATCATCTGCCGGGTGTAAATGGAGATGAACTATGCCGGCGTGTAAGGATGAATGTGAATACCCGTGGTATCCCGATCCTGATGCTCACCAGTGACGAGACCACACAGGCTGAGCAGCAAGGACTGGAAAGCGGCGCCGATGACTATGTGTGGAAATCGGCGGCGGATGAAATCCTGCTGATCCGGGTGCAGACCTTGCTGAAAAAATCTCATGTACAGGCCATCGTCGCACAGGAAGAGACACGCTTTACCACCAGCCGGATACTGGTGGTGGATGACAGTCCCACCTACCAGGAATACATCGCGATGGAACTGCAACGGGCAGGTTATCAGGTGGATACCGCAGCTACCGGCAAGGAAGCCCTTGAAAAGCTGGCGCTGCAATCGTTTGACGGTGTAGTACTGGATATGATCCTGCCGGACATGAGTGGTACAGAGATGTGCCGGCGCTTTGTTGCAGCAAACAGAACTCTGGATCACAGTTTTGTACTCCTTATGCTTACCGGTGGCGAAGATCCGGAAGAAATGAATGCCGTGCTTGCGGCCGGAGCCGATGATGTGACCGGCAAATCAAAGGACATCAAAATCATCAAGGCGCGCCTGAGCACCTTAATCCGGCGCAAGCTGTTGTATGAAGAAAATCAGCGCATCATCAATGAATTCAAGGAAAGGGAAATAGCATTATTACGTGCCCGTGCCGAGAAAAAAGCGGCGGAAGAACGTGCCGCACTCGCGGACCAACTTGCGCATTCGAACCGGTCACTGACCGGAATGTTCGGTATTGCAGAAGAACTCAACAAGGCAGTTACCCAGAAGGATGTGTGTGAAGGAACGCTCAAGCGGGCAATGGAACTTCCTAATGTTCGCGCCGGCTGGATCTCGGTGGTTGACAACGGTAATTTCCGTATTCTGGCCGCGTGTAATTTGCCGCCGGCGCTGGTGACGCCAGGTGCAATGGATGGTTTGTGCCATTGCCAGCGCATGCTGCTGTCCGGCGAGCTTGATTCCGTGACCAATATACTTGAGTGTGAGCGACTGCAAAAAGCAACTGGCGATACCAATGATCTGCTTTACCATGCGAGTGTTCCTATCTGGATTGGTGGGGAAACCATCGGGGTCATGAACCTGGTGGGGAGCGAGCATGGCCTGTTCAGCGACGATGATCTGAAAAATTTGTATGCGGTAGGGAATCAACTGGGTATCGCCCTGGCTCGAACGCGTTTGGTCGAACAAATCGAATCAGCCAACCGGGAACTTGAAACCGCAAATCAGGAACTCAAGGAGGCCCAGTCGCAACTGGTGCAGACCGCGAAAATGGCTTCACTGGGTGAACTTGTAGCAGGTGTTGCGCATGAGATTAATAATCCTCTGGCATTTGTAATCAGCCATCTGACTACTGTAATGGAAGGTCTTGCCGGCATACTTCAGGAGATTGAACCACACCTGTCTGATAAATCGCATATCCGGCTGAATAAACTCCAGCAACGTTTGCAGGACATGCAGACCGGGCTTGAGCGGATCAAGGATCTGGTGATCAAATTACGGACGTTCTCCCGGCTTGATGAGGGAGAATTCAAGCAGGTCAATATTGAAGAATGCATTGAATCCGTGTTGACGCTGTTGCAGTACCGGTTGAAAGACCGCATTTCTGTTGTCAGAAGATATGGCGATGACAATATCATCAACTGTTATCCGGGACCGCTCAATCAGGTGATCATGAATGTGATTTCAAATGCCATAGATGCTATTGAAGGACAAGGTGTGATCACCATCACAACGAAAAAAACTGATGCGGTATATTCTATTACCATTGCCGATACCGGCAAAGGCATCCCGGATGACATTCGTGACCGCGTCTTCGAGCCGTTTTTTACCACCAAGCCGGTAGGACAAGGAACAGGTCTCGGGCTTTCTATTTCATTCGGTATCGTAAAAAAACATGGAGGCAAGCTCGAAATCCGTAGCGGGCAGAGTAGCGGGACGGAAGTGATTATAACGATCCCATGGAAACAGTAACTCGGAAAACTAACCAGTGATTAAAAAGCATACAGAAATACAGGTTGTATCGATCTTTGATGGTGGATATTAATGGAGAGAATGTCATGAATGCAGCACTGAAACGGGAGACGATATTAATCGTCGACGACGAACCACAGGTACTGGCAGCATTAAAAGACACCCTGGAGGATGAATTCCAGGTATTGACGGCGGAGAACCCCAAAACCGCCATCGAGATACTTTCGGGGAACGGGCATGATCTGTCTGTGATCGTTTCCGACCAGCGCATGCCTGGAATGAGTGGGCATGAATTTCTGCGTAAGGCACAGGAGATATCCGATGCCACACGCCTGCTGATCACGGGATTTTCCGATCTTGAAGCCGTCATTGCTGCTGTTAATGAAGGCAAAATATTCGGCTATATCTCCAAACCCTGGGACCCGGCCGCCCTGAAAATCGTCGTCTTCAAGGCCGCCGAACATCACCATTTGTTACAGAAACTGCATGAACGCGAGGAGCGTTTCCGGCAACTTGCGGAAAATATCCATGACGTATTCTGGATTGTGTCAGCCGACGGGGAAGGCATCTATATCAGTCCGGCTTACGAAGAAATATGGGGCCGTTCCCTGCAAAGCCTGTATGAGGATCCTTCCTCGTGGTATGACGCTATACATCCCGCCGATCGTGATAAAGCACGTCTGGATTTGAATAAGGACTTGAAAAAAGCTGGTGTCTTTAGTGAGGAATACCGGGTTCTGCGGCCAGACGGTACGATCCGGTGGATACATGATCGTGCCTTTCCCGTACATAATCAGGCAGGAAAAATCTATCGCTATACAGGTATAGCCAGGGACATCACCGAGAGAAAAAAGACAGAAGAAAAGATCAAACGCCTGAACCGGGTCTATGCCTTACTGAGCGGGATCAACTCCGCCATTGTGAGGATCAAAGACCGGCAGGCATTGTTTGAAGAAGCCTGCACACTCGCCGTAGAAAAGGGCGGGTTCCTGCTGGCCTGGATTGGTATGCATGAACCAGTAACCAGTTCTGTACCGCTGCTGGCCTGGTCCGGGTTAATCGCCGGTTATATTGAAAACAACAAGTTCAGTACCGACGAGCATATGCCTGATTGCTGTCTCCTGACTGCGGAGGCATTGCGTACTGGTGCTCCCGTTATCTGCAATGACATCACCACGGATCCACGCGTGGCAATCTGGAAGGAGCGTGCACTTGAACGCGGCTTTCATTCAGTTGTTATTTTACCAATACTGATAAATGATCAACCGGCTGGCATGATGGCCTTGTACGCATCCATACCAGAATTCTTTGATAATGATGAAATAAAATTGCTTACAGAACTTGCTGATGATATTTCTTATGCCCTGCAAAATATCCTGCAACAGGAAAAGCTTGATTACCTGGCCTATTACGATCCCCTGACCGGACTGCCTAACCGCAGCCTGTTCTACGATCACTTGTCGTATATGTTGGGGAAGGCAAAACAGAATAACAGCCGGGTGGCTGTATTGGCCTTTGATATCAAACAATTCCGGCATTTCAACAATACGTTTGGAAAACAGGCCGGTGATGATCTTTTACAGGAGATTGCCTTGCGTCTGCAGAAACTGGCGGATGATCCGGCAAATGTCGCACGTATTACAGGTGACTATTTCGCCATGATAATAACGGACATAAAAGATGCAGCCGATATGGCACATTTGTTTGAAGATAAAATTTTAACAGCCATGTCCAGGCCTGTTGTGATTAATAAAAAAGATGAGATTCATGTTGATGTTACCGGTGGGATTGCCCTGTTTCCTGCAGATGGTGAAGACGCAGATACTTTGTACAGGCATGCCGAGACCGCCCTTAAAAAAGCCAAGACCTCCGCTGAACATTATTTATATTATCAGTCAGAGATGACATCGCGTGTAGGGGAAGCGCTGTTCTTGCGAAACAAACTGCGGCGCGCGCTTGATGAGGAACAATTCGTATTGCATTACCAGCCCAAGGTAGACGCCGGGACCCATAAAATTCTGGGACTTGAGGCCTTGATCCGCTGGCAGGATCCGGACACCGGACTGGTGCCACCCGGAAAATTTATCCCGATACTGGAAGAGACCGGGTTAATTCTGGATGTGGGCCACTGGGCCATGGAAAAAGCGCTGAAAGACATGCAACAGTGGCAATCTTCAGGCACGGAAGTTCCGCGCATTGCAGTTAACGTATCATCGCTACAACTGCAAAAGAAGAACTTCGCCGATATAGTCGCCAGTATAACTGAGCGCTATGGCGGAAAGTCATGCGGACTTGATCTGGAAATGACGGAAAGTCTCCTGATGCAGGATATCGATATGAATATCAGCAAACTTGTCGCCATCAAGGAACTGGGAGTCAATATTGCCATTGATGATTTCGGTACGGGTTATTCTTCGCTCAGCTATATTGCGAAATTGCCCATAGACGCGCTGAAGATCGACCGTTCGTTTATCAGCCACATGACCACACAGGCGGACAGTATGTCCATCGTGTCCACAATTATTACCCTGGCCCATGCGTTACATTTCAGGGTGATTGCGGAAGGGGTGGAAACCGGGGAACAGGCGAAGTTACTCACGCTCCTGAAGTGTGAAGAGATGCAGGGCTTTCTGTTCTGTAAACCGCTGCCGCCGGAAGAAATCTTCGAATTATTGCGCAACGGTAAAACGCTTTAATACTTTACCAGTCATTGCGAGGACCGCAGTGACAAAGCAATCTGGTGTTTTGGCATGCAGGATGGCCGCGTCGTTTCACTCCTCGCAACGCTTCGCGGATCGCCACGCTTCCTCCGGAAGCTCGCGATGACTACGATTAAGTCATTGCGAGGAACGGAGTGACGAAGCAATCCCGCAGTTCCTGTATTGAGTCATTGCGAGCGCGCGGCGTAGCCGTGGCGGGAAGCAATCTGGTTTTGCAATTTGAGATTGCCGCGGTCGCGGTCCTCGCAATGACACATTGAGAGTCATTGCGAGTACAGCGAAGCAATCTCATTTCAACGATGCCATATCAATTACAAAACGGTATTTCACATCTTTGTTCAGCATGCGTTCATAGGCCTCGTTGATCTTTTGGATCGGAATTATCTCAATATTGCTGTTAATATTGTGCCTGGCGCAAAAATCGAGCATTTCCTGTGTCTCTTTGATCCCGCCGATCAGTGACCCCACCAGTTGCCGGCGTTTGAAGATCAGGTTGCCGGCATCCGGAGCAGGGTGAGGGTGTTCCGGCAGACCCACCAGGCACAGGGTGCCGTCACGCTTCAGCAGTTCCAGGTAAGCATCCAGATTATGCGGGGCGGCCACGGTATTCAAAATGAAATCAAAACTGCTCGCGTGTTTCTGCATTTCTGCCGGATTTTTCGAGATTATGACTTCATCAGCGCCAAGCCGTTTCGCATCAGCAGTTTTACCCGGTGAAGTTGTAAACAACACAACATTTGCACCCATGGCATGGGCGATCTTCACCCCCATGTGGCCCAGACCACCCAGTCCGACGATACCCACTTTGTCACCTTTGCTGACATTCCAGTGACGCAGGGGAGAGTAGGTCGTAATACCTGCACACAGGAGCGGTGCCGCCGCAGCCGGGTCGAGTTTTTCGGAGACATGCAGTACAAAATCCTTGTTCACGACAATTTGTGTGGAATAGCCACCGTAAGTCCTTTTACCGGTGTATTGATCCGGGCTGTTGTAGGTAAAGGTGGCACCAGTTTGACAATACTGTTCCAGACCATCCTTGCAATCTTCACACGTACGGCAGGAATCCACCATGCACCCAACGGCGGCCAGATCACCGGCATTGAATGATTTAACCTGCTTACCAACGTTTACTACACGCCCGATAATTTCATGCCCGGGCACGATAGGGTATTCCGTGTTCTGCCATTCATTGCGGGCCAGGTGCAAATCTGAATGGCACACACCACAGTAGAGTATATCCATCTGCACATCATTCGGTCCGGGATCACGCCGCTCGATGGTAAACGGCCCCAGCGGGGTGGCAGCGCTTTGGGCGGCAAAACAGGGCGTATTAGTCATATAAAGCACCTCCTGTCAGGTACTGCCAGCATCTTTATACTATTTAACATAATATAGATTATGCGAAGTAGTTGAATCAGATAGTTCCCATCAAGTTTAGGATTATGGGCATTATGACCCTATTCTACTGATAACAGATAAAGTTGGAGCCTATTTATCCGCTTCTCTGATCGGATACGATTTGCTTCTGAAAGAAAAGTAATCGATGACGATATCGTTTTTGCATATGACTACTGATAACACCAATGACCAGTGCCAACATTAAAAACAGAACCCGTTTTTCCCAAAAGATGATAGCGAGAAACAACAAGACCGTTTTTATTATTACTGCCATACCACGTACTTCAAATATCACTGCCAGACTGGCATGAATATCTGTTGCCAGCATGAGCAAACCGGATATCACCGTTCCCCACAACCATGGTTCTAACATAGTAGACGGTTGATTAAAAATATAGCCACCGAGTAATACACCGGCAGCAAGTATGTGCACAGTACGAAACAATATACGCACACTTCTGCGATAAGGAAAATTCCTGGGGTAAGCCGGGAACAGGCAAGAAAAATATTTACTGCGAGATTGATCCATCATAAAAATAAGATTCATTTACATAGTGATTTATAGAGAACGTAAATATTTGTTAATGTCCGCTTTTGATCATTAAGTGACAGGTTGGAGATTGACCCAAAGGAGATATTCACCGAGAGTTGTCAACTCGGATGAAATCTGTGGTCTATCCCAGATTATCCGTCCAAGTCCATATCTCAATCTGGCTACGACTGGGCGGTCGGTCGGAAATTCGATTTCCCCTGGCGCGAATTTGAAAAATAAATCTGTCCCCTTTTTTCTTAAACATTTAAAATGTCTGCTTTCGACCTAAAGCGGGCGTTCACTAAAAACTAATCCAAAGTAAAATACACAATATTGCAAAAATTAAAACATGAAATAGATATATTTTTAATGAATAAAACTGATCCCTTGCACATTTCCTTCCATCCTGATCTTTACAAACTATATCTAACAAATCACTTATGTCATGCGCCTTGCCATTAACCACTTTAATATTTTGTTTTATAGTGCTTTCTAATAATTTATCAACTTTATCACTTTGTGCTGGAGTACTATAAATATACTCACGTTTTGCTTCATTAATCTCAGCGGCTACTGAAATAAGAAGACGGTCTAATTCAATAAAATTACTATATAACCCATGGATATTTGGTATTTCCTTTGCCCAAAGTAATCTAATAATATTAGTTTGAGAACTATCATATACTCTTGTGGATAAAAATTTATTCCAAGTTAACCTTTCCATAAACGCTGGCACCTTTTTTCCATCTATGTTCTCTTCCTTCCACGATGGAAATAATTTTTTAACCTCAGCAAACATACTATGATTCCTTATTATTTCAGAATACAAATTTCTAATTAGATGGTATCTATCCTTAGCGTCTTCAAATACTAATTTTATAAACCAAATCCACATAGGAATGACTACTAATTGTATCAGGTGCTTAGGTAACACAACTTGAGTAATAGTTGTCTCTACATGCGCATAAATAGAAAGTGGTATAAATAAAGCCATACTTATTATTAAGAAAAATATTTTTTTAAAGGTCATCACTACTCCCAGGCATTTGTATCTAATTGGCACTACATCTTTTTTAAATTCCCAATCTTTCAATTGTAGTAAGTTATAGGAGGCAAAAAGAATATGAACGTCCGCTTTGGCTCGAAATTTGTCATCTTCACTTACGGCCAAAAGCGAACATTCAATACTTTATTTTCTCAACATGTATATTTTAGTCGTGAAACCTAGTGTATACGGCTATATGTCTTACCAGCCAACACACGCTGCACCTGTTCAATATTTCGGGCTTTAACCTTCTCAAAGATCTTTTCAATAGGAATATCCCACATGGCTAGCCTTCGAATTTCTTGGATCTGCTCGATAGATAGGCGATCTGGATGACTGCAAATTACCTTTGCTGCAAAGGTATCATCTTCCCATAATTCACGAATAAGTATATTCGGAATACCTGCCCTTGGGTGAGATCTTTGAAAAGCGTTTATAGCTTTTTCTCTTGCATCTAAATTTCTTTTGTCTTTCTTGGCCAATAAGCCCAACTTGTGCAATTCACGAATACCTTTAAATCCCCCTGGTATCACATTTAAGGCTATTCCTTGCGCCATAAGGTCGTCCACAATTATTTCTTCCCAGTCCATAATGTCGTCAAATTCTTCATTGATCATTAACAATTCAGAGGCATATAGCACCTTATCTTCATCCATGAATTCACGCCAAGCATTATAGAATAGCTTACGCTCTCCTTTGTTAATGCCACTCACATGTTCGGCCATACGAGTTAGCCAGTTTCGTTGTGTGATACCAGCGTAAACAAAATCGCCTTTGTCAGTAGCAACATGATGTGCATAACCCATGCATCCGTTCTTTTGAATAGAAAAACCCTTCATTAGCGTGAATAAAGGCACGCAAATCATCCATTCATGTTTCCCGAAGTCTTCGTGGAACAAACGTACAAATGGGCCTTGTTGTTCTTCATTAGGCCTAACCATTGAGTAAAATTTCTCGCCTACTCTTAAATGAATTTCAATGTCTAATTTTTCACTTCCTACGTCATTTTTTCCAAACCGTCCATGTTGTATTGCTTTCATAATTCGATCAGCAAAACCTATTTGTCCTTCGATTTGTCGGCTTTTGTCCGTGCCAGTACCTTCCTTCCAACTAGCTACATGAGTCAATCCGTTGTTAAAATTTATCACGTCATTGTCAATTAAAGCAGAAAACATTCTGTAATTTCCTGGGCATAAGGGACCAAGAAGTTTTTTCACATTTAGTGGGTTAATGTATTTTGTATTCTCTGCCGCTTCTTCCATTTTGCGTTGAATTTCTTTTCTACGGTATTCATTTCCTATCTCGTGCATTTTTCATAGTCCACTAATGAGTCTAATAGATAATTATAGCTAGTTTTTTATTTATTGACTGAAGATTACTCACGAAAATGATAAAAGTGGACCTGCAAACACTGAAGTGTTCGGAATGAGTTAATAAGCGTCACATTAAATTAGTATGAACGTCCGCATTGGTTCATGAGCAGAAGGTTAGTTCTGTTGGCTACTTGAATTTAAAATAACTTGATGAATTATTTGGATATTATATAAACACAAAATGATGCTTTACTATAGATTATGCGAAGTACTATAGATATCACTGCAGTTCAAGCAGGCGCTGGAAACTCTCTGTTTGCAGATGTGTTCTGAACGGTACGTCATCCCTGCGTTGTTGCTGGCGGCTTTGTAATTCATCCAGGGCCTTGTCATGGTTGAGTAATTCATTAATTCGACCAGTTATTTTATCGGTTATCCCAGGGCCTGGATCATCTGTCACGTTGATTTCCATGGCTTGCAAATGTCTTGATTGCAAATCTGCGTGCTGTTTCCTTAAAACCTGCAGGTATATGTCCTCCCTGATTGAACAATCCGGATTAAAGAATTCAGCCTGGTTACTGATATGCCTGACACCGTTAGTATCAGTGCAGACATGAAATTCCAGTGCGTGCACTGGTGTAATTCCGATAGCAACTGTAATTAAGGGTAAAAGATATTTCATTAATGTTTTTATTATAGAACAATCTGCCAGTGCAATCTGTAGCAATAAAGTATCATCCAGACTGGCAAACGAGTTTAGCTTCATACCAGGATTTACTACGGTTAACGATATTTACAACAGCCAGCATTACCGGTACTTCTATCAATACTCCAACAACTGTCGCCAGTGCTGCGCCGGATTCAAATCCAAACAGTGCTATTGCTGTTGCTACAGCCAGTTCAAAAAAATTACTTGCGCCGATTAAGGCAGATGGTGCGGCAACGCAATGCGGTGAGCACACTGCCCGGTTAAGTAAATAAGCCATCCCGGAATTAAAAATTACTTGTATCAGGATGGGAACTGCGAGCAACAGGATAATAAGCGGTTTGTTGATGATTTGTTCTCCCTGAAAGCCAAAGAGCAAGATCAATGTCAATAACAGGGCTGCCAGTGAAACCGGTTGAATAGTATTAATGACTTTTGCAAGTTTTTCTGGTTCATCATCACCTTTCAACAAATGACGTCGTAACAGGTTTGCAATTATCAAAGGCACAACGATGTATAACAGGACAGCTAGAAAAAGCGTGTCCCACGGTACGGTAATTGATGAAAGTCCAAGCAGAATGCCTACGATAGGCGCAAAAGCGAAGATCATAATAACATCGTTCAGTGCTACCTGTGACAGGGTGAAATGTGGTTCTCCATCGGATAGATGGCTCCAGACAAAGACCATGGCCGTGCATGGTGCTGCAGCAAGGATAATCAAACCGGCAATGTAGGATTCAATCTGCTCTGCGGGTAACAGGGGTTTGAACAGGTAACCGATAAACAACCAGGCCAGTATTGCCATAGAGAATGGTTTTATTCCCCAGTTCACAAACAAGGTGACACCTACCCCACGCCAGTATTCCTTGACCTTGCCCAACGCACCCAGATCAATTTTGAGTAGCATGGGGATGATCATCAACCAGATGAGGATGGCGACAGGAAGATTGATATTGGCTATCTCGATTCGTCCCAATGTTTGAAAAAAATTCGGGATCATATGACCAAACCCGATTCCCACTAGAATACAAAAAAATACCCAGAGTGTGAGATAACGTTCAAAAAAACCTATTTTTTTATTTTCAGTTGTCATGAAATTTACCGAAAATAATGTGAATAAATAAAATCAGGCACACATCTTGTTGCCGGGGCGTCTGGGCATGGTGTTAAGTTTTTTCAGATCATGGCTATAGGGTTTACGGCCTGCTGTCCCTTTCAGGGTGTACCTGAGTATTTGTTTAGCCCAGTCCGGCAAATCCGGATTGATTTGATAATAGATCCACTGCCCTGCCCGTTGGTCGATAACGATTTGTGCATCCCTTAAGCTTGCCAGATGACGTGATATTTTCGGCTGGATATCATCCAGGGCATGGGTCAGTTCACAGACACACAACCTTCCTTCCTGCAGCAATAACATCAGGCATCTGAACCTGGTAGGATCGGACAACAGTTTAAGAAATTCTTCAGGCAAGATATTCATGATAGAAATATACCACTGGACATATATATGTTCAACCATATATATTAACCTGAAGTATTCCAATCAGAATTGATATTTAGCCGAAATGTCCGGACGTAAATTTAATGTGTTGTTCCTTTGTACCGGTAATTCAGCCCGCAGCATTATGGCTGAAGCCTTGCTTGGACGTCTGGGCGCGGGTAATTTCAATGCATACAGCGCAGGCAGCATGCCCAAAGGACGTGTTCATCCCATGGCCATAAGGTTGTTGAAAGAATTTGATTATGAAATAAATTATTTTCGCAGTAAAAGCTGGGATAAATATTCCGGGCCTGATGCACCCCACTTTGATTTCATATTCACCGTGTGTGACCGTGCGGCCAGCGAGACCTGTCCACTCTGGCCCGGCCATCCGTTGACTGCACACTGGGGAATTCCGGATCCGGATCGGGAATATGTCAACAAAGAGGAAGAATATCAGGGGTTTCTGGATACATACAATGTACTTGGCAAACGTATTGAAAAGCTGATCAGTTTGCCAATTGAAGAACTGGATAAATCTTCATTAAAAAAACACCTGGATGAAATAGGTAAAAGCAATTTAAATTAGTAGTTTTACCCACGGTTATTTCCCTCCGGTATATATACTTGTATCCTGTGCCTGTTTCAAATTGACTGCAGGATTATCAGGGTTGAAATCACTTGAAGAGTTGATTGCGCGGGAGTTTCCTCAGACTGGGGATCTGATCTACCTGAATCATGCGGGGGTTGCCCCCTGGCCGGCCCGTACCGCGCAGGCGGTAAAATTATTTGCCGAGGAAAATGTTCTCACCGGCGCCCGTAATTACAGCGCATGGATTAGAAAGGAGGACGATCTGCGCCTGCAGCTCCAGCGTTTGATCAATGCTCCCTCCCCTGATGAAATCGCGTTGTTGAAAAATACCTCGGAGGCACTTTCAGTAGTGGCCTCCGGCATGGACTGGCAGCAGGGCGATAATGTGGTCAGCACCGATCAGGAATTTCCTTCCAATCGTATCGTCTGGCAGGCACAGAAAAGATACGGCGTTGAATTCAGGGAGGTGAATATCAGTAATGTGCCGGATGCGGAACAGGCATTAATATCTGCCTGCGATAAATACACCCGTATCATGGCAGTGAGTTCAGTGCAGTTTAGCAGTGGCTTTAAACTGAATCTGGAAAGACTGGGAGAATACTGCCATACGCATAACATTCATTTCTGTGTTGATGCTATTCAGAGTATTGGTGCGTATGCCATGGACGTACAGCAGATACACGCAGATTTTGTCATGGCTGATGCACATAAATGGATGCTGGGACCGGAGGGGATCGCTTTATTTTATTGCAGCGAGCAGGTACGTGAGCGGCTGACTCTGCACCAGTTTGGCTGGCATATGGTGGAAGATTATACCAACTACGATACCAGAGACTGGCAGATTGCAGCATCTGCACGCCGCTTTGAATGCGGGAGTTCCAATATGCTCGGTATCCATGCCCTGTCGGCCAGTTTGTCCCTGATTGAAGAGGTAGGCATAGAGATTATCGAACACAAAATCAGGCAAAATATGGATTATCTGATGGAAAATCTGGAACTCAATCCACGTATCCGGTTACTGACGCCGCGTGATGCTGTACAACATGCCGGGATTGTAACTTTCATAATCGATGGTGTGGATATTGCGAAGTTGCATCGCCAGTTACTGGAGAATAATATTATCTGTGCTCACCGTATGCGGGGGATCCGTTTCTCCCCGCACTTTTATACGAGCCAGGAAAAAATCTATAAAGCACTTGAAATATTAAGTATAAATATTTGATATAATTTAATTATTTCTTGTTGCCTCAGTAAACAGATTAAAAAAGTTATCGGTTGTTTGCCGGGACAATTGTTCGAAATCTTCACCCCGTAATTCAGCCAGAAAGCGGGCCACGTAATGCACATAACCCGGCTGGTTAGGCTTGCCCCGGTAAGGGACAGGGGCGAGATAGGGAGCATCGGTTTCGATGAGCAACCGCTCCAATGGGACCCGGCGAGCCACGTCCTGGACCTGTTGAGCGTTCCTGAAAGTCACTATACCGGAAAATGAAATATAGAAAT
>MGYU01000008.1:0-11106 GCA_001801885.1 Gammaproteobacteria bacterium RIFCSPLOWO2_12_47_11
AAAACAAAATTATGTAAAAGGAGTTATATCTTATTTAGAGACGGAAGGATACAGAAAACCAAGATTTCCTGTTTTGAAAAAATTAGTCTAAAAGTCTAATCAAAAATGATGAAGTATGAAGAACAGATTAAAAAGAAAGTAAGTAAAATGTCTAAAGCAAATTTAAGCAAATTTAATAGATATTACAATAAGAGAGGTATTGGAACTATTACAGCTTAAGCTGTGAAAGGTAATAAATTTGCTTTAGGTTTAGTGAAGAAAGCCAAAAATGATACAACAAAATAAAGTGCCTAAATATGTCCAGAAAATCATTTCTGTTTTTGAAGTTGATATTCACGAAATAGATATGCAAAGCTTTTTGATGGATATAAGAGATATTGAAGATAAAAAAGAGTATGCAATAGACTATATATCAAAATTGAGTAAGTTAGATATTTCTGAAATGGAAGTTAGGAAACAACAATTAAAAAGTAGTTTTAGAGCTTATAAACAAACACAGCAAGATATTAAAGAAAAAGAAATAAGAGACGACGAGAAAAAACTAATAGAAAGCTGGAGAAATTCTGTTCCTTCTGATGTTGTTATAAATGATAAAATTGCTGTCATAAATGACTATATTGAGATGGCATCAAAACAGATAGTTAATGGTGTTTTGATTTTGGGAGCTGGAGGATTGGGAAAGACCTTTCTGGTTATTAATAAACTTTTATCTTTAAAGGCAAAATATATTTATCATAATAATAAACAAGGCTGGAATCGATTGGAAACTGAACTCACCATTGTGGTCCCTACCTATAATGAACGGGACAATATCAAGCCAATGCTGGATGCATTAAATGCGTCACTTCAGGATCTGTTGTGGGAAATTGTTTTTGTAGATGATGATTCATCTGATAAAACAGCAGAACTGGTCAGGGAGATAGCGAAAAAAGATGCCAGGGTCAGGTGCATCCAGCGTATCAACCGCAGGGGTCTGTCATCTGCCTGTATCGAAGGCATTTTATCCAGTGCCTCGCCGTATATTGCGGTGATAGATGCAGACATGCAGCATGACGAAAGCCTGTTGCCCGCCATGTTGAATACGTTAAAAACCGGCAATCTCGATCTGGTGATCGGCAGCCGTTACATAACGGGAGGCGGCACAGGTCAATTGTCAAAACACAGGGTATGGGTCAGCCGTACAGCGACCCTGCTTTCGGGGCTGGCGCTGAGGCAACAGGTGCATGATCCCATGAGTGGTTATTTCATGTTACGCCGATCTTTTTTTGAAAAGGTCATGCGCAAGTTATCAGGCAAAGGTTTCAAGATTCTCCTGGATATTCTGGTAACGGCCGGGCCTTCGGTCAAATTCAGGGAGTTGCCCTATGTCATGCGCCAGCGTACGCAAGGAGAAAGTAAACTCAGTTTTATCGTTATCTGGGAATTTATAACGCTTGTTGTCTATAAACTGATAGGACGTATACTGCCGGCCCGATTCATTTCATTTGCCACGGTTGGGTTCAGCGGCATTTTCGTACATTTATGCGCATTGTGGTTTTTTTATCGTTTTCTGGATATCGAATTTATTTATGCACAGGCTTCAGCAACACTGATTGCCATGACCAGCAATTACATACTCAATAATTATTTTACCTATCCGGACAGGAAGCTAAAGGGTGTTGCTTTTGTACGCGGCCTGTTAAGTTTTTATCTGGCCTGTACATTGGGGGCCATTATCAATGTGGCTGTAGCAGATCTTTTATTTGGCAAGTCTTTCCCCTGGTGGCTGGCAGGAACGCTGGGTGCTGTTGCCGGCGCAGTCTGGAATTATGCGGCCACTGCAACGTTTACATGGAGAATAAACGGGGATAAATCCAGGTAGATTCAGACAGATTTCAATACCAACAGAATTTTTGCATTTCACCATGCATGGGGAAATCTTTTTGATACAAAAACAATGAAAAAGATTATTGAACTGGACGGGATACGTGGAGTCGCCATAGCACTGGTTCTGATATGGCATTATTTTGCAACTCAACTATGGGTTCAGGATGGAACGCTGTTGTATTATTTCAGATACATGAGTGCACTCACCTGGAGTGGTGTTGATTTGTTCTTTGTGCTTTCCGGGTTTTTAATAGGAGGTATACTCCTTGATCAGCGCGGTCGCAGTCACTATTTCAGCACATTTTTTATAAGACGCATATGCAGAATATTTCCGCTTTATTTCATGGTGCTTTTATTATTTGTCATTTTATCAAAAATTGTACCTTCTGGATTGCGCTGGTTGTTTAATGATCCATATCCACTCTGGACGTATGTCACATTTACACAAAATTACTTGATGGGAGGAGGCGGATTTGGTTCAGATTGGTTGGGTGTCACATGGTCCCTTGCTATAGAGGAGCAATTTTATCTGGTCCTTCCATTTCTTGTTTTTTATATCAGGGGGAAATGGTTTATCCCGATACTGGTAATCATGATCATTGGTAGTCCGGTAGCTCGCTACCTTGTTGATGGCATGGGCAGCTATATCTATACTTTCTGCCGGGCGGATTCATTGATGTCGGGGGTATTATTGGCATGGCTGGTAAGAAGGAATGGATTTCTGGAATTCACACAAAAATATTGCCATCTGGTTATAACCACCTTCTTTATATTGCTACTAATAATCGCATATCTTACTTTTCTGGTGACGCAGACCGGAGACGTTATTAACCATTTTGTATTTGCGATTTTCTATGTTGTATTTATTTTGTTGGCTACGATATATCAGGGGGCACCTCAGGCCGGAATTTTGAGAAACTCATTTCTGTGTTGGTTGGGCTCCAGATCATATGGTATTTATCTTTTACACCAGGGAATAAGCGCAACAGTGCACGCAATGAACGGGAATTATCCACCAAGAATATCGAATTATGGCGAGGCATTTATTACTCTCTCTGCACTTTTAATTACCCTGGTTTTGGCAGAACTATCATTTCGTTATTATGAATCTCCTTTGATAAAATTAGGCCATAAATTGAGGTATGGTTCTCGTTTAATTGATAGATAGAAAGTCATTCAGACCGCATAAAAAAACTATCAGGAATATATCTTCTTACCAGGCATATGACATCAAAATTTAATCACAGAACAATTGAGCTGGTTGCCTTTTCTGCGGCGGCATTATATTTTGAGTTGGCAATTATCCGCTTCACGGCAGCACAGGTATTATATCTCGGCTATTTCAGTAACTTTATTCTGATATCTTCGTTCGTCGGCCTGGGACTGGGATTTCTGAGCGCACGCAGGAAGGTCGATTTTGATATTTACCTTCCATTATCACTGGTCTTTTTGTTTTCACTGGTCCTGGTCTCACAGTTTGACGTGGAAATATTGAAGAACCACTTCGGTCTGTTTTTTTTCGGCAATATCAAGGGCCGCGCCGGACTGCCCGGCGCATTCCTCCTGCTGATACTTTTTTTTTCCACTGTTGTATTCCTGATGTGTATCGGCCGGCGCATCGCGCTCGCCTTCATGCACTTCCAGCCTCTCCGCGCCTATTCGCTGGATATTCTTGGCAGCCTGATTGGCATAGCTATGTTTTCCCTGCAGAGCCTGGTGGCCAGCAGTCCGGTCATCTGGACAATGACTGGCGGATTATTATTACTCATCGGATATTTATGTTCGGACAGTGCAGGGACCAGACTGGCTGCTATTAATGTGATTGTAGCCGTAAGCGGTGTTTGCATTCTGTTATTGAGCGCGCAATCGGGCGCTTTAACAATATGGTCTGCCTATCAACGGCTGGATGTGGTGCAGGGCGATGAACAGGAACCGGGCATTATATTCGCCAATGGCATACTACACCAGTTCATGCACCCGGCCGCCAGCGCAAGGGACCATTATTATGGTTATCCGTACAAGATCATGCAGAAAGCTGCGCTGCCTCATGATGATGTGCTGATCATCGGTGCAGGATCCGGTGCTGATGTTGCGGTAGGTCTGTCGTATGGAGCACACAATATTGACGCGGTCGAGATCGATTCCCGCATCATCGAAATAGGGGAGAAGTATCATCCGGACCGTCCCTACGCAGACAACCGGGTAATTGTTTATGCCGCAGACGGCAGACAGTTTCTTAAAAACACAGAAAAGAAATACGATCTGATAATCTTTGCCTTGCCGGATTCACTTATGCGACTGTCAGGTATGAACAGCGTCAGACTGGAATCATTTCTGTTTACCCAGGAGGCATTTGCCGATGTCCGGCAACACCTGAAACCACAGGGTGTATTTGCGATGTACAACCAGTACCGATGGGAATGGCTGATCAGCAAGATCGCAACGGCAACCGAGGAAGTCTTCGGGAAACCCCCATTGATAGTAACCGATGGCCCCACTACCATGCTCCTGGTGGGACCGGAGATTGGCGGCTCTGATTATCAACGCGGCGGTTTTGAAAAACTGGCGACGGATGACTGGCCGTTTGTCTATATGCAAAAACCGGGCATACACTGGCTATATATTGGCATGATCGGACTGTTTCTACTGGCGTCCGTGCTGGGCGTGTATTTCATCGCCCCTGCGGGCACGCTGAGTCAACCTGATTTCCCCTTTTTCTTTATGGGCATGGCATTTCTGTTACTGGAGACCAAGAGCCTCGCTTTCTTTTCATTATTGTTTGGCACGACCTGGCTGGTTAACTCTGCTGCCTTTGCCGGCATACTGATTTCGGTACTGGTGGCGAATCTCCTGGTGCAACGATTTAATATACGTGTCAGACTGCCACTTTATATCAGTCTGTTTGTCTGCCTGACGGTGGCCTATCTGGTACCTCCTGCTGTCTTTCTTAATTTTGAATCTGTGCTTACCCGTTTCATGCTGGGTACCTTATTCATGTTCCTGCCAATCTTTTTTGCCAATCTTATCTTCAGCCGGGAATTCAAGGACACGGATGAAAGTACACGTGCTTTCGGCTGGAACCTGCTCGGCGCTGTGGCTGGTGGCGGTCTGGAATATCTGTCATTGTTAATCGGGTTCCGGAACCTGTTGTGGGTGGTTGCTGCCTGTTATCTGTTTGCCGCCCTGTTCACCAGATTACAGGCGCAGCGTGCCATAGTGGCCAGATAAACTGGTGGAATTTTCCTAAATGATCGCGTTCAAGCACCATTCAATACGCCAGGACAGTCCCCATCTTGTTTCGGTTTTCCTGCTACTGATCTTGGTCTATCTCTGGAGTATGCCTGGCACCGTGGTGCTGGAAGACGATGGATTTTTTGTCCTGGCGGCATATTTCAATAGTATTACCCATCCGCCGGGTTATCCCCTGTTTGTCATGTTCAGTCATTTATTTACCTGGTTGCCGGTGGGCAGTGTTGCCTTCAGGGTGCATCTGGCCAGTGCCTTTCTGGGTGGCCTGGCTTGTGTCTGTCTCTGGTACCTGGCGCGCTGTTTGTTCGAGGATCGCATCTATGCCTATGCAGCGGCACTGGGTCTGGGTTTATCGAGAACATTCTGGTCGCAGGCGATTATTGCTGAAGTCTACACCCTGAATGTACTGCTGTTTTTACTGTTGTTTATTCTGGCATTGCATTGTGCTGCTGCAAAAAAAGAGCAGCAGGTTTTTTATTGCAGATGGCTGGCCTTCATCTATGGTCTTGCATTGAGCAATCACTGGCCGCTTATCCTCCTCTCGACCCCGGCATTGCTGGTATTAATGTGGCCGGCCAGGGAAATTCTGATCAGAAATATTTTAAAATTTATTCCTTTCTTCCTGCTGGGATTATTGCCTTATGTATGGCTGGTGTGGCGTTCGCATGCAGTGCCGGAATACAGTTTTTACGGGCCGATTCAATCATGGCAGGATTTCTGGTTTTATGTCAGCCGGCAACCCTATAGTGAGGCCGATCACAGTCTCACTGCCGGCTGGCTGGATAAATGGATGTTCTCGTTGTTTGTCCTCAGGGAAACAGCAGTTCAATTTGGCCCTGTCGGTGTGATATTTACAGTCACGGGTGTCCTCTGGCACTGGATAAAAAAGCCGGGGAAGCTGGCATTGTCCATGACATTCGCTTATCTCGGCAGCACTATTGTGCTGATATTGATCCGGGGGGTTGATTATGAACTGTTTCAGCGGGCCCTGTTCCAGGTTTATCCGTTAATCAGTTATGTCATGGCTGCGCTGTGGGCCGTATTCGGAATAAAATTTATTGTTGACCAGATTGCGCAAAAAAACAGACTGGTCAGGCAGAATTTTCTTGCCGCAGCTGTCACAGTGCTGGTTATCGGTGGCACCTTTATTGTGAATGCTCCGTATAATTTCAGAAGAAATGATTTCATGGCGGCAGATTATGCGATGATTGTGCTTAATACTCTGGAGCCTGATGCGGTATTTTATGCAAATGCCGATAACATCGACGGACCTGTAAGGTATATGAATGCAGTCGAGGGAGTGAGGCCGGATGTCACTGTTTATACCGGAAGATATATCTATATTAATGACAGACTTTACCGGCCTTATCAGCTTGAAGCCGATGAATTGAAAACTCTCATTAATGATTTTATCCGCGATACAGACCGGCCGGTTTATTATGCAAATGACTTTCCAAACGATTATGCACAGGACCGATATGGATTTTATACCAGGGCAGATAAAAAATTGCCGGTTGGTGAGGAACGATTAAATATATTACCTGCCCATCTGAAGTTTCTGGAATTCTGGGCAGATAAATACAGCCCGGTAAATTTGTGGGACAGGATGCACTACAATCTGGTCTTGTCCGATTATTGTAAATTGATATTGAACGCAACTTATTCAGAACAGGACGAAATAACTCCGGATGTTCTGAAAAATGTATCAGATTTTACCTGTGCGAATTATCAGGGAGTATTAAACAGGATTCAATTTGCATTGAATAAACCGGAAACCAGTCAGGCCGAACTGGATGAATATTTCAGGCAGGCCAGGGAATATCAGGAGCAGGCTATTACAAAAAAAGATCGGGCCAGGCTTGATTATTATAATGGCATCTATAATTTGCGTGTGGACAACAAAGAATCAGCACGGACCAATTTTCAATCATCACTCAGATTATGGCCACACCCGGAAAATCCATCTCAGAAAATGCTTTTGTCATTATAAGTGATCAACTGAATGTCCCAACTGATTAAATACAGAATATTATTTTTCCTGTTTGTCATATCCGGTTTTGCCGGATTGATATACGAATCCATCTGGTCCCATTACCTGAAACTGTTTCTGGGCCATGCTGCATATGCGCAGGCACTGGTACTGACAATATTCATGGGCGGTATGGCAATCGGCGCCTGGCTGGCCGGGAAGGTTTTATTCAGAAATCTGAACCTGCTTTACGCCTATGCACTGGTGGAAATGCTCATTGGTATCATGGGGCTGTTTTTCCATGACATCTTTCAATGGATCATGAATACCTCATTCACACATGTGATCCCCGCCCTGGCGGGGCCGGGAATGGTCCAGTTATATAAGTGGACGGTGGGCGCAATACTGATACTCCCGCAATCCATATTACTTGGCGCCACATTTCCCCTGATGACCAATGGTCTTTTGCGTATGCATCCGGAACTGCCGGGCAGATCGATATCATTGCTGTATTTTGGCAACAGCATCGGCGCTGCTGTTGGTGTACTGGTCAGTGGTTTTTATCTTATCGCCCGGGTCGGTATGCCCGGGACCATTCTGACGGCAGGAATTATCAATATTTTGATCGCGGTTGTTGTTTATCTGATTGCAAAAGGCGGGTTATCAACGGCCCCACCCGGGAGACAGGACTCAGGCAGAAGTATTCCGCAACTGATTCTGTGGGCGTCATTCCTGACCGGTACCGCGTCTTTTATCTATGAACTGGTCTGGATACGCATGTTAAGTATGGTGCTGGGCGCCAGTACCCATGCGTTTGAATTGATGCTGAGTGCTTTTATCACGGGCCTTGCCTTTGGCGGGCTGTGGATACGCAACAGGGTAGACAGGCTGGATAGTCCGCTTCGGTTCGGGGCCTTTGTCCAGATACTGATGGGGCTGGTCGCGCTCAGTACGCTGGTTCTCTATGACCATACGTTTGACATCATGGGTTTTCTAGTCCGGGCTCTGAACGTAAACGAGGAAAGTTATCTTCTGTTTAACCTGGGAAGTCACTTCATTGCCCTGATTGTCATGTTGCCGGCCACTTTTCTCGCGGGCATGACGTTGCCGTTATTCACACTGATCTTGTTGAAGAACAATTATGGCGAGCAGAGTGTCAGTCATATTTATGTCAGTAATATGCTGGGAGCCATCAGCGGAATCATGTTTGTCATATTTTTCGGAATGCCGGTCCTGGGGCTGAAGGGATCAATGCTGGCTGGCAGCGGCATAGATATGATGCTCGGGTTCACTTTATTACTTTACGCTGGAGCAAGCCAAAGGCGAATCGCCATGATTGTTTTGTCATCCTGTGTATTTTTATTCATTGCCTTGCTCTCGGAACTGGATCCGAAGCGCATGAGTTCCAGCGTTTTCCGCCATGGGCGGACCACGCAACCGGACGATACGCGGGTTATCTCCCAGCGGGACGGCAAAACATCGACTGTCACTGTTCTCAGGGATAAGAACGATGTCCAGATCCTGTATACCAATGGCAAGCCCGACGCCTCTGTTTACATGGGTAAAGGTGTGCAAGGTATACCAATTGGTGATGAGATCACCCAGACGCTGCTTGGGGCTATTCCTCTCGCCATACATCCGGACGCCAGAAAAGTGGCGAATATCGGCATCGGTTCAGGCATGACCTCGCATACGGTTTTGTTGTGGCCCGGCATACAGCAACTGGATACGATAGAGATAGAATCAGAGATGGTTGCAGCCGCTCGATATTTCAGGCCCAAAACAGGGCTGGTATTTACTGATCCGCGCAGTCTCATCCATGTGGAAGACGCCAAAACATTTTTTTCACTCAGCCAGGAAAAGTATGATCTGATTATCTCCGAACCTTCAAATCCCTGGGTCAGCGGCGTATCCAGTCTGTACACGCGCGAATTTTACGAACGTATTAAAAAGTCACTGCATCATGACGGGTATCTGGTGCAATGGATGCACCTTTATGAAATGAACAGCACGCTGGTTTTTTCCGTACTTAAGGCATTGTCAGAACATTTTGCCGATTTCCGTATTTTCGCCACTAATAATTTCGATGTAGTAATTGTTGCCAGTCCCCGGGGCCATGTCGGGGATATACGGGATGATATATTCAAAGTGGATGCCATGCAGAAAGAATTATCCAGGCTTGGAATGAACAGCCTGCAGGATTTCGAAGTGCGGCATCTGGCCGATCGCTGGTTACTGGAACCTGTATATGCCAGACAGGGCATACAAGCGAATTCAGATTATTTCCCGATTCTGGATTTGTATGCGCCCAAAGCAAGATTCATGCATGAATCAGTTACCTTGCTGGCTAACCTTAAACGTTCACCCGTACCGGTGATTCGATATCTGCTTCGATCAACTTCTTTTGATGCAACTGATGTCAGCCTGTTCAACGAATACAATTATACCATGTATGCCGGAAAGGCCCGGGAAATACTGCGGCAAATCACAAGGCATGAAATAAAGGATTCTGAAACCAGGGAAGTTGATATGCTTAATGTCGAATATATGCGCTATGTAGCCAGAAATTGCCCTGATCCCGGTCAGGAAAATCTGTGGATACGCCAATTATATGAATTGGTGCAATCAACCTTGCCCTATTTAAGCAGTGGTGAAATGGAAAATATTATTGAACACATCCGGCCCGAATGCCCGGCGGGCCTCCCTGAGTCCAAGCTACACTGGCTCGAACTGATCAGCGCTGTTACTGCTGAAGGTCATGAGCAGGTCATCTACCTCACACAACGCCTGCTGGCACAGCCGGAGGATACGCTGCGTGAAGAACAACAATATCTGCTGGCCCTGCAACTGCTGGGCCTGTTCATGCAGGGCCGGGACGAAGAGTTCATGGAGAGCTTTAACCGGCATAGCGGACCGTTGTTCGGGAACAGTCCGTTGCCGATTGAAATTGAGATACTGCACAAACACGTGCTGGCACGGGGCAAATAGAAACGGTGTCAAAATTAAATACCCTCCCCCTCAAGGGGGAAGGAGCTGTTGCATATTTCCACGCCAACAGAGCCGGAAAGTAATTTTGAGATAGGGCCCCGGATATCTGAATGTGACGCTGGACGTCTGATTTTGACGTCATTGGGGGCAATGCCGCTCATGGTCATCCTGCAGGATATTAGAGATAGTTGAATTAACCCGTTGTTTTTGTGATGTTATACATTTATGTAGTCTGCATGGCACAGAGTTTGTATATGATCTGCCCAGAGATAGCTTGCCATCCGGCGGTTATCTTGGTTTGCTTTACAATCAATTGATTAGAAAACAACAAAGGAGTCAATTCATGACTAAATATATCCAATCCGGTTTTACCCTGATCGAACTGATGATCGTGGTGGCCATTATCGGTATCCTCGCGGCCGTTGCGATCCCGTCCTATCAGGACTACACCGCCCGTGCCCAGGTAACTGAAGGCGTGTCACTCACCAGTCAATACAAGACCTCTCTGGCCGAGTATTATTCCGCCAGAGGTGATTTTGTAACCCCTGCTGTGATTACCGTGGCTGATTTTGGTGGTAACACATCCGGTAAATATGTAGGTAGCGTGGCCTTTACCAATGTCACGACCAACACGGTACAGGTCGAAGCCACCTTTGGTGCTGGCGCTGCCGCAGTCCTGCGTACCAGTATATTTGCCATTTCATCCAATGATGGCGGCAACGACTGGGAATGCGGCGCTAATGTGGTCGCACCTCCTGGCCTTGCGATTGATTCAAGGTTCATGCCCGCCAACTGCAGGTAATTTATCCTTCGTAATCAGAAAGGCCGCGCAAGCGGCCTTTTTTATGTCCTGGATATCCCTAATGTATTGTCATTTCGAACGAATGTGAGAAATCTGCTGTAGTCGTCCCGAATAACGTCAGGGATCTTTGGGAGGTCTCTCCCTTTGGTCGAGATAAGGATTTCTCGCTGCGCTCGAAATGACACAATGTGGTTGCTACGCTTATCTTGTGTCTATGCCTATTGTCATTTCG
>MGYU01000008.1:11114-11351 GCA_001801885.1 Gammaproteobacteria bacterium RIFCSPLOWO2_12_47_11
TGAGAAATCTTTGGTTTAGTATGTAAAATAAATAATTGCGGAATATCCTGTCAGAACCAATATGATGTAAACCACTTATTCAAGAGTCCGCTGAATGTGCCCACCTGATGAATAATTTCACTGACAAAAAACTCCTGGCTGCCGGATGCATCCTGTTACTGGGATTGACTGTTGTCATTTATTTTCCGGCACTGTCCAGTGGGTTCCAACTGGACGATGTCAACAATCTCGGTGGTC
>MGYU01000009.1 GCA_001801885.1 Gammaproteobacteria bacterium RIFCSPLOWO2_12_47_11
CCTGATGTTCGCCCCGGCCAATTTCGGATCCGATCTCGCCGCCATGGGCCAGTCCTTCCTCGGCAAGACCCGCACCACCTTTTTCAACAAACATTCCCACAAGGAAGACTTCATGGAATCCGGCAAACAGGTCTTGCAGGGCCTGGAACCCGCCAGCCCGTTCCAGTGGGAACTTTCGCATTATGATCTGCACGGCGAGCAGGGCGCCTACTTCAATCCGAACAATAACGAAGCACATCGTTGTTATCCGTTCATCTTCGCCGCCGGCTATTCCTACACCGGCCTCGAAGCACGCTTGTTAAAAAACCGCGCCAAACCCGGCACCGATGGTACCGTGCGCATCAGCGGCACCTCGCTCAATACACGCAAGTGTCATTTCTCATTTGATGGAAAAACCAGTGTCGAATGGATCGAAAACGACGTGAAATACCCGGACATCCCCTTTGCCGTGTTCGATAATTTCAATCACGGCAATATCGTCAACGCCACCGGTAACAACTTCGCAGGCCCAGACCGTCCCGGCACCCTGGCCAAACAGGCCCTCAGCATAGAAGCACTGGCAGACTATGAAGCGATGGGGAAAGAATTCAAAAAAATCTCGGACGCCAACTACAAAAAGATGGAGAAAGACTACAAGGATGAATACCAGCAATTCTTTTTCAAGGTCAGGGACGATGTCGGCCAACCTGTTCACGATTACTTCATCGATTTTTACGTACAGAACAGCAAAGGCTCGCAGCACCAGGAACTCACGGCTGAGTTCGATGACAAGTTTGAAAAATCCTTTTACCGCCACAGCGCAGACAGCTCCTGCCGCGCCATGCTGCTGGAATGCAAGCGGCTCAAACAATTCAAGAAAAAACTGGATGAAACAAAAACCCGGCTGGTGTTCGATATCACCGCCGTACCGCACCTGCCGAATATCAGCTACAAACCGGGCTACTACGTCATCTACGACGGCAAGAGCAACCAGGAAAAACCGGAAATGACCTTTATCTACCCGAACACCACCACGCTCGTCGACATCATCATGAACCGCATACAGACGGATAAGCTATTGAATGTGTCGGACTATGCGAAGGTCGTGAATAAATAATAAAGGATGTCATTGCGAGGGCCTGTCCCGAACGAATGTGAGTGAACTCGCAGGCAACCGAAGCCGCGAGCGGAGCATGGCAGGCGGCAATCTCATAAAAACCAGATTGCTTCACTGCGTTCGCAATGACGAGTGAGCCCCCGGAATGACGCACTTTGTTTGTCGTCGCACTGGCTAATGCGGCCTACAGGATGTAGGAAATGTCGCGTGACGCCTATATGGATATAGGCGGTACGGTTACAGGATGTAACCGGTAGAGTCGAGTCTGGAACGGAGACCGAGAGCGACGCAGGATGCCAAAGCCGAGGAAATGGGCCGCTCAATCACATCCATGTGACCGCGGCATTAGCACATCCGTGTGCGTCAGTCCGTAGTGACCAGTACCCAGTCAATTGAGATACACAAAGAAACTTGAATAATGTAGCAAAATAGGCTACAAATGTAGCATTTATAGCTACAATAGGTTTAGAGATGACTTCAAAACTGGCCGGGTTGTTATTTAATGATTATCGCCGCCGTGTGCTGGGATTATTGTTATTACATCCGGAAAAAAAATACCATGTACGTGAAATTGCAAGACTGACTGATACTGTAGCAGGTACATTGCATAAGGAATTGGCGCGACTGGCAGAAGCCGGAGTTCTGGTAAAGGAGACATCAGGGAACCAGGTGCAATACAGTGCCGATACCAAATGTATCGTCTACGAAGAACTGGCCAGTATCCTGCGCAAGACGACCGGTATCGTGGATGTCATCGCAGATGCCCTGGAGCCGTTGGCCGGGAAGATCAATACCGCATTTGTATTTGGTTCAGTGGCACGCGGCAGTGAAACCGCTGGTAGTGATATAGATCTGCTCATCATCGGGGAGGTGAGCTTCAAAAAGATCGCAACTGCTTTATATGACGCACAGGAAAAATTACACCGGGAGATAAACCCCAAAGTCTATAAAAAGGAAGAATGGTTGGAGCTGGTCAGGAAAAAAGATGCCTTTACAAAAGAAGTAATGGCCGGACCAAAACTGTTCATTAAAGGATCAATCAATGAGCCTGGATAATCTTGTCGGCAAAACGCTGGAAAAGATCGCGCCGGATCAGACGAACATTAAACGGTTGTTATCTGCGGCAAAGCGCAATATTGATGATGCAAAAGTAAAGCAGATTAGTGCGGAAACGCGGTTTGATGCTGCCTACAAAGCCATCATGCAACTGGCTAATGCAGCATTACATGCGAGTGGTTACCGTACCTTGACCAGTGTACCTGGACATCATCAAACCATGATTCAGTCGCTGGCTAAAACCATGAATATTGAAAGGGACAAACTTGTTGTATTGGATACGATGAGAAAACAGCGAAACGTAGCAGACTATTCAGGTGATGTAATACCTGAAAGTACCGCGAGGGAATGTATAGAACAGGCGGAATCATTGATGCGAATGCTAAATGCATGGATAACAGAAAACCATCCGGAGTTAATTGATAAATAATTGAATAAACAACGCAGCCGAACCGGAAATGACCTTCATCTATCCGAACACCACTACGCTGGTGGACATCATCATGAACCGCATCCAGACGGATAAACTGTTGAATGTGTCGGATTATGCGAAGGTGGTGAAATCAGGATGAGAAAAACAGCCGCAAGCTGAGAAATAAGGCCGCATATCAAATATATAAGAGAAAAATAGCCGCTAATTAGAACCCACATAAATTATTGCGGATATTTTTCTCTAAATATACTAAAATGCGGCTGTTTTTCCGTTTTTGCGGCTATTTTTCGGAGAAGGAGAAAATATGGCGCTAGATACCCCCGGTTACAGCTATTTAATTGAACATTACAAGCTGGCGGCCAGGCCGTTGCAGGTTTGTGCGTGTATTGATGCAAAAATAAAGGGGAGGGGATCCCACCATTCCGGAGACCAGGAAGTATTAGTCTTTGAGCCCAAGTATCAACCGGAAAACACGTTGGCGGGCCACCTTCAGTTCGCTTTGCGCTATGAAGGCATCAATCTTGAAGTGCTTTCATTATTATTCGCGCAAACTGGTAAGGATGAGTTAAATACCTGGTTAGCTGTAAGCCCCACTTCAATCTATGCTCGCCGGGCTGGTTTCATATATGAATGGTTAACCAGGCAGGAATTAAAATCGAATGTCCCGTCCAAAACACGTTATGTTGATCTGGTCGATAATGAAATTCAGTTTGGCCTGAAAAAAGGAGAGCCTGATACCCGTTATCGGGTGATAAATAATCTGCCGGGGAATCGGGAATTCTGTCCGCTGGTGCGCCAGACCAGCTATCTCAAGGAAATGGTTGATTATGATCTGCGTGAGAAAACCCGTAAAACACTGGCAGGTTATGATCAAGACCTGCTCCGCCGTGCCGCAGCTTATCTTTATCTAAAGGAAACACAATCATCCTTTGAAGTGGAGCGGGAAAAACCGTCTCCGGATCGTGCTCAGCGCTTTGCAGACTTATTACGTCAGGCGGATACAAAAACACCATTAACCGAAGAACGGCTGGTCGAATTGCAGAATGCAGTCCTCGATCCCCGCTTTCATGAATTTACCTGGCGTCACCAGCAGAATTGGGTGGGAAAAGATCAAGGTTATCGTAAGCAAATCGATTTCGTTCCGGCCCGTCCTGATGATGTTCCTGCATTAATGACCGGCCTTTTATCATTGGCATCAGATGCGAGAAACTGGAACATCATTGATGCTGATGATCATTATGTAACTCAAATTGATCCCGTCATATTGGCAAGCGCGATTGCATTTGGATTTGTGTTTATTCACCCCTTCATGGATGGAAATGGTCGCATCCACCGCTATCTCATCCATGAAGTGTTGGCGAATGCAGGCTTTACGCCCAAAGGCATAATTCTGCCTGTTTCTGCAGTAATACTGGCCAATCTGGATGATTACATTGCAGCATTGGAAGCCTATTCAAAACCGTTACGGACCATGACGAGTTACAATCCGGATATCCCGGATATTCCGGCAACGGGGAATGATATTGTCTATTTCCGCTATTTTGATGCGACGCCCCAGGCCGAATTTTTGTACCGATCACTGGTAAGAACGGTAGAAGAGGATCTGGAAAAAGAAATAAACTATTTATTGGGATTTGACCGGGCCTGGACTGCATTGAATAGCCTACTGGACTGGCCAGCACATAGCCTGGACCTCTTTATTCGTGTGGTTCAGCAAAATAATGGCATCTTGTCCAAGACCAAGCGGGACAGTCATTTTGACTGGATGACGGAAGAGGAAATCCAAAAAGCACAACAACAGGTGGTTGAAGCATTTGAGACAAGGATCTAATACGTTAGATTTCAGCAGCAACAATGACCTTCATCTACCCGAACACCATCACCCTCGTCGACATTATCATGAGCCGCATCCAGATTGATAAACTCCTGAACGTCTCCGACTATGCGAAAGTCGTGAAATCAGGGTAATTGATAAGCGGTCGTTTTATCATGAAAAATGAACTGTTAATATTAGAATATCATGGTATCATATTTACATGATTGAAAGACCTTCCTGGATAAAAGCTATCAAAACAGCGCTTGACCGTAGTCGCGTTGTGACGCTGATTGGCCCGCGTCAATGTGGAAAAACAACCCTGGCCCGTGAGTTTTTACCAGAAGACTCCGCCAATTATTTTGACCTTGAAGACCCTGCAAGTCTGGCCCGTTTGAACGAGCCGATGACGGCACTAGGTGAACTAAAGGGATTAATAGTGATTGATGAAGTGCAGCGGCGGCCTGATCTGTTTCCCGTGCTCCGGGTGCTGGTGGATCGCAAGAAGTTTACCGGTAAATTTTTGATCCTGGGCAGTGCATCAGGTGATTTATTGCGACAGTCATCGGAAACCCTGGCTGGCCGTACAGAAACACTGACCATGCGGGGTTTTAGTCTCGCTGAACTGGGTAATCCGGAACATTCAAGACATTGGTTGCGCGGAGGGTTTCCATTGTCTTACCTTGCCAGCAATGAAAAAGGCAGTGTGGCATGGCGCAAAAATTTCATTCAAACCTTGTTAGAGCGGGATTTGCCACAATGGGGAGTAAGAGTCCCGGCAGCGGCATTATGGCGATTCCTGACCATGCTTGCGCATTTCCATGGACAAATCTGGAATTCATCTGAGCCGGCACGCACTATGGGTGTGAGTGAACCCACCATACGCCGGCACCTCGATTTATTGACGGATGCATTTATGGTGAGGCAGTTGCAACCGTGGCATGCCAATGTACGCAAGCGGCAGGTAAAGGCGCCAAAAATATATTTGCGTGATTCAGGTTTGCTGCATCAGTTGCTCGGGATTCAGACTAAAAAAGATTTGCTCAATCATCCAAAGATGGGTGCATCCTGGGAAGGATATGTGCTGGAAGAAGTGCTTGATATTGTGCAGCCGGATGAAGCTTATTTTTGGGCCACGCATCAAGGTGCCGAGATTGATCTGATAGTGCGCAAAAATAGCAAGTTATACGGTATTGAATGCAAGCGAACTGATGCGCCAAAATTGACACCATCCATGCGTATTGCACTGGATGATTTGCAATTGAATCGTATTGTTGTTGTATATCCCGGCATAAAACGGTATTCAATCACCGCAGAAGTTGAAGCAGTGCCCTTGAGTGAGATTACAGAAGGTGGATTGCATATTGGCAAATCAAGTTGAAACGAAACTGCAAATTTTGAGTGATATATATTAATGAGTTTTTAAGGAATGCCAAGGCCCGTCCAGATTATCCATGCTTCGTCATCCCTGGCCTCATGCTTCGTCATTCCGGAACGCGAATTGTGTACAGGATGTACGGTATGTCGCGGGCGCATGGATGCGCAGGAGTGACCCAGTGAGCGTATCCGGAACCCAAGTAAAAGAATCGCCGTAGGCGTAATCACTCGTCGTACTGGCGAATACGACCTACAGGATGTAGGAAATGTCGCGTGACGCCTATATGGATATAGGCGGTAGAGCGACGCAGGATGCCAAAGCCGAGGACATGGAGTCCGTAGCGACCAGCATCCAGTAACCAATTACCCCCATCCTACCTTCCCCCGGGAGGGGGGAAGGGGATACTGGCATACGCCAGAATGACGAAGCAAAGAATTTTTAGACTTGATCAGAGCTTCCTTAATAATGATTTATAATTTATCTACATGTTGGTGGATTATTTTCATAATTTCTTCAAATGAAATTTGTTTCTTATAATAAAGTGCATGTGCCTTATCATAAGAATTTTTATATAGCTCTCTTACTTTTTTATCTGACAGAAGAAATGCTTCATTTTTCGAGATATTCAGTTCATCAGCGGTTCTAAATCTATTTCGTTTATGTATCGTATATGCTTCAGTGCCAATGAAATCCAATACTCTTTTAATTTTAAGTAATTGTGCAACATCATAGTAATGTCGCATAAATAATACTGGATCAGTTTTATTTTCTTGTTGCTGCCTGAATTTTGTTGATATGGTCTGAAGTTTTTCTACAAAGGTATATTCAGGCAGATAACATTTAATTTCTTTAGCAATATTGTTAATTACTTCTGCTTTATTCTTTAAAGCATGTTCCAAAGTCCAGGATGAGATATCAATTGATTCATTTGGAGATGTTGTATCAAAACCTGTTTCGAGAAGTATACCGTTTTTAACACCTGCCAATGGTTCAAACTTGCTCTTGTATATAAGCCTTATCCCACCACTTCTGTATTTCTCATCATCAAACTCAATATCTCGATTAACTTCAATAACACCTTTTATTTTTAATTTATCCTCTACCAGCCAATCGTAAAATTCTTTTCTTGATTCAATCTGGGCGGGTTTATCATGATTTCTACCATAGAACACATCGAAAGGAGCGCATTCAGGATCAATTCGGATATCAATATCTTCAGAAAACCGATTAATAACTTTATATCCTTTAGAAAGAGATGTACCGCCTTTTAACTCGAATTTCAGACCAAGCTGATTTAAACCATACAAACAATGCATGATCCAATAATCTTTTTCTACCAGCACAGGGTGAATACCCGGATCTTCAGCTACGATACGAATTAGATCTTCAAAGTCAGAATGATCGTGAAGATAAATCTCAGGCGGCATTAGCTATTGCTTGTCCATCAGCAAACAGAGAATTAAAAAATTTCCTTGTTCTGACTTTTCCATATTTTTTAGCATTGGTCAGAAGCTTTTTGCTATCCATGGTAAATGCCTTTTCTTTAACATTTGTTTCCAATTCCCTTTGGTCTTCCGCTAATGAATGAAGATTGTTCATTAGATCAACGAGTAAATACTCATTAGAAAGTTTTTTGGGAAAATTATATTTCCTCTGAAAATTAAAATTTCTATTGCCGAGTTTATATTGTCCATGGCGTTTATGATTGTAAACCACCGTGGTGTTATAAAGCTGGGTAGTTCCCAGCCCCAGAGAGTTATAGGTATTGGGAGAGGTTAGCAGAAAATTGTCATCTTTCAGAAAAGTACGCACCAATTGCTCTTCAGTAGGTGGCACCTTCCCAAAAGTGGACTCTTTGGGGTAGTAATAAAGGCCATTTTGAAGTTTCTTTAAAACACCTTCTTCAACCAATTCACGAACGTGACGATCCACGCTCTTTGACCATCGTTCCAGGTCAGAGCGGCGATAAACCTTTCCTGGTTTCAGCTTTCTTTTTAATTGCTCTAAACGGTTCATTTCCAAGCCTCTGACTTTTAAGTAAATATAGCAGGATTATCATAAATGACAATATTATTATTAATAATTCATGCATATATTACAGTAACAATATGATATTTAAAGTAATTATTTAAATTAATATTTTACTTCTATATTATCTATTAATAATATATTTAATTAAATGAGTTGAAACTGACCAGCATGATTCACTGAGTTTCATGATCCTCAACTCCCATACCCCAGCTTTTGACCTTTTCACTTGTTACTTATCACTGCCATAACCCCAATCCCCAGCCTTTAGCCTTTTCACTTTATACTTTTCACTTATTACTGCCGTTAATGAGTGACGCCTCGCACCAAAAGTAGTAAAAAGAAACCATGCATCTCTCAAAA
>MGYU01000010.1 GCA_001801885.1 Gammaproteobacteria bacterium RIFCSPLOWO2_12_47_11
AAATTACAACGTAAATGAAACTCTACCTCGCTTCAAAATCCCCCCGCCGCCAGCAATTACTGCAACAGATCGGCCTGCAATTTGAAATCATTGAGGTTGATATTGACGAACACTGGAACAGTAATGAACATCCACGTGCGTATGTCGAACGGGTGGCACTGGAAAAGGCGCAGGCCGTAAAATCAAAAATCAAAACCGATCAACCTTTCGCCATAATAGGCGCTGATACCTCAGTGGTTTTGGATGACATGGTGATCGGCAAGGCCGGGAACGATGAACAGGCGGTCACCATGCTGTCACAACTTTCCGGGCGCCTGCATTACGTTTATTCATCTGTTGCGATTGTAAGTAACCTGGAAGAAAAAATTAAAACCAGTATCAGTCGCGTCTATTTCAAGCCGTTAAGCAAACCGGAAATCGAAAGTTACTGCAAAACCGGTGAGCCCATCGGCAAGGCCGGCGGTTATGCCATTCAAGGTCACGCTGCGGCATTTGTTGAACGACTGGACGGAAGTTACTCAGGTGTAATGGGTCTGCCACTTTTTGAGACAACAGAATTATTGAATCAACTTAAAAACGGATAGACTTACTGTTTTCTCAAACAATAACCAAAATAATGATCGACGATGTATATGTAGATGGCCGGCCAGTCCGGTGTGCCATCGTCGTTTGAAGGATACCAGAGTTTCCTGTTGATCCAGTGGTTATGATAATGCATGGCACACTGTGGCAGGCGTTCCTCGTCAGGTTTTTCCGTACTGCCTGCTGCTGCCTCCATTTTGAAAAAATCACGCATCACCAGTGGATAGGCATCTTGCAGGTCGGGTTTCTTCTTGTCGAGCATCAGTTCCTGCGTATTGATGTCCTTCCAGAACCCGGTTGATCTTTGTTCCAGCCTTTTCTGTTGCATGAGGCCTTCAGACAGCGCTGCCAGTTTTTCACAAGCATGCTGATGTCCTGCTTCACATTCATGCCGGTAAAAATCTTCCATGCTGACGCCCTGCGGCGGCCCAGCCGCCAGCAAAAACAGCGCAGTGATTATTTTTATAGCAGGCATAAAAAACGCCATATGTGATAGTCATATGGCGCTTATTGTACAGAACGTGATCAGATTAAAGTAGCGGGACTATTAACAATGCGACAATGTTGATGATCTTGATCAACGGATTTATCGCCGGACCAGCGGTATCTTTATACGGATCGCCGACAGTGTCGCCGGTCACGGCTGCTTTGTGTGCCTCGCTGCCTTTTCCGCCATGATTCCCGTCTTCGATATATTTCTTGGCGTTGTCCCAGGCGCCGCCGCCAGCCGTCATGGAAATGGCGACAAAGATACCGGTGATGATGGTGCCCACCAGCAGACCGCCGAGTGCGCGTGCACCGGCGCCTTCGCCCATCAGTGCTTCCATACCAAAAGCAACAATGATCGGTGCCAGCACCGGCAATAGTGAAGGAATAATCATCTCTTTGATCGCAGCCTTGGTCAGCATGTCCACCGCACGTGAATAGTCCGGTTTGGCTGTCCCTTCCATGATGCCTTTGATCTCCTTGAACTGGCGGCGCACTTCAAGCACGACTGAACCTGCAGCCCGGCCGACCGCTTCCATCGCCATGGACGCGAAGAGATAAGGAACCAGACCACCGATGAAGAGACCGATGATCACTGCCGGATCATCCAGACGGAATTCAACCAGTTTGCCCGCAGCTTCCAGACTGTGCGTGAAATCCGCAAACAAAACGAGGGCCGCCAGACCGGCAGAACCGATCGCATAACCTTTGGTGACAGCCTTGGTCGTGTTACCAACGGCATCCAGTGGATCGGTAATGCCACGAATCTCTTTCGGCAGTTTCGCCATTTCGGCGATACCGCCTGCGTTGTCTGTGATCGGCCCGTAGGCATCCAGTGCCACGATAATGCCAGCCATGGACAACATCGAAGTTGCGGCGATGGCAAGACCATACAGACCGGCCAGTTCATAAGCACCGAAGATGCTGGCGCAAACCGCCAGCACTGGTAATGCCGTGGATTTCATGGACACACCCAGACCGGCAATGATGTTGGTTGCGTGGCCTGTAGTGGATGCCTGGGCTATATGTTGCACAGGACCAAAGTGGGTGCTGGTGTAGTATTCAGTAATCCATACCATCGCCGCAGTCAGCGCCAGGCCAATCAGCGCACAACCAAACAACGCTGTACCATCTGTTCCCATCATTCTCACACTGACAAAATAAAACGGGATTGCGGCCAGCACACCGGAGGCGATAAGGCCCTTATAGAGGGCGCCCATAATCGAACCGCCTTCTTTGGCTTTCACAAAAAATGTACCGATAATCGAGGCAATGATGGATATGCCACCCAGTACCAGTGGATATAACAAGGCATTGTCACCCGCGCCTTTCATCATAAGACCGCCAAGCAACATGGTGGCGATCACGGTTACGGCATAGGTTTCAAACAGGTCCGCTGCAATGCCTGCACAATCACCGACATTATCGCCAACATTATCTGCTATCACGGCCGGATTGCGCGGATCATCTTCCGGAATACCGGCTTCCACTTTGCCGACCAGATCGGCGCCCACATCAGCACCTTTGGTAAATATGCCGCCGCCCAACCGGGCAAAAATCGAAATCAGTGAACTACCGAAGGCCAGACCTACCAATGCATGCAGTGCATGATCAGTGGATAGCCCCAGCTGCAATAATATTGTGTAGTAACCGGCAACCCCGATCAAACCAAGGCCGACCACCAACATGCCGGTGATCGCACCGCCACGGAAGGCGATCTGTAATGCAGCATTAAGACCATTTTTTGCTGCTTCGGCAGTACGCAGATTGGCACGTACTGAAATATTCATGCCGATGTACCCGGCTGCACCGGAGAGTACCGCACCGATCAGGAATCCAAACGCTGTGTACCAGTTAAGAGCAAAACCCAGTGCCAGAAACAGCACACCTCCGGCCATACTGATGGTGGTGTATTGCCGGTTAAGGTAGGCAGAAGCGCCCTGTTGAATCGCAGCGGCAATCTCGCGCATGCGTTCGTTGCCTTGTGGTTGCGCCAGGATCCAGCGCACCGACCAGACACCATATACAATCGCGAGTACTCCACAGAGCAAGGCAAAACCTAAAGCCGTCATTTGAATTTCTCCCGTGAGCTTGACATCGAAACGATAAAATTATGGGGCTTTCAAGCCCCACTTATTATTGAATATCTGTTAAATAGGGTGCAATTGTACTTTGATAAGCGCCCGGAGCAAAGCCCGTGTAAAGCATTAAAGTTTGAATTCTGTCTTCAGTTTCTTTTTCACCGGTTTGTTTTTCAGCGTGACATATTCAGGCAATCCCTTTTTATAAGGCGGGTAAGCCTCACCTACAATCAACGGTGCAAGATAGCGACGGCATGCAGCAGTAATACCGTAACCATCTTTAGTGATGTAATTTCGCGGTAACATTTTTTCATGATTCGCTACATCACTGAGATCCGCCATACCAATCTTCCATCGGTAAGGCTGATTTGATGTGCGCACTATCGCGGGCATTACGGCATTGTGGCCCTTGATTGCAAACTCTACTGCCGCTTTGCCGACGGCATAGGCCTGCTCCACGTCAACTTTGGATGCGATATGCCGCGCGGAACGTTGCAGATAATCCGCAACAGCATAATGATATTTATAACCGAGTTTTGATTTAACCAGCTGGGCGATCTCAACTGCAACACCTCCCAGTTGTGTATGGCCAAAAGCATCCCGTGTACCGGCCTCGGCGAGAAACTTCCCTTCCGCATTGCGTACACCTTCCGACACCGCGATCACACAGAAATCATATTTTTCAACGCTCTCTTTCACCTTCATGAGAAATTTTTCTTCATCAAAGGCGACCTCTGGAAACAGGATCACATGCGGTGGATCTCCGGGTTTCTCACCAGCCAGTCCAGCCGCTGCCGCGATCCAGCCGGCATGGCGGCCCATGACTTCCAGGATAAATACCTTGGTTGATGTGCGCGACATGGACATGACATCCAGCGCAGCCTCCCGGATCGAAACGGCAATGTATTTTGCGACTGATCCGAAACCCGGACATTGATCAGTGATGGGAAGATCGTTATCCACTGTCTTGGGTACATGGATGGCCTGGATGGGGAAACCCATCGTTTCCGATAACTGCGACACCTTGAGGCAGGTGTCGGCGGAATCACCACCGCCGTTATAGAAAAAATAACCGATGTTATGCGCTTTGAAGACCTCAATCAGGCGCTCGAATTCAGCACGGTGCTTGTCCACACCTTTCAGCTTGTAGCGGCAGGAACCAAAGGCACCGCCCGGCGTATGTTTAAGTGCCCGGATAGCGGCGGGGGGCTCCAGACTGGTATCGATCAGGTCCTCGGTCAGTGCGCCGATAATACCATTACGCCCGGCGTAGACCTTGCCAATCCGGGTTTTGTGTTTCCGTGCTGTTTCCAGAACACCGCAGGCTGAGGCATTGATGACAGCGGTAACCCCCCCAGATTGCGCGTAAAATGCATTTTTAATGGTCCTCATCAATTTATTGTCTCCGAATCAAAAAATTTAAAATTCGTAACTGATTGCTTATGATAAGCTTTCAATGATATTAGAATTTTCAATATCCGTATGACCCTGACCAACACTGAGTGTGGCGGAACTAGCTAAAGCTGAATCGACTCTCAATATATCTGTAAAATTTTATATAGGCCAGATTTGTGAAGTTCCTGATATACATTCTACTAACACTGACATTTGCCGCACAAAATGTCCCGGCCGGCACGACTCAAAACCTGCCGGATATGGGAGATTCAGCTGGCGGAGTTGTTACGCCTGAATTCGAGCGCCGTCTCGGCCAGGCCGTCATGCGGCAGGTGCGGCAATCCGCTGATGTCATTACCGACCCGGAAATGGAGTCCTATATCCAGTCTATCGGCTATCAACTGGTTGCCAACAGCGATGATAACCAGATCCTGTTTATCTTTTTTGTAATTGACAATCCAGCCATCAATGCGTTTGCCGCGCCCGGCGGAGTAGTCGGGATCAACTCTGGCGTAATCCTGAACTCCGATACTGAAAGCGAACTGGCCGGTGTGCTGGCCCATGAAATTGCACACGTGACCCAGCGGCACATGGCCAGGACATATGAAGCAGCAAGTAAATTCAGCCTGCCCATGATGGCGGCCATGGTGGGCGCCATATTACTGGGCATAGCCAACCCGGAAGCTGGTCAGGCGGCAATTGCGGCAGTAGCTGGATTCAGTGCCCAGTATCAGATTAATTTTACCCGTGCCAATGAAGAAGAGGCTGACCGGGTTGGTATTCAATTGCTTGCAAGATCAGGTTTTGATCCACACGGTATGCCGGGGTTTTTTCAAAAACTGCAAAAGACTTCAAGATACTACCGCGGCGATGCGCCGGAATTTCTTCAGACACACCCGCTCACCTCTTCGCGTATAGCGGAGTCCATTGCCAGGGCCGAACGATACCCTGTCCGCAAATACTCGAACTCTATAAGTTATAAATTGATCCGGGCCAGGCTCATGGCCGATTCATTTGAATCACCCAAAGAAGCCGTGAAATTTTTTGAAACCAGCCTGGAAACCGGCGGTTATCCGGATATGGAATCAGCGCGTTATGGTTATGCGCTCGCTCTCACCAGGGCAAATGACTTTGCCAGGGCACGGGAACAATTGGGCCTGCTGCTCAAGGATGATGAAGAAAATATAACCTACCTGTTGGCTGCAGCAAGACTGGAATCCGCACAAAGAAATTTTTCTGCAGCAGTCGGCATCTACCAGGAAGCACATAAACTCTATCCGGATTATTGGCCAGTGGTGCATGGTTACACCCGTGCCCTGCTGGATGCCAAACAACCCGGCAGGGCACGCGATCTGATACGTAATTACGGGCGCAATCATGAACCTTCCCTGGCTTATTATGATCTGTTGTCACAGGCTGAGGCTGAGTCTGGTTCTCCGGCAGAATCAGGTATCGCCAAGGCGGAATATTACTATCTTACCGGTGGCACCCAGTTGGCGATCGACCATCTCAAATTTGCCCAACGCCAGGCTGAACTGAATTATTATCAAATGGAGCGCATCAAGGCACGCCTGGCGCAACTGGAATATGAGCTTACCCTGGAAAAAGAACTAAAACTTGAGCCCGAAGGTTGATCGAGTCAAATTATATATATGATTATGATGATGAATCATACCCGCAGACTTTTTCTAAAAGGCAGCCTGATCGCGATGTCTGCAATAACTACTGGCATATTCAGTCTGCTCAAACCGTTGATTGCATTTGCCGCCAGAAATCAACCGGCCTTTTCTGCCAAGACAGAGGCCGATGCCATAGCTGCAATTTTTCCCGGAGAACAGATCACAACGAGTGATGCAATTATTATTGGCGTGCATGATGTCGTCGAAAATGGTGCGGTAGTCCCGGTGGAAATCAGCACCAAACTGCCTGCCGTTGAAACTATTACCATCCTGGTGGAAAAAAATCCCAACCCGCTTATAGCCAACTTTAATCTCAGTCCTGAGTGTTCGGGGTTCATTGCGACACGCATCAAGGTGGCAGAACCCTCCGATATTATCGCTGTGGTCAGATCAAACGGAAAACTGTTCAGTACACGCAAGTTCGTTGAGGTAATCGCCGGAGGTTGCGGCTGATGACATCCAGTATAAAAGTGCGCACCAGCATGCGTGAAGGCAAAACTACAGTACGTGCCATCATACGCCACCCGATGCACACCGGTTATGCAACCGATCCGGATACCGGTGAATTGGTCCCGGCGCATTACATCGAAAACGTTACCGTACAGCACGGTGATAAAACATTGCTGCAATGTGACTGGAGCCGGGCCATCTCCAGCAATCCCTATCTTTCATTTGAATTTTCAGGTGCACAACCCGGCGACCTGCTGCGTATCACCTGGTTGGACAATAAAGGTGAAAGCGATTCGATAGAGACCAGGATTCAGTAAATAATCAAATTTGTATCAAATACTCTGACAAAAAGGGGATTGCTTTTTTTCTGCGTGTAGACTAAATTGCACTAATATGTCTAGACAAATTCAGTCTAAAATGAACCACTCCGGCTCCAATCAAACCTTTGGCAATATGTTGCGCAGCATGCGCAAGAAACAGACTTTACCGCTCAGAGTTGTTGCAGCGGCAACAGATATGGACTCTACGCTTTTAAGCAAAATAGAACTCGGCCAACGTCTTCCAACAGAAATTCAAACGAAAGCCATTGCCAAATTCTTCAAGGTTCCATTTGAAGATCTTGAAGCAAAGCGTCTTGCAGAACGTTTCTGGATGGAACATGGGGATAGTACAGCAGCAGTAAAGGCGGCTTTATTGATTAGGGAATCCGCCGCAGAATACCACACTGGAAATTCAGCCAAAAAACCATGATAACCGATCTGCATGCAACATCTTCAGTTTCATCTGATCTGATTGGCAAGATTGAAGCTTTTCGCAAACCTGCAACAGAGATATTAGATCCGGAATTACGCCGTAAACTCGGGCAATTCTTTACGCCTCAATCCGTTGCTGAATTCATGGCAAAATTATTCAAATGTAACAAAACCCATGTTCGCATACTGGATGCTGGAGCCGGAACCGGTATTCTTTCTGCGGCAATTATTCAAAAATTACTATCTCGAAAGAAATTGCCAGAAAACATTTCTGTTACGGCTTTTGAAATAGATACCCAACTACATGCCTATCTTTATGATACCTATCGTTTATGCGGAGAGCTATGTTCAAAAAAAGGCGTGGCATTCTCAGTTGATGTACAAGATGATTTTATTACTTATGCAGCAAATATAAGCCGAAATGATCTTTTCGCTAAAAATAAAGCTGATTTTAATTTAGCTATAGTCAATCCGCCATACGCAAAAATAAACAGCGACTCTGAAACACGCAAAATTCTTCGTTCAGCAGGGATTGAAACCAGTAATCTTTACACAGGTTTTCTTGCTTTATTGGTAAAGTTGCTTGATCAAAATGGAGAACTTGTGGCAATTACACCTCGTAGTTTTTGTAATGGCCCCTATTTCAAGCCTTTCCGCTCGTATTTTCTTGACACTATGTCAATACAACGGATTCATGTTTTTGAGTCACGCTCTGAAGCGTTTAAGGACGACTCGGTATTACAAGAAAATATAATTTCTTATGCCATAAAAACTAAACGACGACCCACCTATGTTACTTTGTCCGTCTGTGATGGAACATTCAATAGTAAAATTAAAAAACGAATTTGCTCTTATGAAGACATGGTTTCAACTAAAGACCCGGAACTTGTTATCCATCTGACTACTGATGAAATCCAGGCTGAATTCAGGCGCAGCATTGAAGAATATACAGACAGCTTGTCAGATTTAGGATTGAGTGTTTCTACAGGCCGCGTGGTGGATTTCAGGGCGCGCGCGTTCCTGAGGAAAGACCCCGAAAAAAATACTGTTCCACTCATTTATGCATGTCATTTCAATGAAGGAATTATCACTTGGCCTAAAACCGGAGGCCGCAAGCCCAATGCAATTGCGAGAGATGAAAATACACAAAAATTACTCGTACCTGAAGGCATTTATGTGCTCACCAAACGCTTTAGTTCAAAAGAGGAAAAGCGGCGGATTATTGCATGTATATATGATCCATCTCTTGTAAAAGCTGATTACATAGGGTTTGAAAACCATTTGAATTATTTTCATATTAACGGGCAAGGTTTATCAATAGATCTTGCAAGAGGGCTGGCTGCTTATTTAAATTCAACTTTAGTCGATGCATATTTCCGCCAGTTCAATGGCCATACCCAAGTGAACGCTTCAGATCTTAGACGGCTCATGTATCCCAGCCGTGAAGCATTAGAAGAACTTGGAGACCTGATTGGCAATAATTTTCCAGAACAAACAGTTTTGGACAAGCTAATAGAAACGGGGCTGCGTTAAATGTCAAAAACACAGAAAAAACCAAGCGCCAAGCAAAAAAATAAAAAACTCAAAGAAGCTATTGAGATACTACATGCATTGGGTTTTGGCGCCAAACAATGCAATGCTACTGCTGGCTATACTCTGCTTGCTCTAATCGACCTGAAAACTGATCAGTCATGGAATATGGCAACCGCTCCTTTGCGAGGTATTACCCCAATTATTGAATTCATTCGTAAGATGTATCGGGTCAAGTATGCGCCAAATACTCGTGAAACTATACGTGATGAGGCCGTTAAATATTTTGTTGAAGCTGGCCTGTTAATACGTAATCCTGACAATCTATTACGACCAACAAATAGCGGTAAAACTGTTTATCAGATTGAACCTTCCGCGCTCAAAGTAATTCAATCATTCGGCAGCTTAGCCTGGTCTGACAATCTTGCAGAATATCTAAAATCCAGTTTAAAAATCAGGCAGGAACTTCAACGGCAACGAAAACTTGCAAGAATTCCCGTAAAACTCCCTTCAGGAGAAAAAATAGCATTATCACCGGGTGGACAAAACCCTCTTATAAAGAAAATTGTTGAAGAGTTTTGTACGCGTTCTCTCCGGGAGGAACGATTGTTTATATCGGGGATGCTGAGAATAAATTTGAACACTTTGAAAAGGATTACCTGAGAAAACTCGGCGTAGAAATTAATTCAGCCGCTAAAATGCCTGATGTGGTAATTCATGACATAGCCAGAAAATGGTTATTATTGATTGAGGCCGTTACTAGTGCAGGTCCAGTTGACGGCAAACGACGGAAAGAGCTCAAAGAATTATTCAAGGGTTTCAAAACTGGTATGGTATTCGTGACAACTTTTGAAAACAGACAAACCATGTCGCGTTTTCTTAGGCAAATATCCTGGGAGACTGAAGTCTGGGTTGCAGACGATCCAGATCATATAGTCCATTTCAACGGAGAGCGTTTTCTTGGTCCATACCCCGATACTTTGCCTAATACCAGGTAATTGATTACAAATCAGCTACGTTTTCAGCAAATGGGGATGGTATTACATTAACCGTCTGAAAAGATTGGTGGGTCGTGGGCGATTCGAACGCCCGACCAACTGGTTAAAAGCCAGCTGCTCTACCGGCTGAGCTAACGACCCGGTTCTGAAATTCATACATGGCATCCTGCCGTAAAATTATTGCCTTTGATAACTACCTGCCTTGTCATCCGCTGACAAGGCGTTCGGCCGGAAAAATGTCCACCGGACATTTTTCTGTATCGTCCTCACCCGGCTGAGCTAACGACCCGAAACTTCAGTTACAAGTGAAAAGTTATAAGTTATAAGTTATAAGAAAACATATAGGGCTGGCAGTCATAAACAGGATATCTCAACACGAACCTGGATACTTGATCCTTACACCTTTAATTTTCCACTCTTTTGAGCCTGATGGCTCAAAAGAGGTGCGATAATACCGAAGATTTCAAAGATGGCAAATTTCAGTGGCTGAAAAATGCTATTTTCATGAAAAACCCGTATATTTTGATCCCGGGTTCTCTTGATTTTATCGCTTTCCGGCCCTATTTTCCCGGCAAACTGATTATATTAAGCCTGTAATTTTTTGTGAGGATATATCGTGCCTATCTACGAATATGAATGCGTCAAATGCGGTCATACCCTGGAGGCCATACAGAAATTCAGTGATCCGGTATTGACTGAATGCCCGGCCTGCCATGAGAACAGCCTGCGCAAACGGGTATCGACTTCGGCCTTTCACCTCAAGGGCAGCGGCTGGTATGTGACTGACTTCAAGGACAAGCCCAGGGACAAGGCCAAACCGGCAGATGATAACAAACAATCCGTAGAAACTTCTGCCAAGGAACCGGATAAGTCCAAAACAAAAACAACCGGCACTGAAAGTGCACCGGCGGTGAAAAAGACCGAAACAGCGGCCACCGATTGATTAACCATACAGACTGAAGCATGGCAAACCTACGTAAATACCTGATCGCCGGCCTGCTGGTCTGGCTGCCCCTGGCCGCGACCGTATTTGTTATCAGGGTGCTTATCACCCTGATGGATCGAACCATTTTATTAATCCCGCCGGAGTGGCGGCCGGAGAACGTTTTGGGATTTTCCATCCCCGGCTTCGGTGTCATTGTTGGCATTTTCATCCTGCTGATTACCGGCATGTTTGCTGCCAACCTGTTCGGACGGCGCCTGGTTTCCTTCTGGGAATCCATTCTTGGCCGCATTCCGCTGGTGCGCTCCATCTACAGCAGTGTCAAACAGGTCACGGAAACGCTGTTCAGTTCCAACAGCAAGTCCTTCCGCAAGGTGGTCTTGATTGAATTTCCGCGCCAGGGGACCTGGAGTGTAGGCTTCGTATCCAACCGTGGCATGCAAAAAGCCATCGATGCCACCGGCCAGGAACTGGTTTCAGTATTTGTCTCAACAACCCCCAACCCCACCACAGGTTTCCTTATGATGGTGCCCGCCTCTGAACTTATTGAACTGGACCTGACCATTGAAGAAGCATTCAAGTACATTATTTCCATGGGTGTTGTGGTGCCTGAGGGCCCGGCAAAAGAAGCTCTCATTAATGGTAAACTTGCGCAAAAACAGACCGGCTCGTAATATGCCCGCCTTTGTTTCGGTTCAATAAATCATCATTATCGCCATCAGGGGAACCCATGCGCAGTCATTATTGCGGACAACTGAATTCTTCCTTGCTCGACCGGGAGGTAGAACTCTGCGGCTGGGTACACAAACGCCGCGATCATGGCGGCATAATATTTATTGATCTCAGGGACCGCGAAGGAATTGCACAAATCGTATTTGATCCGGATCGTCCCGAACCTTTTGCGATCGCGGATTCCGTGCGCAATGAATATGTGTTGCGCATCACCGGCAAAATCAGACAGCGGCCAGAAGGAACTATGAATAAGGACCTTCCTACCGGCGAGATTGAGGTGCTGGCACAAACTATCGAAATACTGAACAAGGCCAGGACCCCGCCATTCCAGCTGGATGATGAAAACGTGGCGGATGATACGCGCTTGCGTTACCGCTATATCGATCTGCGCCGCCCGCAGATGTTACATAACATGCGTTTGCGCGCGAGAGTTGCAAGAATCCTGCGCAATTATCTGGATGAAAAAGGATTCATTGAGATCGAAACACCCATGCTGACCAAGGCCACACCGGAAGGTGCACGCGATTACCTGGTTCCCAGCCGCACCCATGCTGGTTCATTCTTTGCCCTGCCGCAGTCACCGCAGTTATTTAAACAGCTTCTGATGATGTCCGGCATGGATCGTTATTACCAGATCGTGCGTTGTTTCCGCGATGAGGACCTGCGCGCCGATCGCCAACCGGAATTTACCCAGTTGGATATCGAAACCTCATTCATGGACGAAACACAGATCACCGCCATCATGGAAGAGATGATCATCAAGTTGTTCAAGGAAGCCATTGATGCCGATCTGCCCACGCCGTTTTCGCGTATGACCTATGCCGAGGCCATATACCGTTTTGGAAATGATCGACCCGACCTGCGCAATCCGCTGGAACTGACCGAAGTTTCCGATCTGATGAAGGAGGTTGAATTCAAGGTGTTCTCCGGTCCGGCCACCATGCCGGATGGACGTGTGGCCGCATTGCGTGTACCCGGTGGCGCCAAACTGAGCCGCAAGGAGATCGATGATTACACCAACTATGTCGCCAACTTCGGAGCCAGGGGGCTGGCCTATATCAAGGTGAACGATATCAACGCAGGCACGGAAGGATTGCAATCACCGGTACTCAAATTCCTGCCGGAATCCATCATTAAATTACTGCTGGAACGGACCACTGCACAAACCGGTGATCTTATTTTCTTTGGCGCCGACAAGGCCAGGGTGGTCAATGATGCATTGGGGGCATTGCGCAACCGGTTAGCCGCTGACATGAATCTGCTGCAGGGCCAGTGGCGGCCGCTGTGGATCGTGGATTTCCCCATGTTCGAGTACAACGAAGATGAGAAGCGCTGGGATGCCTTGCATCATCCGTTCACGGCTCCTCAGGTTAATACGACTGCCGAGCTTGAGGCCGATCCGGGCCAGTGTCTGTCTCGCGCCTATGACCTGGTGTTGAACGGTATTGAAATGGGCGGTGGGTCAGTACGTATTAACACACCGGATATGCAAAGGACGGCCTTGCGTCTGCTCGGGATCGATGATCAGGCTGCGGATGAGAAATTCGGCTTCCTGATTAATGCACTGGATTATGGTTGCCCGCCGCATGGTGGCATTGCCTTCGGGCTGGACCGGTTGGTGATGATGATGACCGGATCCGACAGCATCCGCGATGTAATTGCTTTCCCCAAGACCCAGACCGCGAGTTGCCCGCTGACTTCCGCGCCTTCACCAGCATCACCAAAGCAATTACGGGAGCTGGGCATTAAACTGGCGAAACTTCCCAAGCAGGAGTAACTGCTTACTTTTAAAATTCCAGCTTGAAAAAGTGTAATTCATACACTAAGCTTATGTGTATATATTACACTAAGTATTCGCCATGGCTTACACTTATCAATATCCTCATCCGGCAGTCACTACTGATATGGTGATTTTCACCATTCGCGGACAGCAACTGGAATTGTTGCTGGTACGCCGAGGTGGCGAACCCTTCATGAACAGCTGGGCCTTGCCGGGCGGTTTTGTGGAAATTGACGAAGATCTGGAAGCCTGCGCCTTGCGTGAACTGGAAGAAGAAACCGGCATCACCGGCGTTTACCTGGAGCAACTCTATACTTTCGGCGCTCCAAACCGCGATCCGCGCGAACGTGTCATATCCGTGGCCTACTATGCACTTGTACCACCAGACCGGATCAATATCCGCGCTGCCAGTGATGCCAAAGAAGTTGCCTGGTTTCAGGTGAGAAATTTACCATCATTGGCATTTGATCATGCAAATATTGTTGCCATGGCCCATCAACGTCTGACAGCAAAACTCAATTATTCCACCATTGCCCTGCAGTTCATGCCGGAAAATTTTTCCCTGAGTGAACTGCAACAGGTCTATGAATCCATCCTGGGCGACAGGCTGGACAAGCGGAACTTCCGTAAACGGCTGATGGCCCTGGATTGTATCCGGGACACAGGGATGGTCCGTCGCAATGGCAACCACCGCCCGGCACGTTTGTATTCCGTAAAATCGCCCGGCACAGTAGAGTTTATTAAATGAATAATATGTGAGAGCAGAATCAATGAACACTTTGAATCCCGCAATTGAATTACGTGATTACCGTATGCCGCCTGAGCAGGTGCCGGAAACGATAGTCGAAACATTAAGCGTTGCCGAACGTAATGAACTCAAGTCACGCATTAAACTATTACTGAAAGAAAAGAATGCCATCATTGTCGCACATTACTACACCGATCCGGATTTGCAGGAACTGGCTGACGAAACCGGCGGGCATGTTTCCGATTCACTCGATATGGCACGCTTCGGTCATGAATCCTCAGCACAGACCCTGGTGGTCTGTGGCGTCAGGTTCATGGGGGAAACAGCCAAGATACTGAATCCCGAGAAACGCATCCTGATGCCTGATCTCAATGCGGATTGTTCGCTGGATATCGGTTGCCCGATTGATGATTTCAGCCGTTTCTGCGGTCAGTATCCGGACCGGACTGTAGTTGTGTACGCCAACACCAGTGCGGCAGTCAAAGCCCGGGCAGACTGGATGGTGACTTCGGGGAGTGCTGTTGATGTGGTCAATCATCTGAAAGCACAAGGGAAAAAGATCATCTGGGCACCGGACAAATATCTGGGCCAGTACGTGCAGGAACAGACCGGTGCAGACATGTTGATCTGGCAGGGATCGTGTGTGGTACATGAAGAATTCAAAGGCATAGAGCTGGAACTGTTACGCCGTGAGCATCCACAGGCTAAAGTGCTGGTGCACCCGGAATCTCCGGTCTCTGTAATCAAACAGGCGGATGTGGTCAGCTCAACAACAGGGATCATCAAGGCCGCCCGGGAACTGGATGCGAAAGAGTTTATTGTTGCTACCGATAAAGGCATTTTTCACAAGATGCAGGAAGCCGCTCCGGATAAAATTTTTATAGAGGCGCCTACCGCAGGTATAAGCGCCACCTGTAAAAGTTGTGCGCATTGTCCGTGGATGGCAATGAATACCTTGCGCAAACTCGAACATGTGCTGACGACCGGGAGCAACGAGGTCCATGTCGATCCAGAGACAAGCCGCAAGGCACGAATATCAATCCAGAGATTGCTGGATTTTACTGCGGGCCGGAAAACAGCCCTGGCTGGTGATGCTTAACTTTAGTTGCCTGCTATCAGGCACAGATAAGGAAAATTAGTGGCAGAAGAAATTGTTGTGCTCGTACACGGCCTGTACTTGAACGGCATGGATATGGGTTTGCTACGCCGAAGGCTTGAGCATACCGGTTTCAACACGCTGCGATTTTCCTACCATAGTCTGCAAAACACGCCACTGGAGAATGCCCTGACGTTGCAGGCCTACGTTGAAAAAATACAAAGTCCTGTTATTCATTACGTCTGTCACAGTCTGGGCGGACTGGTCATCCGGCAGCTGTTTCATAACTATCCTGAGCAGCGTCCGGGACGAATCGTGACACTGGGCACACCACATTTAATCAGCAGTGCGGCGCAAAGACTGAATCAATCCGCACCGGGACGCATGCTGTTAGGGAAAAGCATCAAACAGGGTTTGCTGGGTGATGCGCCGCCCTGGCGCAATACCCATGAACTCGGCGTGATTGCCGGGACACTGCGTCTGGGGTTAGGTATGTTCGTGCCGGGAATACCACGGCCCAATGACGGGACTATTGCCGTTGCAGAAACCCGGCTGGACGGAATGACTGACCATATTACCTTGCCGGTGTCACATTTCGGCATGCTGATTTCATATGCTGTTGCCGGACAAACGATCCACTTTTTACAACACGGCCGTTTTCAGCATTAGCAACGGGTGCGGCTGTTTGGGCGGTATCATGACTAATGATAGAATCGCGCCATTTTAATTAACCGGTATTACAGGCATGGCAGGTCATAGCAAGTGGGCTAATATTCAACACCGTAAAGGCAAACAGGATGCCAAGCGCGGCAAATTGTTTACCAAACTCATACGGGAAATCACTGTCGCAGCAAAAATGGGCGGGGCTGATCCGAACAATAATCCGCGCCTGCGGGACGCGGTCGATAATGCCCTGTCCAACAACATGACCAAAGACACTGTCGAACGCGCGATCAAACGCGGCGCGGGTGGCAATGTAGCTGAAAATGTAGAAGAGATCCGTTATGAGGGCTATGGTCCCGGCGGGGTTGCTGTCATGGTTGATTGCATGAGCGACAACCGTAACCGTACCGTGGGGGAAGTGCGCCATGCCTTTAATAAATGTGGGGGCAATCTTGGCACGGATGGTTCTGTGGCCTACCTTTTCAAAAAGGTAGGCCAGATCTCCTTCCCGGCGGGCAGTAATGAAGAGTCATTGATGGAAGTGGGACTGGAGATCGGTGCCGAAGATGTGGTCACCTACGAAGATGGCTCAATTGACGTGCTTACTGCACCGGATGAATTTCTCAATATCAAGTCTGTACTACAGGACAAGGGGCACGAACCGGAATCAGCAGAGATCACCATGCGTGCCTCAACCAGCCAGAAACTGGATCTTGAGACTGCCGAGAGTATGCTGCGATTGCTGGATATGCTGGAGGATCTGGACGACGTACAAAAGGTTTACTCCAATGCCGATATACCGGAAGATATCATTGCACAACTTGACTAGGATCGTATTCCGCCCCACGTGATGCGTATTACGAAAATACAGACCGGATTACCCGTACCCCGAGACACGCTACACGGGTCACTCTGAATGACCCGCATCCTCGGCATAGACCCCGGTTCCCGGATCACTGGTTACGGCATCATCGATATCAAAGGTAACCACGCCATACACATCACTCACGGCTGTATTCATATTGATGCAGAAGAACTACCGGATAAACTGCTTACCATATTTGGGCGGATCAGTGATGTAGTCACACAATACCATCCCGAAGAAATGGCGATTGAACGGGTATTCATGCATCGCAATGCGGACTCCGCCCTGAAACTCGGCCAGGCCAGAGGCGCTGCTATTACAGCCTGCGCCACACAGGGTTTGAAGATATTTGAATACACCGCGAACCAGGTAAAACAGGCAACAGTGGGCAAAGGACATGCAGCCAAGGAACAGGTGCAGCACATGGTGAAGGTGCTGTTATGTCTGGAACAGATTCCCCAACAGGATGCGGCAGATGCCCTGGGCGTGGCCCTGTGTCATGGCCATTCACGGCAAGGTCTTATGCGTATGCGCGAGGTCAGTGGTATCAGTGGAGGCAGATTGAGATGATCGGCAGGCTGTTCGGCAGGATATTACAAAAGTCTCCTCCCATGCTGTTGATTGATGTACAGGGCGTGGGCTACGAGGTTGAGGCCCCCATGAGTACATTTTATCAATTACCCGAAACCGGTGCAGAAATACATTTATATACACATCTGGTCGTGCGGGATGATGCGCACCTGTTATTTGGTTTTGCCACCGAGAATGAGCGCCATCTTTTCAGGAGTCTTATCAAGGTCAACGGTGTTGGCGCCAAAATGGGGCTGACCATACTCTCCGGCATTGAGGCAGAGGATTTTGTCCGTTGCATACGTGATGGTGATAGTGCCCGCCTGACCCGGCTACCGGGCGTGGGTAAAAAAACAGCGGAGCGTTTAATCATCGAGATGCGCGACCGTCTCAAGAATTTGAACATCGCTTGTGATTCCAGCCCTGTGCACGGCAAAGACACAACTGCATCCGGTAGCCAGACTGATGATGCTGTCAGCGCGCTGGTGGCGCTGGGTTACAAACCACAGGAGGCCAGCCGTTTTGTACATGCTGTCACCACCCCTGAAATGAGCAGTGAAGAAATCATCCGCAAGGCGTTGAAGGCCTCAGTCAGCAAATAATGGAATCAGTAATTTTCCAGAATTTTGCCCTGTTCCTGCCACAGTTCAGACGTACAATACCTTTGGTTCCGGGAGTTTAACCCGTTTGCGATTGCAGTCCGTTAAAGAGACAATAGAAATTATATTGAGACATCTATGGGCGAACCAAATCCAGTAATTTCACCCACCGGCAATGCTGAAGATATGGCGTTTGATAACTCACTGCGCCCCAAAAGACTCGCTGACTATATAGGCCAGCCATCCGTCCATGAACAGATGGAGATCTTCATCAGTGCCGCCCGTAAACGCAAGGAACCACTGGATCACGTCCTGATCTTCGGCCCGCCGGGTCTGGGCAAAACCACCCTGGCGCACATCATTGCCAATGAAATGAACGTGGGATTGCGCCAGACCTCCGGCCCGGTACTGGAACGACCGGGTGATCTGGCGGCCTTGCTCACCAACCTGGAACCGAATGATGTTCTCTTCATAGATGAGATCCACCGATTGAGTCCGATTGTCGAAGAAATATTATATCCGGCGATGGAGGATTACCAGATCGATATCATGATCGGTGAAGGCCCGGCAGCGCGCGCCATTAAACTGGATGTGCCACCGTTTACCCTGGTCGGTGCGACAACACGTGCCGGACTGTTAACATCCCCTCTGCGTGACCGTTTCGGTATCGTGCAACGGCTGGAATTTTACAGCGCTGCCGATCTGTCCAGGATTATCAAACGCTCATCTGGCATATTGAATGTCACGATTGAAAATGATGGCACTGGTGAGATTGCGGCCAGGGCGCGTGGTACCCCGCGTATTGCCAACCGGTTGTTGCGCCGGGTACGGGATTATGCAGAAGTTAAAGGCGATGGGCGTATCACAGGTGATACCGCTAATATGGCACTGGATATGTTGAATGTTGATGCACATGGATTCGACATGATGGATCGCAAGCTGTTACTCGCCATTATCCAGAAATTCGATGGTGGGCCAGTGGGTGTTGACAGCCTGGCGGCGGCGATTGGTGAAGAACGTGACACCATAGAAGATGTGATAGAACCCTATCTCATACAACAGGGGTTCATGATGCGCACGTCCAGAGGACGTATGGCGACCCGTAATGCCTGGTTGCATTTTGGCCTTGAGGCACCCAAGCAAACAACTGTCGACCCTGATCTGTTTGATCAGACTTAATCCTTTTACAGATAATCTCATAATCTGAATTTAATGACTGAATTCTCATGGCCTGTGCGAGTCTATTATGAGGATACCGATGCGGGCGGTGTCGTCTACTATGCCAACTACCTCAGATATATGGAACGTGCGCGCACTGAAATGTTGCGTTCCATCGGTTTTGAGCAGGATAAACTTGCGCAGGAAAACAATATCATTTTTATTGTGCGCAAGGTCACAATTGACTATCTAAAACCTGCGATTTTTAACGAAGAATTAACAGTCAATGCTAAAATGGCCGGACTGCGCAAAGCAAGTATGTTATTTGAACAAACCATTCTCAATAAACAAAATGATCTGTTGTGCCAGGCAGAAATAAAAATTGCCTGCATCAATAGTAAAACCATGAAACCTGTATCTATCCCTGCTTTCATTATTTCGGAGTTGGCTCATGTCGACTGATCTTTCTTTTCTACATTTAATCCTCAACGCCAGCCTGCTGGTACAACTGGTGATACTGGCGTTACTCCTGGCATCACTGGTTTCGTGGACGATGATTTTCAACAAGCGTGTGGTACTCAACCGGGCGGCACGCGAGGCAGACAAGTTTGAAGACCTGTTCTGGTCCTCGGAAGATCTGAGTCCGCTTTATAACCGTATTAATGCCAAACGGGAAGGCGGGACCGGTATGGAAAAAATGTTCGAGGCCGGTTTCAAGGAATTTGCGAGACTCAGAACACAAAGCAATAAAGATCCGGATGCCATGCTGGAAAGTGCGCAAAGGGCCATGCGTATCGCCATGAACAAGGAAGTCGATTATCTCGAAACCAGTCTGTCTTTTCTCGCGACTGTCGGTTCGACCAGTCCTTATGTCGGTCTGTTCGGCACGGTATGGGGAATCATGAACAGTTTCCGTGCACTGGGGAACGTGCAACAGGCCACGATTGCCATGGTGGCGCCCGGTATTGCCGAGGCATTGATTGCTACGGCCATGGGCCTGTTTGCTGCAATCCCGGCGGTGATTGCCTACAACCGTTATTCCAATGACGTGGAACGGCTGATAAACCGCTACGATATATTTCTGGATGAATTTTTGTCCATATTGCATCGTCATGCACACTCGTAAACAACAGTTACAAGTGATAAGTCACAAGTTACAAGAATGAGACAGAGAATACGCAAACGGCCGATATCCGAGATCAATGTCGTGCCATATATCGACGTGATGCTGGTATTGCTGATCATTTTTATGATCACCGCACCGCTCCTGAGCCAGGGTGTCAAGGTAGACCTGCCGGAAGTTGACTCCAGACCCATCGAACACACGGACAAGGAACCGGTGATTATCAATGTGGATGCGGCAGGTAATTTCTACATAACCTTTGGTGAAAATGGCGATAAACCTGTTTCCCCGGAAGAATTAATAAATCGTGTTAACGCATTGCTAAAATATCAACCGGGCATACCGGTGTTGGTGGGTGGCGATAAAGCTGTGCCTTATGGCAAGGTCGTTGAGCTCATGGCTTTGCTGCAACGGGCCGGAGTGCCAACCGTTGGCATGATCACGGAACCACCGGAGCATTGATCAGTAATGCATTTAAGCTGGTGGGTAAGAATAAGGTCGATTTGGTATGCGCTGGCACTGCATGTCATTGCTGCGGCGTTACTGGTGTTCAGTTTCAGTTTTACCGATATCATCAAACCGCCCCATCAGGACATCAGTATTGTTAACGCAGTGACCGTGGACAAGTCCCAGGTGGACAAGGAGCTGCAGCGCCTGAAGCAGGAGGATGAAAAAAAGAAACTGGAAGAACAGCAACGCCTGGACGAACTTGAAAAAAAGGCCACTGAAGAAAAAAAGAAGTCTGAAGATTTAAAGAAACAGCGCCTGGAAGAGGAAAAGAAGCTGCTCGAGGCCAAAAAGAAAAAGGAACAGGAACAGAAACTGCGCGAGGAAGAACAAAAGAAACTGGCAGATCTGGAAAAACAAAAGCAGGAACTAGAGAAACAAAAAAAGCTCGAAGAAGAGAAGAAGGTCCTGGCCGAGGCTGAGCAGAAAAAGAAAGCGGCTGAACTGAAGAAGCTGGAGGAGGAACGCAAGAAAGCAGAGGCAGAAAAAGCATTGCAGGCACAACTGGACGCAGAAGCGGCAGAGGAACAACAGCAGCAGGACATTACTTTACAACAGAAAATTGTTGCGGAAATAAAGAGTCAGGTTAGAAGAAACTTCAATCAAACCGGATTACCGCCAGGATTACAGTGTAAAGTTAACATCAGGTTATTACCCGGTGGAGATGTAATTAATGCTAATGTTGTGCAGTCCAGTGGCAATGATATATTTGACCGCCGGGCATTAACTGCTGTCCAGAAATCTTCGCCTTTTTCATCCGTACCTGATGACCTGGAAATTTTTGAACGAATCAAAATAAGAGATATTACATTTACATTTGAACCATAAGGCCTGAAAAAGTGTTTAAAAAATATATTTATACATTATTCCTGATTTTTATATTTACTTTATTCTTCAGTAAACTCGCCTACGCAATCGAGATCATCATTGATAAGGGGGTAGAAAAACCCATACCGGTTGCGATAGTGCCTTTCGGCTGGTCACAGGCTGCAAACCTGCCACCGGTGGATATTGCACAAGTCATCTCCAATGATCTCATACGCAGCGGGCGTTTCTCTGCCATGGAAGAAAAAGACATGCCGCAACGGCCCACGGATTTTGATGGGGTCAACTTCAGGGACTGGCGGCTGCTGGGTATGGAAAACCTGCTGATTGGCAATCTGGCCCAGAACAACCAGGGTGATTATGATGTGGAGTTCCGGTTGATCGATGTTTACAAGGAAAAACAGATCGCAGGTTTCCGCATTCCTTCCACACAGGTGCAGTTACGTCGTACCGCACATGAAATCAGTGATATTATTTATGAAAAACTGATCGGCATACGTGGCGCATTTGCAACACGCATTGTTTATGTCACCGTCAACAAAAACCCGGACGGCACCAAACGTTTTGCCCTGCAGGTCTCGGATGCCGATGGTTACAATCCGCAAATCCTGCTTGAATCGAATGAGCCGATCATGTCACCTGCCTGGTCACCGGACGGCAGAAGTCTGGCCTATGTATCATTTGAAGAAAAAAACTCGGCCGTCTACATCCAGGATATCCAGAGTGGAGCACGCCAGAAAGTAGCATCTAATCGCGGAATTAACAGTGCGCCTGGCTGGTCACCGGATGGCAGCCGCCTTGCCCTGACCCTCTCCAAAGATGGCAATCCGGAAATTTATATTTTCCACATCGCGTCCAGAACGCTGAGCCGCATCACAGAAAATGCAGCCATCGATACCGAACCGGTATGGTCCGGAGATGGCAAGATGCTGGCCTTTACTTCTGACCGGGGCGGCAACCCGCAGATCTATGAAGTACCGGTTGAAGGCGGGCAACCCAGACGGATCAGCTTTAACGGCACTTATAACGCCGGACCGGAATATTCCCCGGACAGCAAAACCATCGCCGTAATCAATGGTGATAGGGGCGCATACCGCATCGGGCTGTTGAACCGGGCTACAGGCCAGGTCACCATCCTGACCGGTTCACGCCAGGATGAATCACCGAGTTTTGCCCCGAACGGACACATGATTATTTATACGACCACCGGCGCCAGGGGCAATGCACTTGCCGCTATTTCTGTTGATGGCAGCGTACATCAACGCCTGGCGCTGCAGGACGGCGAGGTCAGGGAGCCGGCCTGGGGTCCGTTCATGAACCGTTAATGAAAATATCTGTTCTACAGGTATCAACAAGAATGTTAATCTATCTAGCAACGCAACATTACATATGTTCAATACACAGGAGACTGTTATGAGTATCAGGGTTTTGTTTTTTCTGTTGTTATCACTGACTTTTTATGGCTGTTCGTCCACGGAAGAGGTGCAGGATGACGCCTCGGTAGTCGACCAGGGCAGAACCATGGGCGAGGAAACTGATTCCCAGGCCTACGGTGCAGGTGAAGCTGATCGTCAAGGCATGAGCGCGCTGGATGATCCGAACAGCCCCCTGGCCAAACGCATCATCTATTTTGAATATGACAGCAGTGAAATACTTCCGGAATACCGTGCTACGGTTGAAGCACACGCTGCTTACCTGGCTGCAAACCAGAGTGTCGTAATTACGCTTGAAGGACATGCGGATGAAAGAGGTTCGAGGGAATATAACCTGGCACTCGGCGAACGCAGGGCTGAATCTGTCAGTCGCCAGATGTCCCTGCTGGGCGCATCGGGTTCTCAATTCCGGGTCGTGAGTTATGGCGAAGAACGTCCGGCTGTTGATGGTCATGATGATTATGCATGGAGCCAGAACCGCCGCGTCGAGATCATTTACCGGTAACTGCGGTTGAAAGTGGTTGAATACTTCCTCCAGAATTGCTGTTTTTCTCTGCGCAAGTATTCTTGCGCCCGCAAGTATGGCAGAAAAGCGGGCAGTCCCTGTAGTCGAACCTTCCTCGGCACAGCTTGAGCAACGCCTTGAGAACATTGAAAGGTTACTGCAAAACCAGGGGCTGCTCGATTTATTCCAGCAACTGCAATCCCTGCAGAGGGAAGTAGCTAATCTGCGTGGCCAGATTGAACTTAATACTCATGAGCTGGAAAAGTTAAAAGAGCAGCAACGTAAATTATACAGCGATGTCGATAACCGGCTGCGCCGGCTTGATGGACAAAGCGCGGGAGAGAGTCCTCTCGTGGGCACCGACGTTCCACCATTACAGGAAATGACGCCGACAGACTCGCTAACACCGGCCGGGGATGATGCCGGATCTGCATTAATGATAGAGAGCATTACACCCGACGCAGTTTCTGAACCAGGTGAAATTGAAGAGATAACAACTACCGATACTTTACCTGTAGATGAGTCTGCTGTTACAGAAACTGTTGATCCACTTGAGGCACAGACAAACTACCAGGCTGCATTCAACCTGCTCAAACAGGCGGAGTATGTTAAGGCCATCGATGCCTTTGACAAATTTCTCGTTAAATATCCCGACAGCCAATATTCAGAAAATGCACAATACTGGATGGCGGAGGCCCTGTACGTTACGCGCCGTTACAACGAAGCCATTACGGAATACATGAAACTCGTCTCCACTTATCCACAAAGCCAGAGGGTACCAAACAGTCTGCTCAAGATCGGTTACAGTTATTATGAAATGGGACAGGCTGATGAAGCAAAAAAGATACTACAGGATCTGATACAGAAATTTCCCGGCACAACCGCAGCGCGTGACGCGGAAGATCGTCTGAAACGTTCACCTACTTCCTGACCAGCAGGTAATATTCCAGTTTAAACATATGCGCATCACGAAACCGGTCAATAAAGAGATCGATCAGATCATGACCAGGACCCTGAAGATCAACGAGATTTTCTATTCCATACAGGGTGAAACCAGCTTCAGTGGAATGCTTACCGTATTTATCCGTCTTACCGGTTGCCCGTTGCGCTGTGTTTATTGCGACACTGAATATGCCTTTTATAAAGGTGAAAAGATCACCATAGAAGAAATCCTGCGCAAGACTGCTGGTTATCGCACACGTTTTGTGACTGTTACCGGTGGAGAACCTCTTGCACAAAAAAACTGTCTGGATCTTTTACGCCTGCTCTGTGATGAAGGTTATCAGGTTTTACTGGAAACCAGTGGCGCGATTGATTTGACGGATGTAGACAGCCGGGTATGCAAGATTGTCGATATAAAGACGCCAGGCTCCGGCGAAGAAGCAAAAAACTGCTGGGACAATCTGCAATATCTCACACCCACCGATCAGATCAAGTTCGTCATCTGTGACAGAAAAGATTATGAGTGGGCAAGGGAAAAACAGAATGAATACCGGTTGCATGAACGCTGCAATGAAATCCTGTTCTCGCCCAGTCACGAACAACTCGGGGCCTCGCAACTCGCAGAGTGGATACTGGAAGACCAACTGCCGGTGCGTTTACAGATTCAGTTGCATAAATATCTTTGGGGTAATGTAGCTGGAAAATAAAATATTTATTTAAATACTGTATAAGCGGCTATCGTCATTCAGACGAATGCGATCTACAGGATGTAGAAAATGTCGCGAGAGGACAGGGAGTCCGTAGCGACCAGAATCCAGTAAATAATTTATTCATTAACACATCTTTGTTATAAATAAACGATGAAAGCCGTTGTCCTACTTTCCGGCGGGCTCGATTCCGCCACCATACTGGCCATGGCGATGGAACAGGGATTTACCTGTTACACCCTGAGTTTCAATTATGGCCAGCGCCATGCTGCAGAACTCAATGCTGCAAAAAAAGTCGCCGACGCAATGAAGGTTGCCGTCCACAAGACCATCGATCTCGACCTGACCCAGATCGGGGGCTCGGCGCTCACTGACAAAAACATTGCAGTACCGCAATCATCTTCTGCAGGTATTCCGATCACCTATGTGCCCGCACGCAACACGATCTTTCTTTCTTATGCGCTCGCCTGGGCCGAGGTCCTGGGTATCAGTGATATCTTTATTGGGGTCAATGCCGTGGATTACTCCGGTTATCCTGATTGCCGTCCGGAATATATCGCCGCTTTTGAAAACACCGCGCGTCTTGCCACCAAAGCAGGCGTGGAAGGCAAACCATTCCGCATACATACTCCACTGATTCAGATGAGCAAAGCGGAGATCATCCGTAAGGGCACAGAACTCGGCGTAGATTTTTCACTCACGGTTTCCTGTTACCAGGCAGATGCACAAGGCCACGCCTGCGGCGTCTGTGATTCCTGTCGTTTTAGGAAAGAAGGTTTTGTTAATGCGGGAATTCCTGATCCTACAATTTACATTTAATACCAGTATTAGTGACCGCTATAGAAATTTTAGCCCAATTTGTAACCCATTGAAAAGCCTTTAATAAAACACCCTTTTTGCTATGCTAAAAATATAGGGGACAGTTCCTGCACAGATATGAAAACAGCGCACCGCTCCTTTGCATCCATGCAACCGCGGTATTTGTGCATCTCTGCACTTCATGTGGACACCCCGGATATGGACTGTTTATACTCCACTTCAATTAATAACATCATGAATAATAAGGAGGTTGTCCG
>MGYU01000011.1 GCA_001801885.1 Gammaproteobacteria bacterium RIFCSPLOWO2_12_47_11
AGGCCAGCGCCACCAACACACTGCCTAGAATTCCAGGAATCAGGGGAATCCACCTGACATTTGCACTAATACCTTGCCGGTGCAAAATCCTGTCACCCAGGTAAATGCTCCACAACACGGCGGGAATGAACAGGGATGCTTTTACATAAGCGATATGATGATTTTCAAGACTCAATTGTTTTAATGGTTCAAACAATTCCCCACCAAGACCAAGAATGAGGGAAACCATGGCAACCGGGGCGTATTGATAACCCATTTCAGTGAAACGTTGTTTTCTTGTCTTGTCACCACCAACGCGACCGGACAACCATGCGCTCAGTTGTGTGGTGAGATAAAGACCAACTGCCAGCAGGATAGTGCAGGCGAGTATGAAACCGGTGATCATGAAGAAATCGAGCCAGTAAAAGACTTCTCTTCGTTCGGGATGCACGCTCATTAACCACCAGGGACCGGGTTTGGCAATCCAGTACCAACCTTGATTAATGAACCATTCACCTGTTTGTTGCCGGAGTGTCTGGTAATAAGGCAACACCAACCAGAGGAAGCCACCCAATGCGGCACCGGAACCAAGAAATAAAAACCATACCTCAGCCAGGTTCGGATTATGTTCGCGGATGTTTTTAATCTCCTCTCCAGGAGTTCGTATGTTTAACTCAATGCCGCCCCTCGCTTTCGGTTTAACGCAACGGAAACATTCAATACAATGACGCGATTCTTCTTTTCTTGAGATATCGATCATGGTTGGGCAGATACCGTTTTCTGTATAGGTTTCACCGCCGGTTTTTTTTCGCTTGGACCGGAACTCAATTGCACCCATTCTGGAGTAAACACCTAGCAATAGTCCTATGGGACAGACGTGCCTGCACCAGGCGCGTTTATTGCTGCCATAAAAGAAGCCAATCAAAATAGCGAGAAGCAAAATTCCACCAAAGACTTCGGCGATAGCCTCAGGGTGGTCACGGACACCCACAGTCTGGCCCAATATAGTAATCATTAAAAAGCTAACGACAGGCGTTCCTTCCCAGCGTATCCAGGCGGGAATACGCCACTGAAAGCCATACTTGTTTGCCCATTCAGACGCGGCACCCATAGGACACAAAATTCCGCACCAGCTACGTCCGGTGAAGATCACTGAAAGGAATACCAGGGGAAACCATAACCCCCACAGTAAATAATTCGCCAAAACGGTGAAATGGCTCAGCGGTGTTGCGTTTTCTGCCGGCTCCGACAAAAACAAGGGCAGGAACAGAAGCGTGAGAAAGAAGACAAACATCAAGGCATGGATCAGGAATAGCTTGTTACGATTCCGGACAAAAAATGCCTCCAGGCTGACGAGAAAGGCGGGGCGGCCATTCCTGGACAGAATTTGATCTGAATTCCATTCAGAGTTTCTGTATGATGACACTCGGCAACTCATAACCTATTGTTTTACATTAAAAAATAAGAAAGTTGTTTTGTTTATACATCATTATATAGATTGTACTTTTATTTGTAAATGAGAGTCAATCTTATTCTTATTTAGGAATTCATCATTTTAGTCAGTAACAGAATTAACGGGTTTTTAAGTAGATCTTTAACCACACACATGGAAACCACCCGGGGTATCAAGCGGCAGGCGGGGTGCTTATTTAGAGCACTCGTCGAGTACAGCTATGCATACAGCTCGCCCCAGATACACTGAGGTTTCCCCATGCTAAAAAAAGGAGTGTCCGGTAACGACCAATTGCAGCCGTTATGTCCTTGTTATCAAATGCCACACAGAAGGTTAGTAGTTCATGATTACCAAACAAATACGGGTATGTGTTATCGTATGAAGAATTGTTGTTCTCTTTCATAATGCGGGCTTAATGAATATTTCATTCAAAGGAAAAGCAAATGATATTGTATTCTCGGTCGATTAATTCTCTAAGAATTATCATATTTACTCTTTTTAGTGTCGCCTTCACAGGTATAACTACAGCTGCATCTAAAGAGGAAATTGATATTGAAGTTGCAGACTCTTTAGAAAAATTTCAACAAGAAGTGACCGGAGGTAAAAAATTTCTTGAAAAAGCTGAAGGTATTCTTGTCTTTCCTGACGTAGTTAAAGCTGGTTTCGGCATCGGCGGTGAATATGGCGAAGGCGCACTACTTATAAAGGGGAAAACTGTTGATTACTATAATACGGCCGCTGCCTCAATTGGATTCCAGCTTGGTGCTCAGTTCAAAACGGTTATTCTTGTGTTTCTTAAGAAAGATGCACTTGATAAATTTCGTAACAGTAATGGATGGGAAGTAGGTATAGACGGCTCAGTGGCATTGATTGAGTTGGGTGTTGGAAAAGATATTAATACTATCAATATGGCAGATCCCATTGTGGGTTTTGTCTTTAGTAATAAAGGGTTGATGTATAATTTAACGTTAGAAGGTTCAAAAATTACCAAGCTTAATAAATAACCTAAATATCTAGGAAGAATAAAGTACTGATAATATTGGTGGCCATGGATGGTCTTGAACCACTGATCTCAGCATCATTATTTCCTACCCGGTATTAGGCTGAATGTCTGGTATGGGCCGGAAGCAGACGTTTCTGAATTGCCTAATTGGTTTGATAGGATAAAGTAGAAATTTGTTCTCAATTCCCCCACCAGCCCGTCATGAGCCGACGAGGCTGAAGCATCGTGCATCGCCACCATATTTGTATCAAAACATCATGTGGAATCTGGTAGGTGATGGTCGAATTGTCTGGAATTAGAGGCGATTGCATGTACCTGTGTGACTGGTTACGTCATTATATTCCGTATTATTGTAAGTCCGGGTTGACCCATTCGTTTTTCTTCGGAGCGGGAGCGGACTCAACCGGTTTAACCGTTGTGCTTTCAGCCGGCGCGACTGTCATCGTATCCATATCACCATAACAAGCGGGTTTTACTTTCAGGTCCACCAACGTTAAAGGTTTTTTTCGATCGGGTTTCGCATAAAACAGGCCGCTATTGCTTAACTTGTATATGCCAACCTTGTTTTTTGCGCCTGTACCTTTATCAGACCACAGGTAATTTGCCACATTCACATTCTCAACCAGGCATTTATGCAGGCACCGGTAATTCGGTATGGAAGGGCTTGTGTAACCGGCTTTCCCCACGCTGCCGATGCAAACGTAATTATTATTTGGTGGGACCGGATGCCACAATGAACCATCCATAACAGCCCCGCTGCCCTTGTCCGTCCACACCAGTTGCCATTTGGCCGGCGACATCAATAGTTCATTTGCTTTTTCCGTACTTGCTGCAGATGGTTTTACTGCCAGTACACAGCCACTTGGTTTGCCGTAGTCGCCCTGTGCATATCCGCCAATAAGGTAATAACCCGTCGGTGCTTCAGGCGTATATATGGAAAGGTCCTGATCACCGCCGGAACCCTTGTCTTCATAAGCCAGGGTGTAATTACAGACCCTGGTGGTGTCCAGCGACAGCGTGGCTTCTTCCGCATGTAAACCGGGCAGGAACAACAGCAATGCCGGTAGCAGAATGGATTGACGGTTGTTTGCAGAAAGCATTCTGATATATAGTTTTCTGACAATTATAGACAATAAATTTCCGGTTAATGGTTAGCCAGATAATATCAGCCGATTGCACACACAGTGTTAAACTACTGTTAGCAGGCCGTTCCCCAAAGTATACCCATTGCCCACAGAAGGTAGGTGCGCTCAGCATATCACTAACAAAATTACAAAGAACTTCTGAAAGATTTGCGCAAAATTTTAAAAGAGAAATGCCCGGATACGACCCTTACCGAACGTCCAGCTTTAAACCGACTGTGTTTTAATCCTGGTTAAAACAAATCTTCTATGGATAGATAACGTTCGCCCGTATCATAGCTGAATATCAACACTCGGCTGCCGGCTGCCATTTCACTTTCTTTTTGCTTCAAGGCTGCCAGGGTGGCACCGGAGGAAATACCAATAAAAATTCCCTCCTTTTTAGAGCAGCGGCGTGCCATATCAAAGGCATCTTCATCAGTGACCTGAATAGTACCATCGAGAATATCAGTATTAAGTATCTCTGGAATAAATCCGGCACCGATACCCTGGATTCTGTGTAGTCCTTTTTCACCCCCACTGATCACAGGTGATTTTGTGGGTTCCACGGCAAAAGTTTGCATACTGGGGAATTCCGCCTTGAGTACTTCTGCACAGCCGGTGATATGACCACCGGTACCTACACCCGTAATCAGATAATCAATACCCTCAGGAAAGTCTGCGAGAATTTCCTGCGCAGTAGTATCTTTATGGACCTGGACATTAACGGGATTCTGAAATTGCTGGGGCATCCAACTGTTCTCATGTTCTTCCAGCAATTCGTTTGCCCTGGTGATTGTACCACCCATGCCAAGTTCCTTCGGTGTAAGCACCAGTTCAGCACCCAGTGCCTGCATATATTTACGCCGCTCAACAGACATGGATTCCGGCATGGTGAGTATTAGCCGGTAACCTTTGACTGCTGCCACCAGTGCAAGACCAATACCGGTGTTGCCGGAAGTAGGTTCGATAATCACAGTGTCTTTATCTATCAACCCGTTTTGTTCGGCATCTTCAATCATGGCCAGCGCTATTCGATCTTTTATGCTGGCACCGGGGTTGGAACGCTCGGTTTTCATCCAGACTTCAATATCGTCCCGAAAAAGGTGATTGATGCGAATGTGTGGTGTGTTGCCGATGGTTTGTAGGATATTGTCGTATTTCATGGTGATTTCCTGTTTTTTCTTCTTTATCAGAGGTTCTTATATTCCATACTTGCATTGTACAGAACCAATTCATCTGGAATATTAATCATTAATGGTTCCCTCCCTGATCAAACAGCGAATCAATGTTCTGATTGGCGAGTGGAGGGGGAGTGGGGGGGGGTTATACTTGTCTGCAGTGATACCTAACGGCTCCCACAAAATATCAAATTTGTCCGTAACATCTAACCCCTATTCTATCCTTAGAAAACAATAAGTAATCTATTGTTTCAACAAGGATTGTTTAACCATTATCAGCCAGTCATTCCCCAAAGTGCGGCATGTTGTCTTTATAGGTATGTACCCTGCATGACTTTTTGGAAAGCCAATTTTTATTTTTTGTATTATTGAAAAGCAGCCTATTAAGAAACGACTTTAAGCTACAGGTGTATGAAATGGCGCCCCGGGCAGGAAACACACTCATGTAGTATCTATTTGATTTATATATGACACGATAATGGACATCCTGATTTATACCCCCAAATATACCCCCATAATGACAAGGTAACCCTTCAGTTACAGGTAACCCCCTTCAGTTACACATTTATGCGCACGCGAGAAAAAAACTAATTTATTGTCGTCTATTAAAAAGGGGTATTTTAACTTAATAATGCGGGCAAACCTTTTGATTAGGTAAGCCAAGCACTTCAGGGTCTGTATTATCTTATGAGGATTCCAGAAATCATGGTTACATCTACTAACAATATTAGAAGCGTTTTTGCACTCGTAACCTTAATAACACTAACTATTAACCCGAATAATGTTGAGTCTGCTGATTTAGATTATTTATTCTCTGCTTGTAGTGTTTCTAAAAATGCAACAATAGAAGGTAAATCAGCAATTAAAAATGATGATGATATTTATGCCCTTGGGTATTGCACTGGAGTTTTTAGAACATTTGGTTACCTGAATTTCTTATATAAAGAAGAAAAAAGCAAGGAGAAATTTTTTTCTACTGTACATGATATTTGCATCCCCCAATCAGAAACCACAGAACAAATTGTAGAAAAATTCCTTCAATATCGGACACAAGTTCCTAAAAAAAGTTATATAGGTTCGTTTGATTTAAATGGAGTGGTACTAATTATGGCAGAAGCATACCCGTGTAACTAATATTTAATATTCCTATAATTCAGGAAAACTGTACCTACAAAAGAAATAAATCTTCTCCCTCGTCCTTTGCCTCTTTTCCCTTATCCCTTATCCCCCCCTTCCCTGATTACCCGTATCCCCCCTTTCCCGCACTACCCGCTAAGTAAATGCTTTAATATTTCCTTCTCCTGCTCTTCATCAGGACTGAAATATGAATGTTGTTCAAGTTCCTCTAGGCGTTGTTGATAGCATTTTATAAGTTCACTTCGCGGTGTAATTTTTCTATATGCAGATAATTCAATTCTCATCAGTTGATTTTGTTTTCTATGGTTATCATATTGTTCTAATAAAAACCCCAAATAGCCCATTACGAAAAAACCAACTATAAACGATAGAAACCATTTTAACTGAATATATTCACCATCGCCGTCTAACCATCCCCATGACTCTGGTACAAAAAACAATAAATGTTCTAGCCCCGTTGAAATAATAATAAATCCAGTTAGAAAAGCTCCTAAATAAACGGCTTGTGCTATTGTTTCATGAGATTTAATAAAGTCATCACGTAATTGAGGGATGAAGTGCCAATATGCAAAAATCATGGGTGAGATGGTAAGCCAGCCAATGAACACGAACAACAACAAATACTTTATAATGGATTCAAACATAGTGACCCCCATGCTGGTCAGTGAGCCTCACAATTCAAATTCTAGCACCCTGTCAGACTTAGAAGATCGCTTCGCTATGGTAAATATATAAAGGGGTACATATACGGGGTAGTGTGGCCGTGAAAAATGCCCTGACTGGTACACATACGGGGTAATGGCGCTCAATTTGCAGCCCCGCCGCGGCCCACTGGTACTGTAGGAGTACCAGTCTGGTACATATACGGGGTAGGATTTTCAATTTCCTTCCAGTCTCCAGGTGCTGTTCGTGTGGATGGTATGTCCAGTTTTCCCCCACACTCATCTATTGGTTGAAATGACACCGCATAGAGTGAGCAGCGATTCAATCCGCCGTATCGTGTCGTGATAATCCAGCCGATGTCTCGTAATTCATTTAATGCCCTTTGCAGTGTTCCTTTTGATCGCCAACCCCTTTTACACATGCGAGACCAAGGGGCGGAAAAATCACCGTTATTTTTCCCACGGTATTGAGAATACAGGTCCAATAACAATTTCACGGCATTGCCACTCAACCTTGTGAAATTTGAGTGATTCAATACCTCATGGGGAAGTGAGACAAAACTGCCACGATCACGCCGGCCTTTTGCCTTCAGTCTGTTCCTTGGCATAACTAGCACCCATATCTTACAAGCCAGTTATACAGTAAGCGGGCATCCTGATAATTCATGCCGGACAGATCACCGGAAATGCCTAGGCCGGGATGACGGGCGATCAGCTCATGCAGTTGATCGGGCCAACCGGGGGTAAACAAATCAGTATTGCCGGATAACTGACAGCGTGGGCATTGGAATTGATCCGGGGCAGGGGTATGATAGGATTGCTTTGTTTTGATAGCCCGTGTCCTGGTGGTAGCCTGCACGGGTTTTTCTTTTCTGTTCATGCCTTGCCCCCTTCCTTGCGGCTTTGCTGGATGCGTTCCTTTACGAATACCGTGATTTCGCTCTCTACCCATCCCACAGATCGGACACCTATGGAAATACGTTTAGGGAATTGCCCTATACTCTCACGGCGATAAATTTCACTCCGGGAAAGACCGGTTCTTTTCCTAACATCGGGTAAGCGGATAATTGATTCTTTCGTATGGATGGAATCTGTCATGTCAGTACCTCATAGGATGTTCTGACATGAGGATAGACAATGCCCAAAGATTTACGATTTAATTACCCCGTTTTTATTTTAGGACACAGCGTGGCATAAGCATAAGCTCTTTCTCAGCCTTTGGTGCAAGTTCCCAGTCAATATATATTCCAGGAATATTTTTTTCAGGCCAGTTACCCTTATTTTTTAATAGTAATTTAATTAAATCGTTAATTGGAATCTTTAGTCTTCTACTCTGCAAACTGAATTTTTTATACCTCCACCTTTGGAATGGAATGTAATACCCTTTACTTTGAATTAACTTATTCTTGGTTTCAGCAACCCAGTTTTCATGAATTTGCTCAATACGATCACTACTTAACGACTTATTATACGAGTCAGTTCGATTTAGAATATTTGCAGCAGGAACGCACAGTTCATCATAAACTTTGCGCCGGGGAAACCCTAACATAATTAATTTTTGTGCTGTCTTTCCGATAACATCATCAGATTGATTTTTAATGCAGGGTCGTCCACGACATCTCATAAATACCCCTT
>MGYU01000012.1:0-203 GCA_001801885.1 Gammaproteobacteria bacterium RIFCSPLOWO2_12_47_11
GGTTTTCCTGTATTCCTGTAACTGCTGCCGCCTTGCTTCGAGTTCTTCTCCAAGTTTGGCATAGCTGGCTTCAGCAGCATTTAATTCGGCAGACCGGTTATCAATCGTCTGTAACAGGTTCTCTCGATCAATCGTTTCCAGTTCCTGTTGCAGACTGTTCCGACGTTGTTCAATATCTTCAATACCCAGCTCCAGATGTTCCA
>MGYU01000012.1:255-12257 GCA_001801885.1 Gammaproteobacteria bacterium RIFCSPLOWO2_12_47_11
GAAAGTTTCCCATTCCGTCTGCCAGGCCTGCATGGCTTGTTCAGATTCATTCAGGAAAGCATAAGCTTTGTCGCTCTCGGCACGTGAACCCTGGAGTAATGGCTCCAGGCCGGCCTTGGTGGAAATTATTCCAGCCAGTCTGGCTTCATCCTGTTTGAATTCTTCAACCGCAGCTGCGGTTTCGCGCTTGACCCGTTCCAGTTCTTGTTCAGTGCCGGCAATACGTTCATTAATATGGTGGATCTTCTGTTCCTGTTGCGAGATATCACCACCGATGCGATAAAAACCGGACTGGGCTTCATTAAAATGTGTATTTGCGGCACTGAGAATTTCACGTTCCTTGACGATGGTATTTTCAATCTGGCGTAATTCTGCGATGGCGGCCTCAACGCGGTTTTCATGCAGCCTGGCCGCTTCCTCTTCCTTCCCGGATTTTTGTTTTAAAGCCTTCCATTGCAGGGCCTGGGATTCGGCTTCCAGTTGCCGTTGCTCCTGTTTCAACACCTGGTAGCGTTTGGCAGCATTGGCCTGTCTCTGCAGGTGTTTTAACTGTTTGTCGAGTTCCTCGCGGATATCGTTCAGGCGGGCAATATTATCTTTGGTATTACGGATGCGGTTTTCGGTCTCGCGCCGACGTTCGCGGTATTTGGAAATACCGGCGGCCTCTTCAATAAAGGAACGTAATTCTTCCGGCTTGGCCTCAATAAGACGGGAGATCATTCCCTGTTCAATGATCGCATAACTTCTGGGTCCCAGACCTGTACCCAGAAAAATGGCCTGTATATCGCGGCGGCGGCAGCGTGTTCCGTTCAGAAAATAACTCGACACGGCATCCCGGGTAATCTGGCGTTTGATGGATATCTCATCATAGCTGGCATATTGGCCGCCAAGTTTTTTCTCGGAGTTATCAAATATCAGTTCAACCGAGGCCTGTCCAACCAGATTACGCGCACTGGAACCATTAAATATAACATCAGTAAGTGCGTCGCCACGCAGGTGTTTGGCCGAACTTTCCCCCATGACCCACATCACGGCATCGATAATATTGGACTTCCCGCAACCATTCGGACCGACAATACCGACCAGGTTAGCAGGGACGATTAGTGTGGTGGGGTCAACGAAAGATTTAAAGCCGGAGAGTTTTATTTTGCGCAATCGCATGGGGCGTAACAATACAGAGATCACATCGTGCAGACAAGCATCATCTATAATTATTATTTACATTAACTATATATATTAACTATATGTTATATATGTGAATAATTATGCATATTAATTAACTGTATCAAGATCATATGATAATTTTTTTAGGGGTTTTATGTTATGTTTCGTACTCCTCAAATCACAGACAAAATGTAAGATAAAAGATGCCTATAAAACCTTCAGAGACACTGGAAACATTTCCGAATCCGGATCCGGCCAGGGACTATACCATTCATATAGATAACCCTGAATTTACCTGCCTGTGTCCCAAAACAGGCCAGCCTGATTTCGCTGTCCTGAACCTGGCCTATGTCCCGGACCAACTCTGTGTTGAATTAAAATCTCTGAAACTTTATTTCTGGTCATATCGTGACAAGGGTGCTTTCCATGAAGCCGTTACCAACCAGATCCTTGAAGATCTGGTCAATGCGATACAACCGAGATTCATGCGCCTGACAGCGGAATTCAATGTTCGGGGTGGCCTGTATACCACCGTCGTTGCTGAACATCAGCAGCAAGGCTGGACGGCACCGGCACAGGTGCATCTGCCCTGATTGCCCGGACATAAGCTTATGCAGGATCTCATCAAGGGTTTAAAATACACATTCAGTGGTTTTGACCTGATCATCAAACCCGGCATCAGGCTATATGTCCTGGTCCCGTTATTGATTAATGCCATATTATTCGCCGCAGTTATCAGTTACGGTGTTCACGCACTGAATGAATTCATCAGTTCATTCCTGACTGGCTGGTGGGAATGGTTACGCTGGCTGCTTTGGCCATTGTTTGTGATCATCAGTCTGACAGTTGTGTTCTTCTGTTTTTCCATCGTGGCCAATCTGCTTGCCTCGCCTTTTAATGGATTTCTGGCAGAGGCCGTGGAAGCTCAAATCTCCGGCATCAAGACACAGGATAGAGGCGGTCTTGCACAATTACCGGCAGAAATAAAAAGGGCCGTGAAATCCGAATTCACGAAGATTATCTATTTTCTCGTCCGGGCCGTACCACTCATTCTGCTGTTTTTTATTCCATTCATTAATTTTGCAGCGCCGTTTCTCTGGATCCTGTTCGGCGCCTGGATGCTGGCCCTGGAATATCTGGATTTTCCAACAGGAAATCATGGCATTATCTTCCCTGAGTTGCGTAACATGATGAAAACAAGACACCGGCTGGCCTTCGGGTTTGGTCTGGGTGTGATGTTGTTGACCATGGTCCCAGTGATCAATTTTATTGCAATCCCGGTTGCTGTCTGTGGCGCAACAAGACTGTGGATTGAACAGATCAAACCGGCCTGAACTGAAATCCGGTCCAAATTCATGATTGCTTCAATAATTTCTTTCTGGTATAGATGCACGCTGATTTTTTAATGGGCGGAGAAAAAACGATGCCTGTCAAGAAAAAAACCGGCAAGAAAAAGGCCAAAACCAGCACCCGGATTACAGCCAAAAAGAAAAAGGCTGTGAAAAAGGCCGCTGTGTCCGCAAAGAAAAAACCCGCTAAAAAATCTACTGCCGGTAAATCCGTTGCCAGAAAAAAATCCGTGAAAAAATCTGCAACTGCGCAAAAGAAAAAACTCGTGAAAAAATCTGCAACCGCATACAAGAAAAAGATTTCAAAAAAATCTTCAATTTTTGATAAACCTAAAAAGACCGCTAAAACATATATGAGCAAAGTTACGAGCATCAATAAAAAATCAAAACGTGCCGGTAAAAAAGACACCATAAAAGACAGCTTTAAGCCCTACACTATCAAGAGCGGGGAACTATACATGGGGCCGGAACAAACTTCTCATTTCCGGGGAATATTATTGATCTGGAAAAGAGAACTCATGGAAGAAGTAGATCGCACTGTTCATCATATGCGTGATGAGGCATCAAATTTTCCCGATCCTAATGACCGCGCTACACAGGAAGAGGAGTTTGCACTGGAGCTACGCACTCGCGATCGTGAACGTAAGTTAATCAAGAAAATTGATGAAGCGTTGATATCGCTGGATAACAAGGATTATGGCTATTGTGAGATGTGTGGTGTTGAGATTGGTATACGCCGTCTTGAAGCCAGACCCACGGCCACTTTGTGTATCGATTGTAAAACCCTGGATGAGATCAAGGAACGCCATTTAGCATAAAGTTACAAGTAACAAGTTATAAGTCACAAGGAACAAGCCATTCAGATTGAAGAATAAGCATTAGCCACATCACAGCGCCGCTCATAGGCCTCGCGCGCAATTCTGATATCTTCAAGAAACCACGGTAATTCCCGCATGTGTAATGCCTGCGGACCATCCACCAGTGCCTTGGCAGGGTCAGGATGAAAATCGGCCAGTATCATGTTTGCGCCCGCGATCACACCCTGTACGGTAGCATGCATAATATCAAGAAGATGATCGGGTGCTGCAAGACGGCCGCCGACTGAGTGTGACGGATCAATACCCACCGGCATTCTGGTCATGCGTTTAATCACCGGAACATGGGCAAAATCCACCAGATTACGGTGCGGATCGGCAAAATTGGTTTTCATGCCCCGTAGACAGAAAATGACTCTCCGGTTACCTTCGCTCGCCAGGTATTCAGCCGCATTCAGTGATTCTTCCAGTGTGATACCAAAGCCCCGCTTTAACAGCACCGGGAATTCCCGCTGCCTGCCAACACTTTTTAATAATTCAAAATTCTGTGTGTTGCGCGTGCCTATCTGCAACATCACACCGGTGGGAGAACCGGATTTGGCGAGTGCTTCCCGGATTTCATCAATATGGTCATAGTGTGTGATTTCCATTGCGATGACCTTGATATCGTATTTACCGGCAAGCTCGAACACGTAAGGTAAACATTCCTTGCCATGGCCCTGGAATGAATATGGGTTGGTTCTGGGTTTATATGCCCCCATACGCGTGCATTGTTGTCCGCTATCCCGTAATGCCTTCATCATAATCTCAACATGTTCCGGGGTATCGACAGCACACAGCCCGGCAAAAATATGCAGATTGTCCTGACCAAACCGGATGCCGTTATATTCAAATTCACTGGCGCGTGAATCATCTTTATGCCGGCCCAGGATGCGATATTCACGTGAAACACGCACTACCCGCTCGACTACTTCAAAACTTTCAATCGTGGCCGAATCCAGTGACAAGGTATCACCAATCAGGTAAAGCTCAGTCAGGGTTTGCAGGGCGCCTGTTTCCTCATGTATACGGAAGGATATGCCCGGCAGATTAGATAGATAGTTGATCAATTGCTGATATTTCGGGTCCGTCTTGTCTATATCGGGATGCAGTATGATTATCATGATATTTCAACCCTGTTATTCAGTAAGGCCACTTAACCATTGCGTATAAATTACATCTGCGAACTCATGCAATGAGGCAATACGCTGTTCAATATTCTGCAACATTTCCACCCCGGACTGCACGCTTTCGCCTGGTGCAGGCAAATCATTATTATAAAATGTCAGCCATTCCCTGACAGCTTCTTTATCCATCTCCACATGACATTGAAGTGCGAAGCTGTTATTTAGAACAAAACCCTGAAGAGCACAAAACCGGCTTTTGAATAATGGTATGGCCTGGTCGGGCAGCGTGAATGCCTCGCCATGCCAATGAAATATTTCAGTTTCAAAAGATAATTTATCCAGCCATGCCGGTGAAGAATTCCAGGCGATTTTTTCCAGTGGAAACCAGCCAATCTCGGTTACAGGATTGGGTTCTATCCGTCCACCCAATGCCTTGCTGATCAATTGTCCGCCGAGGCAATGGCCGAGGACCGGGATATCCTGATCGTGCGCCTTGCGAATCAGATCAAGCTCGGCGTTGATCCAGGTCATATCGTCGTTAACACTCATCGGTCCACCCATGAAAACGAGCCCCGAAGCATTGTCCGGTTTTGCCGGTACCGGTTCGCCCTCATCTATCCTGATAATCTGGCAGAGTATATTTCTGGCCGAGAGAAATTCAGCCAGGTAACCGGGTCCCTCACATGCGATATGTCTGAAAACAAATACAGGTTTCATAAATATGGATTATTAGAAAAAAAACGGTCTATGATTATCATATATTAAACAAAATCATTACATGATGACTAAATATACCGGTTTGATGTTACTCCTGTTATCGATACCGTGCATGGCAGTTGAAAAAATCACGGTGGTCGGACTATTCAAGGACAAGGCCATCGTCCATATTGATGGTAAACAGCGCATACTCACGATTGGTAAAACCAGCCCTGAAGGTGTCAAGCTGATTTCTGCCAACAGCAGAGAAGCGGTCATTGAGATTGATGGCAATCAGGAAACCTACACTCTTGGTACACATATCAGTGGTGAGTTCACTGCTCCCGCTTCCGGTACGACAGTCACCATTGCCCCTGACAGTACAGGCATGTATGAAGTCAACGGCAGCATCAACGGTTTTCTGGTCAAATTTGTCGTGGATACCGGAGCAACCCTGATCTCCATGAACAAACATCATGCGAACCGAATTGGTCTGAATTACAAGATGGAAGGCGAGGAAAGTTTATCTGAAACAGCCTCGGGCTACGCAAAAACATATCTGGTCAAGCTGAAAGAAGTGCGTGTGGGTGACATTGTATTAAATGATGTGCAGGGTGCAGTCCATGATGGCGAATTTCCAAGTGTTATTTTGTTAGGTAATTCTTTTTTGGGAAGGGTGAACATGATGCGTGAAGACAAGATTCTACAATTAAAAAAACGATGAATAAATCACAAATCAGACTGACTGCTTGAGGCGGTCCTTGTCCCAGTAAACTTCCTTGCCGCCTTTGGCCTGCGTGATGGCCCGTGAGAACACGAATAAAAGATCTGACAGCCGGTTGATGTAACTTAACGTATTTGGATTCAGATATTCCGCCCTGGCCAGTTTTACCATACTCCGTTCTGCACGGCGGCATACTGTTCGGGCAAAATGACACAACGCACCGGATAATGTACCACCCGGAAGAATAAATTCATCCAGTGGTTTCAGGTCTTCATTATAGGTATCAAGCAGTTCCTCAAGACGGCTGATATGGGCCGGTTGGGTGACTTGTTTACCGGGGACTGATAATTCGGCGCCGATATCAAATAATCGGTGCTGGATATTAAGCAGATAACCGGCTATATCCTCCCCCACACCGCTCGCAATCAATACCCCAAGGATACTGTTAAGTTCATCGACATCACCCATGACAGCAACGCGCAAGCTGTCTTTACCCACCCGCTTGCCATCTGCCAGGCCGGTAGTGCCGTCATCGCCAGTGCGTGTATAGATTTTCGTCAGACGCTTCGCCATTGTTGAAACTATCGGAGATGTTGCGAGGGAAAATTAAACTACTGGCATGTTCAAGTAAGACGCATCCCTTGTGATTGCATTATCCATGTCCTGACCATTTCATATGTCCCGAACAACAGGGCCACATAAAACAGATCACCCATTACAGTATTGCCAAAAAACGGAATCGCCATGACATAGCATGTCACCAGTCCTTCCCATGTTACCGGGTAATTAAAACCGGACAGCCAGTCACCGAAATTCGACAACACAAAAAAGATAACCGACGCAGATAAAGTGATTGCGCCAACCCGGAAAATACTGCGATGTTCAAGCAGGACTTTCCGCCCTATCACAGCGCAAAGGATAAAGGCCAGATAAACACTTACCATGGTGACCGGGTGATAAAACCCGATAAGAATGTCACTGATCAACAATGCCGCCAGTGGCACCAGCCAGAACCGGCGCATGGAAATATAGGCGCCTGCAAATAAACCCAGTGCACCTATCGGGGTAAAATTAGGTGAGTGCGGAACCAGCCTGGACATTGCTGCCAGGATAATCAGCAAAAAGCAAAACCACAGGCCGGAAGATATTGTTGGTTTGATATTCATTAAATAATTCTCTTAACGTGCGTATGCAATTTTATCCTATTATCAATGCAGATTGAAACAACGGAATTCCGGGCTGTTAAAATTCATAACCTAAAGTCAGTATAAAATTCCGCTCCGGGGCCGGATAAAAACCGGTTTCCGTATTCCCTGAACCTGGATTAAATCCAATCCCGGCATTATCACTGTATTTCCTGTCAAGAATATTGTTAATCCTGGCAGAAAAATTCCAGGCCCCGTCATCATAACGCAGATTCAGGTTACCAACACCATGTCCCGGTAATGATGCAAAGTTATTTGCAATATCACCGCCTGCAACCCTGTCGCTGATCAAAAGGGCCTCTCCATAAATACTCCAGTGCGGGGCAGTGCGATATGTCACACTAAAATGTAACTGATGTTCCGCCACCAGCGGAACCCGCGCTCCTGCACCGGCCGTATTTTCAAATACAGCATCAGTATAGGTGTATTGGGCATCAACCGTTAACTGATCAACAGGAGTGACTGAAACTTCAAAGATAAGCCCTGTTCGTCTGGTCGGATCAAGATTTACATTTTGACCAAAAGGGCCGATCAGCGGATTGAAGGACAGTTCATTTTCCAGTTTCAAAACATAACCCAGCAGTTTGGATACAAACCAGCGGTTATACCATTCGCCTCCTGCTTCATAGGACACACCTGTCTGGGTTTTCAGTTCCGGAAAACCACTGAAAAATACATCCGTTTGTTCATCCACCAGTGGTATCCGGTAGTTGTCTTCACGCTTGATAAAAAACCGCCATGCATTATCGGAAGTGATGGTTACACCAAGCGTAGACGCTGTAAGATGATCATCAGGAGTGATGGGGACAAATGTCACAATTTCATTCTCCACCCAGGCCTTTCTCAAACCTCCGGTAATGGACATCACGTCATTAAAAGGCAGTGTTGCGAGTGCATATATACTTTTCAGATCCTGCTCACTACTGGTGAAGGAAACAAGTTCATAATCAGTCTTCTCGATATCTGCTCCGGCCACCAGCAACATTTCCTGATGGCCAAATGAAATTTTTCCGCGCACACGTGGATTAAAACTCTGATGTAGTCTTTTCTGCTTGAATGCAAAACCAAAACCACCACTGAATGTTATATTGCCATTCACATCTTCATCACGGCGGGTATATTCTCCCGCGACCTCCCAGTCTGGAGTCATTGAAAACAGACCGCCAATACGAAATACATCCGCAATGGTATCGTTGAAATCCAGTGGCTTGGTAGTTTGTTTGCGGGAAATATTAATTTCATTGGAAAAAAGAGCGCCCGGAATTCCAATCTCTTCATCTGTCCGCTGGAATTCCGCAAACATATTGCCACGGTCCCAGTCATAGGAAAGATTGGCGAAGACATTCAGATATTCAAGATCATTATTGTCACGATAGTTATCAGACAAACGGCGCTCCGCCGATGTGCGTATACCAATGCCATTATCAAAACGGTTTGCCAGTTTAAGAATCTGCAACTGATGATCATAACTGCCATAACCAGCTTCAAAATCAACATCCAGTTCCCCGGCTTGACGGGTAATAATATTAATCACTCCACCCACGGCCTGATCACCATAAAGCACCGTGGAACTGCCCTGGACAATTTCAATGCGCTCGATATCTTTGATTGAAATGAAACTCAAATCGGGAGCATGCAAGTCCGTATTATTGAGCCGCCGTCCATCGACCAGAATAAGCGTATTTGCGCCTGCCGATTCACCAAATCCACGCATGTCTACTGTGGCCCGGCTGCCATCTCCATACAGGTCACGTATTTGTACACCACCACGCCCTCTCAGAATATCAATAACACGGTTTGCGCCGGATTCAATGATTTGCTTGCGTGTTATGACAGTGATGCTTCCGGCTGTCGGGATGCCAGGTGTTTCCCACCGGGTCGCACTGACGACAATATCATCGAGATCCTCGACAGGCTCTGCAAAAACAGGAATAAAATTAATAACCAGGAAAATTCCAATAATGAAATGTATAAATGTAATGTTTCTCATCTGCCCTCACCCGCGCTAACAAGATGAATAAAAATCGCAGAAGGAAACAACGGGAAAGACACATGCCTGTCTGACAGTGTTATTTCGCTGTTCTCGCCCACCGCGATATGGTTAGTGGCCTCATCATGAAGATGAGTCCTGGCTAAAGGCCGGTCTCCGGGCTCACGAGTGATATAATATGATTTATATCCTGTTCAGTTACCTTCCCATGCAATTACTGCACAGTGGCATTTAACCGAACATTAACTCGCCTACCGTTGCGGGGGCAGCGCCGGCATTATTGTTTAAACAATGCACCGGCTTCCCGTTTAACCCTGATCCCGAAAGTTCACAGGGCACCTGTAGCTGTTACAGGTGGATAATTTAACAGTGGCAGATTTTATGTCAACGCGTATTTGATACTGTAATTTGAATTCTCACATGAAAACCATTTATTATGATTAAAAACAAGTTATTCCGGGATAAAACTTGTCTGTAATCAGAATTCAAATTCAAGTTGCCAACGGAAGGTATGATCCGGACTTGCATCAGTCAGCCCGAATAGCCATGCAAGATTGTAGTCTATCTTCATGCCGCCTATTTCTACTTCATGATAAAAAACGGGGCCCAGACGATGCTCCTGATCTTCAAGTGATTTGGTGTTCCGGATTTCACCCACACCGCCAAATGCTTCTATCCCCAGGGCTATTTCTTCTGCGATCTCTTTTGTGGTACGCCAGGCATATTCAAACTCAACTGACTCTTTACTATGCTCACCGACTTCTTTTTCAAAGACGAGATTAAGTGTGTGCCGGAATCCAAATGCTGGTTTCTCAAACAATAGTTTGGTTTCAAATTTGTCAGCCACACTACTCTCGTCCGCCAGTTTGTATTCAAGATACAACCCTGCATCCAGCCAGTATTTGCCTTTTTCAGTCAACTGGATGATATTCTCCCATGCTGTTGAGTCATATCTTAATGTGCCATCACCGGGTTTGTTAAGACGGGCTACAAATGCAGTTTTCCACCAGTCTGTTACACCGTATTCCAGTTCAAATACATGGCGCTGGCTACCGTCTTTATTATTATCATCGTCAATCGTGGTATTGCCTCTTGTTTCTATGGCCAATTCCCCTTTTTTCACATATGGGGAATAGACCTTGGGGTCAGCATATGAAACAGTTACACAGATACAACATAAAACCAGTAAAAGAAACCGTGTGAACATTTTTCAGGATTTACCTTTTGAATGATTGATTTGGATCAGCTATTTAAGCTGTCTTTGAAGCATAACCTAACCTGCCGCTTTTCGGACATGAAATCAAGGAGTATGTAACGGACACAGGTGAGGACCACAGCAGATAGTCGATATTAAACCTGGTTCAAAAGAGGGCATTGATGAAGCGGCCTATAACAGGATGCGCGCAGTCCATGAACCCATCGCCGAGACCCATGAAACCCTGTTTTATCTTTTGCTGCTCGCCGTGATTTTGCTCTTTATCGGTGTTGTTTTAACCGAAATTCGTGAGAAAAATGCAATCGTTGCAGCTATGAACACAGGGAAGAAATACTTCAAGCCCCCCGTAGACCTTGAGAAACGATGACTTAAGCATTCCTTAAGGTATCTGTGATATTTCTTAAAAATACACTATGGAGTCAAGATATGTTCAGAATTATTAATAATCCCGGATTAGAGAACCAGGCTGAATCCGCAATAACGGACAGGAATTTCGCAATACCACAGCCTGCGCATGATTTTAAATTCGGGGCTGAAACCGCGTCCGTATTCGACGATATGGTCAACCGCTCGGTACCATATTATGAAGAAATCCAGCGCATGGTCTGTGAACTGGCCGTCAGTTTTGCTGCACATGGGACCAATCTCTATGACATCGGGTGCGCTACAGGTACTACTCTCTCCCTCCTGGGTAACTTACTGGACAAGGACGTTCAGCTTATTGGCATGGATAACTCGGATGAGATGCTCGAAAAGGCAACCCATAAATTCAGGAATCTGCCCTGCAAGGACAGAATGAAACTGGTCAATGCCAACCTGAACGATCTACCGAAGATAGAGAACGGTTCGGTTGTTATCCTGCTGCTGACACTGCAATTTGTCAGGCCACTGAACCGTGGGAAACTCATAAAGGAAATCTTTAACGGACTCAATACCAACGGCTGTTTAATTCTTGTCGAAAAAGTAACCGGATCATGTACCCTGCTGAACCGATTGTTTATTGAATATTATTATAACTACAAACGCCACATGGGTTACTCTGATCTTGAAATATCCCAGAAACGTGAAGCGCTTGAAAATGTTTTAATCCCTTATCACCAGGAAGAAAACCGGAAGTTAATCCTTGAGAGCGGATTCACACATATAGAGGAATTTTTCCGTTGGTATAATTTTTCCGGCATTGTTGCCATTAAATAAATATCAGATAAACTGGCACAAGATTGCCATGTTTATCGCATATGGGAATTTTTTGTTTCGCTATCGTAATATCCTGTTCCCCGCAGTTCTTTTCACCCTTTTTATATTATTTAAACCTTACCCATTCGCTAAGGACGAGAACCTCGATATCTGGCTGGATATAACCGGTATATTGATCATACTTATCGGACAAGGGATCCGGGCTACAGTCATCGGGTTGGCTTATATCAAACGCGGCGGTAAGCAAAAAAGAATAGATGCCGATACACTGGTGACGGAAGGCATTTTCGCCCACTGCCGTAATCCACTGTATGTTGGTAATCTTTTCATCATCATTGGTTTTCTGGTTATCTATAATAATTTCTGGGTTTATTTGCTGGGCGGCAGTTTCTTCCTGCTTTCCTATACAGCCATCGTGGCTGCCGAAGAATCATTCCTGCGCCGGAAATTCGGAACAGAATTTGAACAATACTGCAAAAG
>MGYU01000013.1 GCA_001801885.1 Gammaproteobacteria bacterium RIFCSPLOWO2_12_47_11
CTATCCGGTAATTGGGTGCTTCTTTGGTGATCGACACATCATGCACATGACTTTCACGCACCCCTGCATTGGTTAAACGCACAAATGAAGCCTTGCTGCGTAATTCATCAATGTTCTTGCATCCGGTATAACCCATGGAGGCACGAATTCCACCCAGCAGCTGGTGGATGATTGCCCCCATGCTGCCTTTATAGGGTACGCGTCCTTCTATTCCCTCAGGCACCAGTTTCTCAATTTCGTCATTTTCCTGGAAATAACGATCTGACGATCCATGTTGCTGGGTCATTGCGCCCAGTGACCCCATTCCACGGTAGGTTTTGTAAGAACGTCCCTGAAACAGTTCAACCTCACCCGGTGCCTCCTCCGAACCGGCCAGCAGACTGCCTATCATGACCGAACTGGCACCTGCTGCCAGCGCCTTGGCGATATCACCCGAATAGCGAATGCCACCATCAGAGATAAAGGGGACATCTGTATCTTTCAATGCCTGTGCAATATTTATCACAGCCGTGATCTGGGGGACGCCCACACCGGTCACTATGCGTGTTGTACAGATAGACCCCGGGCCGATACCCACCTTGACGGCATCGGCGCCCGCCTCAACCAGGGCCAACGCACCTTCTGCGGTGGCAACATTACCGCCTATGACCTCTGTATCGGGATAATTCTTTTTAATCAGACGCACCATATCAAGTACACCTTGTGAATGACCATGAGCCGTGTCCACCACGATCACATCAACTCCTGCGCTGACCAGGGCTTCGACACGTTCTGTGGTACCCTCACCTACACCCACAGCCGCACCCACACGTAACTGTACTTCACGGTCCTTGCAGGCATTGGGAAATTCATGCGCCTTCTGGATATCCTTGACAGTCACCAGGCCGCGCAACTGGAATTTGTCATTGACCACCAGCACCTTCTCAATGCGGTATTTGTGCAGCAATGCCTTTATCTCCTGGTCATCTGCATCTTCCTGTACAGTGATCAGCCGGTCCTTGGGTGTCATGATATTTTTTACCGGATCGCTGTAGTGTGTTTCAAAGCGCAGATCACGGCTGGTAACAATACCCAGCAATTGTTCACCTTCAACCACCGGCACACCTGAAATATGATGCGCACGGGTCAATTCGAGCACTTCCCGGATACTGGTATCCGGTGTCACGGTAAATGGATCCTTGATTACGCCGCTTTCAAATTTTTTCACCATGCGCACCTGCAGGCCCTGTGCCTCGGCACTCATGTTTTTGTGAATAATACCCATACCGCCTTCCTGGGCCAGTGCAATAGCCAAACGGGCCTCAGTCACCGTGTCCATGGCGGCTGATATGATGGGGATATTGAGCGTGATATTACGCGTCAGCCGTGTCTTTAGTTCGACCTGCCGTGGCAGAACTTGCGAGTAGGCGGGTACCAGCAGGACATCATCAAAAGTCAGGGCTTGTTCGGTAATGCGCATCGCTTAATTCTTACCAGTCTCTAGAGTAACCGGTTATTATAGAGATACCCCCCTGATGGGTAAACAACGTTTATTTTATTTAAACCTGTATTTTCACAGCACAAAAGACTGATGGATAACATTCAGGACAACGAAATCGCAGCGCTTGATATCTATAATGTCACGCGATTGAACCGTGAAGTACGTGCCATTCTGGAAGGGAGTTTCCCTTCGGTCTGGGTGCAGGGCGAGATCTCCAATCTTGCACAACCTGCCTCGGGCCATATCTATTTTTCCCTTAAAGACCAGTATTCACAGGTACGCTGCGCCATGTTTCAGAACCGCCGGCGTACCCTGAAATTCAGTCCGGAAAACGGAGTATCAGTTTTGATCCAGGCCAATGTCAGCCTGTATGAAAATCGTGGTGAATACCAACTCATCGTTGAACGAATGGAACCGGTAGGCGACGGCGCCCTGCAACGCGCCTTTGAAGAACTCAAACAGCGCCTGTTCAGGGAGGGACTCTTTGATGACCAACATAAAAAGCCCGTGCCACACATGGCAAGGACCATCGGCATCATCACTTCACCTACGGGTGCCGCCATTCGCGACATTCTCACAGTACTCAGACGCCGCTATCCGCTTGCAAATATTATCCTTTACCCAACTGCAGTCCAGGGCGAAGCGGCACCGGCACAGATTATCTCCATGTTACAAACGGCTGAACGGAGAAAAGAATGCGATGTATTGATTCTTGCACGTGGTGGCGGATCACTTGAAGATCTGTGGGCATTTAATAACGAAAATCTTGCCCGTGCTGTTTTTGATTGTACTCTGCCGGTGGTCACTGGCATCGGCCATGAGATCGATTTCACCATAGCAGATTTTGTGGCCGATCACCGTGCACCGACTCCTTCTGCAGCTGCTGAGATCGTCAGTCTGGACCAGGCGCAATTGAAAATGCATTTACAGCAAGCAAACAGAAAACTGGTGCGGTTGATGAATATACTGATCAGTGATTTGAAGCAGAACATTTATCAACTGGAAAAACGGTTGCCGCATCCGGTCCGCACCATACAAATGATCGGCCAGCGTCTGGACAGTCTTTCCACACAGTTAATCCATCTTGTCCGGGCCGGTTTGAGCACTCATATCAGACAACTTGCAGATTTGAACCTTGCTCTTCAACACAACAATCCGGTCCACGCATTAAAAATGAACAAGGCACATTGTCATCAGTTACAACAACGCATGACGCGTACCATCAGGCTTTCCATGAAACATTTTGAAAACCTCATGACAAATGCAATTCGCGCCCTGGACGCCATCAGTCCAACAGCGACGCTCAATCGGGGCTATGCCATTGTCCAGCAACAGGATGGGACTATTGTGCGTGATGCTGCGAAGCTCGGTCTGGAAGAAATAATCAAAACGCAGTTTGCCCGCGGCAGTATTGAGAGCAAGGTAAAAAAAATATTAAAGAATAAATAAAACAATTGCTGATTATTATTTCAGCAATTTACATCAGACCGCGACTCTTCCCACTATTTCGCCCTGCGCCTGCATATCAGCATGATACGATGAACGTACCATCGGGCCGCTGGCAACATTTTTAAAACCAATGTTACGCGCATAGTCACCAAGTTTATTAAATTCATCCGGATGGACAAAACGACCCACCGGCAGGTGGTGGCGGCTGGGTTGCAGGTACTGGCCGATGGTCAACCAGTCACAATCATGGGCGCGGAGATCATTTAACACTTCCTTCACTTCTTCGATGGTTTCACCCAAACCCAGCATCAGGCCGGATTTTGTGGGGACATCCGGATGTTGTGACTTGAAATGCCTGATGAGTTCCAGCGATCCCTCATACACCGCTCCGGGACGCGCATACCTGTACAAACGTGGTACGGTTTCAAGATTATGATTAAAAACATCGGGGGGTGATGATTGTATTATAGCCAGCGCGATATCAGCGCGTTTCCGAAAGTCCGGTGTGAGTATCTCGATCGTGATAGCCGGCACCATTGCACGTACCTTCCGGATACATTCTGCAAAATGTCCGGCACCACCGTCTTTCAGGTCATCACGATCCACGGAGGTGATCACGACATATTGCAGTTTCATCAATTGAATGGCATGGGCAAGATTGGCCGGTTCATTTTTATCCAGCGGTTTGGGACGGCCATGGGCAACATCGCAGAATGGGCAACGGCGTGTGCACAAATCGCCCATGATCATGAAGGTGGCCGTGCCGTGGGTGAAACACTCACCCAGGTTCGGGCATGCAGCCTCTTCACAAACAGTATGCAGATTATGTTCACGTAACAATACTTTAAGGTTTAACGCTTTCGGATCGGTAGGCGCCTTCGCACGGATCCACACCGGTTTACGTGGCAGGGAGATGTTTTCATAAACGACCCTGATCGGAAAGCGTGTCTTCAATTCACCACGCTGTTCACGGGTTGGTTTGCTGTTTTCGTTGCGCATTAATTAGACCATTTACGCTGCCTGCGAAGTTTGCACCGGGTTGCTCAAACCCACATCTTGAGTTTGTTCATATTCAGCAAAGCCAAGCTGTTTCAACAGATAGGGCAGTAGCGTGGTAAAGGTTGCATTAATGTCCAGCAGACATCCCTGTGCTTTCAATTGTGTCACCTCTAATCCCGGAAAACCGCAGGGGTTAATATACCGGAACGGTGCGAGGTCCATGTCCACATTCAATGCGAGTCCATGATAGCTGCAACCCCGTTTTACCCGGATACCAAGTGCGGCAATTTTCTTGCCCGAGACATAAACTCCGGGTGCCCCTGCCTTGCGGATGGCCTTAATTCCGAGAAATGCACACATATCGATCAAGGCCTGTTCGAGCAACGCTACGTAGCGTTTTATGGTCAGTCCCTTGCGTTGCAGATCCAGCAAAAGATAAACCACCATCTGGCCGGGACCATGGTAGGTCACCTGGCCACCGCGATCGGTCCTGATGATCGGGATATCACCGGCCGCCAGAATATGTTCTTCTTTACCGGCCAGACCAAGTGTGAACACGGGCGGGTGTTGCAGGCACCATATTTCATCCGGGGAATTCTCATCACGTTCACGGGTATAGCGCACCATGGATTCATAGATCGTTTGATAATCACTTTGCCCTGACTGCCTGATGTTTATCCGGTTCGGCATGGTCACAATGCCATCAATACCTGTTCGTTAGTATTCAGCTCCATATACAGCTTATCGAGCTGTTCCTGGCTTTGTGCCTGTATCGTGACTGTTACAGAAACATATTTACCACCCCGGCTCAGGCGTTTTCTGACCGTAGCGTCTGTGAATTCGGGAGAATGCCTGCGGATAATGCTGACAACCAGCGCATCGAAATCATCGTCAGCCCGGCCCATGGCCTTGATTGGAAACTCACAGGGAAATTCGATTAAAGATTCTGTGGTGGCAGGTTTCATTTGAGGTATCTTGTTTATAATTCGATACCTTAAAGATTACCACATTATCATCATTTATGACGCTTACGATTACCCAGACGCTCACAGAGTTGCAGTCTTGCCATGCGCAGTCAGGCAGACTGGAATGGTTAGGTATACGCCCACAACACCGGGATGACATGGTCGAACTTGATACTGCTGTACTTCTGATCGGGCAGGGTATCGAGGGTGACCATTATGCCGGTAAAACTGTAAATGGAGAGCGCCAGGTCACCCTGATTCAGGCCGAACATCTGCCAGTGATTGCATCATTATGCGGATTAGCAACGGTTTATCCGGCACAATTACGCCGCAACCTGATGATCTCCGGCATCAATATTGCCGTACTCAAGGATCAGCGTTTCACCCTGGGTGCAACAGAACTTGAAGGCACCGGTTACTGCCATCCCTGCTCCAGAATGGAGGAGAATCTTGGCAGAGGGGGTTATAATGCAGTCAGGAATCACGGCGGTATGACTGCCAGAGTGGTCACCGGTAGCAGGATAGCAAGAGACGATAGACTGACCGTGATATGGCCGGGGTAAATGCATTTACCCGGATTTTTTAAATTTTGGTATATATACTGTCAGTACAGATACGCATTGATTTTATTACTTATAAAATAATTAACGGGGGTAGAAAAATGGACGCGAACGTAAAAGAAAATGTAAAAAATGTGGATACCTGGTTGCGAGGCTTGTTCATCATCATTTTTGGGGTCATTTTTTACTTTCTCATAGGGATCATCTGGTTGCTGGTAATATTTCAATTTGTTACAAAAGTTATTACCGGAAAATTGAATGAGCAACTTGAAAAATTCAGCAGTGGCCTGACCCAGTATGCACTGCAGATACTGGATTATGTCACTTTCCAGTCAGAAACCAGGCCTTTTCCCTTTAGTCCTTACCCCGGTTCGGGAACCTCGGGTGGGGGAAAATCAACGGAAAAAAAGAATAAAGCAGAGCCTCCAGCCTGATCTGACAACCCCCGGGGACAAGGTAGACGAATAAAATACTACCCCGGTTTATTCCATAAGCTGCGGTCTTTTTGCACGGCTCAACTGCTGATCCGTGAAAAAATGATATTGCAATTTGTTATTCTAAATTAATCTAAAAATATGGAAAATAATTACTTTTAATTATAGGTTGAGTCCGTTAAATTGGCGGCCTGATCAACCCCGAGCTTTACATCCACGTTACCGTTGAATAATTACCAGCGAGGCACGAACATTGGCAGCATCGCATCGAATTGCAGAAGACCATAACTTAATCCTTGGAATTCAAGGTTTCAGCTATGCTGATCTGTATAAGCCTTCGCGTCTGGCTGACCTGTTGAATGTATTTGATACCACACTCAAAGTGCTGGATGCAGGACTGTTTGCCGAGTATCAAACTTACAAAAATACACTCGGTAAAGAGATGGCACCGCAGGCCATCTCTGATCTTCTGGTGCGTCTGGCGCCGCATGTGGGGGAATTTGTTGCACGGTTGTTTCATGTCGAAGCAGAACGTGCCAATCAACAATCGGCCATCCGGGATGAAGTCGAAACAATCTTTGTTTTTCGCAACGAAATCGTTGAGAAAATTCAGGCCCGCTTCAAGGATGCGGATATCACCCGGTGGGATATAAAAAAGATTCAGGGTGATATTGATCTGTTAAAAAGAATTGCCTTTCCGGAAACGGCCACTGACACAGATCTGGAACATGCTTTCTGCCGGGTGGGCTCCAGGCTGGCCCGGCTTTCCAATCATTACCGGGGACTGGCCAGGGGCAAGCCGGCTGAAATAAATGATGCGGATTCAGAGGTAAACACTCTCCGGCAACGGCTTGAAGCTGACCCGCAAAGCAAAGTAGCGTTCGCTGCAGCTTTGGCAAAACAGGAACCTGCTGAATTTACCGATGTGTTGCTGGAAGCTGTCCAACGCTGGTGTTATGCAGCGCTCAATGACCCGGAACTCAATAAAATTATTTCAGGATGGATGAGCTTCAAGACACCCCGGAAAACTGATATTAAACATCTGGTCCATCATGAAACCCGGCAACGGGAAGGTTTTACTACCTGGACAGCACCGGCCGGGGAATATCGGCGCCGTGACGGTTTTGCCCTGACGGATCCACGCTTTATTGAACGACAAGTACTGTATGAGGTGGACCACTGTATATATTGTCACGACCGGGACACTGATTCCTGTTCGAAGGGCATGCGCAACAAACGTGGCGGGGACTACAAGACCAATGCCCTGGGTGTCACCATCATCGGCTGTCCATTAGGTGAGAAGATATCGGAGATGCATGTCGTGAAACGGCAGGGTGATAATATCGGCGCACTGGCTCTGGTGACAATCGATAATCCCATGTGTCCCGGTACCGGCCACCGTATTTGCAATGATTGCATGCGGGGTTGTATCTACCAGAAAACCGAGCCGGTCAATATCCCGCAGATCGAAACCAACGTCCTGACTGACGTCCTGTTCATGCCCTATGGAGTTGAGATATACAGCCTGCTCACCCGCTGGAATCCGTTGAATGTGAAACGGCCTTATGCCTTGCCCTACAACGGCAAAAATGTGCTGGTGGTAGGTATGGGTCCGGCGGGCTATACCCTGGCGCATTACCTGATCAATGAAGGTTTTGCCGTTGCCGGCATCGATGCCCTGAAAATTGAGCCACTGCCGGTGGAACTCACCGGCAGCAACACGCGATTACCCCGCCCGGTCAGGGATTTCCGGGAGTTGTATGAAGACCTGGATAAACGACTGTTGGCTGGTTTTGGTGGGGTAGCTGAATACGGTATTACTGTTCGCTGGGACAAGAATTTCCTCAAGGTAATCTATCTGACCCTGGCCCGGCGCAACAATTTCCGCTGTTTTGGCGGTGTACGTTTCGGCGGGACTATCACCATTGAAGAAGCTTGGGAGATGGGATTCGACCACATCGCCATCGCCAGCGGTGCCGGCAAACCTACAATTATCGGTCTGAAAAACAACCTGATCCGGGGTATACGCAAGGCCTCGGATTTTCTCATGGCCCTGCAATTGACCGGGGCTGGCAAAAATTCCTCATTGGCCAATCTGCAGGTCCGCCTGCCGGCCGGTATTATTGGGGGTGGACTCACAGCCATTGATACGACTACAGAAGTAACTGCTTATTATCCAGTACAGGTAGAGAAAATATTGCATCGCTACACAAAACTGGTTGAGGAGCAAGGTGTAGAGACAGTGCGTGCTGTTTATGACCGGGAAGAACTTGAGATCCTGGATGAGTTTCTGTCCCATGGTCGCGCCATATTGTCCGAACGCCAGCGTGCCACTGCCGCGAGTGAAAAACCCGATTTTCAGCCACTTATTGAACAATGGGGTGGTGTTACCCTGTTTTACCGCAAGGGCATTGAAAACGCCCCGGCCTACCGGCAAAACCATGAAGAAATCCATGAGGCCTTGAAAGAGGGCATACAAATCGCCGAGGGCATGAATCCGCTGGAGGCCATACCGGATGAATACGGGGCGCTGCAGGCCGTCCGCTTCGAACAGCTGGAAGAAAAGGAAGGCCACTGGTTGTCCACAGGCAAAGAAGTGGAAATACCATTGCTTAGCCTGTTTATCGCCGCCGGGACCTCGCCCAATACCATATATGAGCAGGAACACCCCTACAGCTTCAGGATGGATGAAAAATTCTTCCAGCGCTATGAACCGCACTGGAATGAACCTGACCTGCCGGAACTGGTGCCCATGGACGATGCTACCATCCCCAAGATAGGCCGTCCGGCTCCGTTTTCCTCCTATCACAAGCACGGCAAATTTATTTCATTCTACGGTGACAATCACCCGGTATATGCCGGTAATGTGGTCAAAGCCATGGCCAGTGCCAAGGATGGTTATCCCTATATCGTCAAACTGTTTGAGCAGGAATTATTGGCGCTGGATCCGGCACAACAGCAAAGCCGGAACCAGTCCATGCAGGGTTTATTCAAGCAGCTGGAAGCCGATTTAACCGCCACAATAATCGAAGTTAACCGCCTCACCCCCACTATTATCGAGGTCATCGTGCATGCCCCCATGCAGGCCCGCAAATTCCATCCGGGACAATTTTACCGGGTGCAGAATCTCGAGAGTCTGGCACCGGTTGTCGAAGGCACTGTACTCGCTGCCGAAGGTCTGGCCCTGACCGGGGCCTGGGTTGACAAGGAAAAGGGACAAATTTCACTGATAGCACTGGAAGTGGGCAGTTCTTCCAGGCTCTGTGCACTGTGGAAACCGGGCGACCCGCTCGTTGTGATGGGTGTGACCGGCGCACCGACCGAGATTACCCGGAACAAGACGGTCATGCTCATCGGTGGCGGGTTGGGAAATGCCGTACAGTTTTCGATAGGCAAGGCCTTGAGGGCCACGGGGAATAAAGTCATCTATTTTGCCGGTTACAGGCATCCCACCGATGTGTTCAAGGTGGCGGACATTGAGGCTGCATCCGATGTTATCGTCTGGGCCGTCGATCCGGCCCCCGGCGTGAAGCCTGTTCTCACTACTCGCCCGCAGGACAAGACCTGTATAGGCAATATCCTGGATGCCATCGAAGCCTATGCCAAAGGGGATCTGGGCGATACTTCTATCAAATTATCAGAGGTTGACCATACCATAGTGATCGGTTCGGACCGCATGATGGCAGCTGTCAAGGAGGCCCGGCATGGCCGCCTCAAACCCTGGCTGAAACCAGGGAATACTGCTATCGGTTCCATTAATTCACCCATGCAATGCATGATGAAAGGCGTATGTGCGCAATGCCTGTGCAAACATGTTGATCCGCATACCGGCGAAGAATACTTTGTCTATTCATGCTATAACCAGGATCAGGAACTCGACCGTGTGGATTTCCCCAACCTTAATGCACGTCTGCGTCAGAACACAGTACAGGAAAAACTATCCAGAATGTGGCTGGATTATCTCCTGGAATCACACAACCGATAAGTTTATTCAGGTGATAAACCAGTCACAATTACTGTCAGGATTGTGATTAATATGGCATTTCACGCCCTGCCGGTTTTTACATTAGGCGAAATAGCGCTATGATCAGGCTTGTCAGTCGATTTTTATGACCTGTATCAGAATTGCGTATGCAATGGCCTGGGTTTTCAACAATAAAATTACTTCAAAATATACGGCAACCTTTGAAGGTATTTAGGATATGGATGGATTACAGTTACATATATCACTGCTCAAAAATACACCTATTTTCAGATCACTGAATGATGATCTCCTGGAGGGTATTCTGAATGCACCGGAGAATGGTATTAAGGAATACGCGCCGAAACAGCTCATTATCCGTGAGTCCGAGATTGGCGACTGCATGTATATCATTCTGGAAGGCACGGTGGAGGTGTTAATACGCGCTGAATCCAGCAACCGGGATATATCAATTGCAACTCTGCGGGCCGGGGATTTTTTCGGTGAACGTTCCCTGATGCCCGGCAGCACGGGTCGGCGTAATGCCACCATCAAGGCTGTTTATCCAACCAAGGTTTTCCGCATAGATAAAAAATATGTCCTGCTGAGTATCAAGCGTGACGATTTCAGTCTGAGTGATGATGAAGATGTCACTCTGATTAACGTTGCAAGCAGCAAACCCGCTCCTCAACCCCAGGCCACACCACCCAAGCCTGTGATGCCGGCGTTTCCACCGGATGAAGTGCGCGACCTGATCATAAAAATCCGCCTGTTCAAGAGTCTCAACCGTGATGAATTGCTGACCATCCATGAATGGACCGAAGTAGTCAAGGTGGGCCCGGGAGATTTTGTCCTCAAGGAATCACAACCCGGCGATGCCATGTATGTGGTTCTGGAAGGTTCTGTTGAGATATTTACACTGGACATTGATGGCAAGATCGTCATTCTGGCACACCTCAAAACCGGTGATTATTTTGGTGAACAATCGCTGATGCCGGACACCAAGGGTAAGCGTAATGCCTTTGCGCGCACAGAAAATGAGTCACGCCTGATCAAGATACCCAAAGAGTATTTCAGGCTGGTATTGAAACGGGACAGCGAACTCGCCAAGGAACTTAAAAAGAAACATGAAGATCAGAAACAGAAATTGAAAGATGCACGGCAATAACCAGTCACTAGAAGCCTTGTAGTTTCCTCCTTATTATTACCTGCCCGGTCTTTTGATCATTAAATTGATTATAATCCTGCTGTGAAAGCGTTACGGATACAAAATCTTAAAAAGATTTATGCCAACGGCATGCATGCGCTGAAGGGCATCGACCTGGAAGTCTCCCAGGGTGATTTCTTTGCCCTGCTGGGGCCGAATGGCGCCGGTAAATCCACCACCATTGGCATCATCACCTCGCTCGTCAACAAAACGGATGGCAAGATCTTTGTCTATGACTATGATTTGGATACAAACATTATCGAGGCCAAATCCCTCATCGGCATCGTGCCGCAGGAAATAAACTTCTCCCAGTTCGAACCCTGCCTTGAGATTGTGTTGAACCAGGCCGGATATTACGGCATTCCCAGAAAACAGGCCTGGAAGCGGGCGGAAAAATACCTCACGCAACTGGGATTGTGGGATAAACGCAATGACCCCTCACGCACCCTCTCCGGTGGACTCAAACGCCGGCTGATGATCGCGCGGGCACTGGTGCATGAACCGAAATTATTAATCCTCGACGAACCCACCGCCGGGGTGGACGTGGAGTTGCGCCGGTCCATGTGGGAATTTCTCACCGAGATTAACCGGCAAGGCACGACCATCGTCCTGACCACACACTATCTCGAGGAAGCGGAAAAGCTGTGCAAGAACATCGCCATCATCGATCACGGTAATATTATAGAAAACACCACCATGAAATCCCTGCTGAGCAAACTCAGTATTGAAACATTTATTTTTGATCTCACTGAACCGATTGCCCTGTTACCGGATGCGGGCCCATTCAAATTGCACAAGACAGATGACACCACGCTGGAGGCCGAGATTACCAACGGACAGGACCTCAATACCCTGTTTGAATTCTTTGGCAGGAACAACATCCGGGTGAAGAGCATGCGCAACAAAGCCAACCGCCTGGAAGAACTGTTCGTGCGCCTGCTGTGTAAAAACAATCATCCCCAATGACCACGATGAACCGTAATCTTTTCGTGACTGCATTCTGCACGATCGTCATCAAGGAGATCACCCGCTTCACACGCATCTGGATCCAGACCATCCTGCCTCCGGCTATCAGCATGGCACTGTATTTTCTGATCTTCGGCAACCTGATAGGCCCGCGCATCGGGATGATGTCCGGCTTTTCCTATATTGAATTTATAGCGCCGGGTCTCATCATGATGTCCATTATCAATAACAGTTATGCCAATGTGGTTTCTTCGTTTTTTGGCGCGAAATTCCAGCGCCACATTGAAGAAATGCTGGTCGCCCCTATCCCCGATTTTGTGATCCTGGGTGGCTACATAACCGGTGGTGTCGCGCGGGGTGCATTGGTGGGGTTAGTGGTAACGCTGGTTGCCATGTTTTTCACCAGGCTCAGCATCCATCATCTGGGGGTGGTGATTGCAGTCGTGCTGCTGACCTCGATCCTGTTTTCACTCGGCGGATTCATCAATGGCATCTTCGCAAGAAAATTCGATGACATCTCCATCATCCCCACCTTCATACTGACACCACTGATATACCTCGGCGGGATATTCTATTCCATCAACCTGCTGCCCGAATTCTGGCAAACCGTTTCAAAATTCAACCCGATATTGTATATGGTGAATGCTTTCCGCTACGGTTTGCTTGGAGTATCTGATGTCGATCTCATGTTTGCTTTTACGATTATCACCTTGTTTATCGTTATCCTGTTTATCTTCAGTCTTTATCTTATGAAGATCGGTAAAGGGATCAGGAACTAAAGATTACCTTGGGTGAGAATTAATCGAGGGATTAAACGGGTACATCCCTTTAATCAACAGCCGGGCTTCTTCATGAATTTCTTACGAGGATCAATGAGGAAATCTCCGGTTTTGAGAATGTTTCGGCCTATAAGGACGGGATAGAGGAACATGGTTCGGTCCGCTAGGTTGATTCTCCCCTCAAGACGCCTTCCGCCTAAACAGAAATCCAATCTCACAACTGGCCGCTTGACCGTTTGCGTAGTACCCTTGCCCTTGATCTCCACCCATTCAACAATGGTTCGCTCAATAGTTTTTATTTTCCCATCGTCATCTTTAATCTGAAAGATAACCTGCTCTCCCGACCCATCCGCAGTTGGTTTGATTTCAATAATCTTCGCATCGATCGATGAGACTCCTGCGCCGGTATCTATGCGCGCCTTGATTTTTATTCTCACGTCTTCCATAACCACATATTCTACTCGTCCAATAATCGTCGCGGATTGACCCTCTGGCTTTGAACAATTCACGAAAACAAAACACAAAAGAATCGCGCATAAGGCCGCATAAATTGAACTTCTCATAATAGACTAATTGAAGCAAGTAACAACTGGAGACAGGCCACGCTTATTAAATAACTCTTCAATAAATACAGATACCCAGATAACAGTTTGCAGTCATCCATTTCAGAATTTTCCCTTCATTCTTTCTATCACTTCCCTGGTAAATTCCCTGGTACCCAGTCTGCCGCCGATATCTGCAGTACATACCCCTTCCGCGACACAGGAAAGCATCGCCATTCTCAGTTCGTGCCCCAGATCATAACGATCGATGTGATCCAGCAACATGCCCAAAGCGAGCAATATCGCAGTGGGATTGCATTTGTTCTGCCCGGCGATGTCGGGCGCCGTTCCGCCGGAGGGGTCAAACATCGCAATATCCACGCTATCGTCATCCCTGAAACTGAAATTTCCGCTGGCACCGGTACCGATACTGCCAATCAAGCCACTGGCCATGTCCGAGAGAAAATCACCATACTCATTCAACACCAGTACCACCTGGTATTTTCCCGGTTTGAGAATAATCTTAGCCAGCAAGGCGTCGAACAGTTCGACATGGTGTTCGATGTCCGGGTACTGTTCATGGACTTCGCTCACCACTGATTCGAATAACCCGTCCGTTGCGCGCTGGATGGTATGCTTGGATGACGATGTGACACTGAGTTTTTTCTTGCGCGCAAACTCGAAAGCATAGCGGGCCGCCTGCCGGCAGGGATCACGTTCTACGATCCTGATAGAGATCGCGGCGTCCTTGCCGATGGGCCGGCCCGGATCATCATAGGTTCCGCCGGTAGCAATACGGACGATATATAAAAACACTTCTTCGGTGAAATGAGATTTTATGCCTTTGATGGATATCACCGGCCGCAGGATGACACTGAAATTGCACCGCCTGCGTATGATGGCATTCGGACTTGCGGTTTTGGTGACAGTGGGATACTTCAGCGCCAGTTTGGTCGAGTGCATGGATGCAATGACCTTGTCAAACAAGTCCCGGTCACCGCTCTCGCGGTTTTCCAGTGACAAATCAAAGGGAATAAAATTAAAATTCAGCGGTAAGGCTTCTGCTACCGCATAGACTGACTCACGTAATTCAGGGCCTATGCCATCTCCCAGTAATTCAGTAATGTTGATTTTGTTCACGGGAATGACCTCTCAATAGAATAATAATCCTGCGCTCAATCTTCCCCCCGGTACACACAACCGGAGGTACAGGTTTCTTGTATGGCAACGGACGATAGCCGGGGCAAGGCCGGTTTCAGTCTTTGCCAGATCCAGACCGCCAGATTTTCGCTGGTGGGATTCTCCAGGCCGGGAACTTCGTTCAAATAATGATGATCAAGTTGTTCAAACAGGGGTTTGAAGTATTGGCTGATCTCGGCAAAGTCCATGACCCAACCCGGTTTTTTATCCACCGTGCCGGTCACATGAATTTCTATGCGGAATGAATGACCATGTAAACGTCTGCATTTATGCCCTTCAGGCAGATTGGGTAAATGATGCGCCGCCTCAACGGTAAATGCTTTATAAAGGTCCATAGTGTCGCCGGGATGATGGAAACAAGGTAAATTATACTATAGTCGAATTAATCCGGACTGCTCTTGAACTTCTGGTATATTTCCATCGCTTTTTCCCAGACTTTTCCGGGATTACCATCACCCACCGGACGCTCATCCAGTTTAATAACAGGAACTATTTCCCAGGTCGAACTGGTGATCCAGATTTCACCGGCGCTGCGGAGTTCTTCTCTGGTAATGCTGGTTTCCCGGCATGGAACACCTTCCCTTTGTAACAATTCCAATACCAGGTCCCGGGTGATTCCCGGCAGAATGCTGCTGTCCTTGGGTGGGGTTTTGACTACGCCATTACTCACGATAAACACATTGCTGGCGGCACCCTCCGTCACGATATCACCCTTGAACAATATGGCCTCGGTGGCACCGGCCTGCATTGCCCGGTGCCGCAATAACACGCTGGGTAACAGGGTAATTGCCTTGATATCACAAAGTTTCCAGCGAATATCTTCACAGGTAATGGCACTAATGCCATGTACCAAATTACGTTGCGGCAACACCTTGCTCATGGCGAAGATGGTCGGCTCTTTCGCAAGAGCGATTGAATGATCGCGTTCAGACACACCTCTGGTGATTTGCAGATAAAGCGATTGATTGTCGGCAGGATTATCATCGACCAGATCCTTTAATATCTGCTTCCATTCATCATTGGTCCTGGGATTTTTCATATATATACCGGCAAGACTCCGATCCAGTCTTTCCAGATGTTCTGCAAGACGGAATATCTTTCTTTGATAAACCAGAAAAACTTCATAGACACCATCGCCAAAAGTAAAACCGCGATCCAGAACAGATATTTTCGCATCTTCCAGTGGCAGGTATTTGCCATTGAGATAAACATTCCCCATATAAAATTATTCAATAATGAGTTTGATTTTATCTTTCATGCGCTTGAAGAAACCACCTTCCGGAACGGTTTCTCTGGCATACAACGGGATGGTCATGACTTCCCTGCCAGCAAGTATTAATTTCATGTGGCCTGTTTCGATATCCACTTTAACAGGCGCAATGATCCTTTCCGGTAATTCAAATTTCTTCTCAAGTTTGTCAAACTGACCTCTGGGAATGGTCACGTAGAGATCATCTTTCAGTCCGAGCCCGATATTGTCTATTGTACCTTTCCATATTCTAGCAGTGGTCAGGATTTCACCGGCACTGTGCAGTTTTCTGGTCTCATAGAATCTGAATCCGTAATTCAACAGGGCCTGTACAGCACTGGCTCGTGCCTTCTCACTTTCTGCTCCCATAACCACAGCGATCAATCTCATATCATCGCGCTGTGCAGAGGCCACCAGGCAATAGCCGGCTTTTTCCGTATGCCCTGTTTTTATGCCGTCGACTGTATTGTCCAGCCATAACAGCCGGTTGCGGTTGAGTTGTTTAATACCATTAAAGGTAAATTCCTTACGGGAGTGTATCTCATAGATATCCGGATAATCCCGGATCAGTGCAGCACCCAGTAGCGCCATGTCGTGCGCACTGGAGTAATGCTGTCCATCCGGCAGCCCGGTTGCATCGACAAAATGACTGTTCGTCATGCCCAGTCTCCTTGCATGTTGGTTCATCAACCCTGCAAACACCGATTCATCGCCGGAGATATGTTCCGCCAGGGCAACACTGGCATCGTTACCCGATTGAATGATGATCCCTTCCAGTAATTCCCTCACCGTGACCTGCTTGTTTACCTCGATGAACATCCTGGAACCGGTCATGCGCCATGCCTTTTCACTCACGGTTACCTTGTCATCAAGCGTGATATGATTCTCGTCCAGTTCGTGGCCTGCAACATAGGCTGTCATGATTTTCGTGAGACTTGCAGGTGGCAACTGATTGTCAATATTTTCTGCGGCCAGTATCTGGCCACTGTTAAAATCCATAATCAGGTAACTGGAGGCCTTTATAACTGGTGGTGCCGGCACAATAACAGCCCCCGCGTACAATGAATGACAAAACACAATCTGTAAAAAAATGATAATAAATTTATTAATTTGCATGATTATTAAATTATTTTCCGGGATGTTTCAGTAAAACTGTAGTTAGTCAGAGATAGAATGTTATTAATCAGTGACAATATGATGGTCCTGTATACCTATCTGTACCAACTGGTTGACTATCTGATCTGCATTTTCAACACTGGCAAGAGGACCAATCCTCACACGATACAAAGTTTTTCCTGCAACTGCTGCCTGATTGATTTGCACCAGATCAACACCAACAACACTCACTCTGACACGCAATTTTTCTGCGTTTAACAAATCTGAAAATGCTCCTACCTGTATATAGAAAGGCAGGCCCTGTTGGCCGGTTGATACTGTTCTGAACGACGGATCAGTGTTCTTCGCTCCTGCATAATTCTTCGTTGAGGCAATGGCACGTACTTCCACCAGGCCCGTACCTTTCGCCACAATACCCAGTTTTACTGCGGCAGTATAGGACAGATCGATGATTCTGTTATCATGGAAAGGTCCACGGTCATTCACCCTTAAGATGACGGTTCTCCTGTTTTCAAGATTGGTGACTTCCACATAGGCCGGCAGTGGTAATGTCTTGTGTGCGGCAGTCATAGCGTACATGTCATAGGATTCTCCACTGGAAGTACGTTTGCCATGAAATTTTGTACCATACCACGAGGCAATACCACGCTCAACGTAGCCCTTGCTGTTCTCCATGACATAATAACGATGGCCAAATACCTCATAGGAAGATGGATTGCCATACTGGCTGCGCGGTTCATCTCTGGGCACTGCATCGGGGATTGAAGTTACATCGACCGTTCTTGATGGAGGACTGTCACGATCTACACCTGTGATAGCACATGCAGCTGATAAGATACAAATCACAACAAGTAATGAGATTCTACAGTACGGACTTGCCTGATTCATTTTATTATTTAAGATGTGCAACATTATTACCGTATTTCCCAAGTATTTCTTCTGAAAGCTGATAGACGGCCATGGCATACAACGGACTGCGATTATAGCGGGTTATCACATAAAAATTATTTAAACAGATCCATATCTCCTCGCCATCAGGCCCTTCCAGACTTAATACCTTGACGTTGACTCCCGGCGGTATTTTCTCATTTATCTCAATTCCATAGGAATAAAGCATACCTGCGTTGATGCCTGGCTTTAAATCATCAGTTAATGTCTGGGTATATTTGTCACCTGTGACACTGCCTGGCACCACGACCTTCTGGCCCAATGTCCAGCCATGTTGACAGAAATAATTAGCCACACTGCCTATCGCATCCGCCGGATTATTCCAGATATCGATCTTGCCATCCCTGTCGAAATCCACCGCATAATGCCTGTAACTGCTGGATATAAACTGCGGCATGCCCATTGCTCCGGCATATGAACCGTTCAGAGACAAAGGATCAATGTTCTGCTCTCTGGCGAGCAAGAGAAAATGCTCCAGCTCACTGCGAAAAAAAGCGGCCCGTATTGGATAATGAAAGGCCAAAGTTGCCAGTGCGTCCATCACCCTGTCTTTCCCTGTATTCGTCCCGTACATGGTTTCGACACCAATGATGGCGACGATGATCTGTGCCGGCACACCATATTCCTTCTCTGCACGCGCCAATAAGTCCTGGTGCCTTACCCAAAAGGCCAGTCCCTGCTCGATACGGTTCTGTTGTATGAAGATGGGACGATATTTATACCAGGGTAATGCCTCAGCCGGTTTTGAGATTGCCGCCAGTACCCTTTCAGATTTATTGGTCCTTTTGAAAACAGCTTCCAGTTCAGCGCGGTTATACTGATGAGTAGAGACCATATGATCAATAAAATTACTAATCTCTTTTTGATCCAGCAATTGGGCGCCTGCATTCCCCGAATTAATCATTACGGCAAGTACTGTTAGTTTGATAATTTTTTGCATGGTTAATCCGGTTGTTTACTCTGACAACATCCTGCGATGTGTATTGATGGACATCAAAATGCCGAATGCTAACATTAATGTAACAATGGATGTGCCGCCCTGGCTAATCAATGGCAAGGGGACGCCAACAACAGGGAGCTGACCTATGGCCATTCCGATATTCACAAATACATAGACAGAAAAAGTAAGAATTATTCCCGCAGCGAGTAATTTTCCGTAGGTCTGCTGGGCAGACACAGCTATAGTCAGGCCCCGGCTGATTACGAAAAGATAGATTGAAATTAAAAGTATCGCCCCCATTAATCCGAATTCTTCCGAATAAACGGCAAAGATAAAATCCGTGGATCGTTCCGGCAAAAATTCAAGATGTGATTGCGTGCCATTCAACCAGCCCTTGCCATAAATACCACCAGACCCTATAGCGATCTGTGACTGGATGATGTGGTATCCGGAACCGAGTGGATCCTGTTCAGGATCGAGAAACATCAACAATCTGCGTTTCTGGTAATCATGCATGAAATGCCATAATAGCGGGGCCGCTGTCGCTCCTAATATGAACAGGGCTGTAATCAGACGCCAGCTGATTCCTGCTATGAATAATATGGACAGTCCTGCGATGGCAACGAGCAAGGCCGTCCCGAGATCCGGTTGTTTTGCAATGAGGACAACCGGCACCATAATCATTACGCAGGCAATGACCACACGCCCGATTTTTACCGGCAGGTTGCTACTGGCAAGAAACCAGGCCACGGCCATCGGGACGGCCAGTTTCATGATTTCCGAAGGCTGGAAACGAACCAGACCAATATCGATCCAGCGTTGTGCACCTTTACTGATATGGCCGATGTACAATACCACTATGAGTAATATCACCCCGCCCAGATAAACCCATAAAGACCAGCGTTCCATCTGCGTGGGTGTCAGTTGCGCAACTGCGAACATCAACATAATTGCAAGAAACATGCGGACGCCTTGGCGAATCACGATGTCTATGTCCTGGCCTCCAGCACTATAGAGTATGATTAGACCCATGCCACAAAGTAACACTAGCCCGAATAACAGCGGGATATCTATATGCAGCCGTTGTGCCAGTGATTTTTGTTCCATATTATGTGTTATTTTCCTTTACTTCAGACACAGGTTGCAGACCCAACAGATAATGGTCGAACAAAATTCTGGCTATCGGTGCAGCAGCGCCAGAACCGCTGCCGCCATTCTCCACTATAATCGCCACTGCAATTTTCGGTGAGTCAACCGGCGCAAAGGCAATGAATAATGCGTGATCCTGAAATTCCTCTGCAATGTCTTCCTTTTTATATGCTTCATTCTGGTCAATACCGATAACCTGGGCTGTACCTGTTTTTCCGGCAAATTTATATTTTGCATCCATGCCACTTCTGCGCGCCGTACCATATGCCCCATGTACAACATCTGTCATGGCCTCAATTATAAATTTCCATATCCCTGGATCCTGAAAAGCCACCTGATGTGAATGAGCGTGTTCCAGAATTTGTACCTGATTGGTTATAGGGTCTCTTGCTTCATAAGCAAGATGTGGTGATACAATTTTGCCTTGACTGGCGACGGCGGCGGTTGCCACAGCCAGCTGTACAGGCGTTGTCAAAACAGCACCCTGCCCTATCCCGGCAATCAGAGTCTCTCCCTGATACCAGGGTTGGTTGTAGACCCTGCGTTTCCATTCTACTGATGGCACCAGACCGGTGCTTTCGCCGCTGATATCAATACCGGTTTTCTCACCGAAACCAAAGTTCGCCAGTCCGTCATATAATCGATTAATCCCCAGATCGTTGGCCAGGGAATAGTAGTAAACATCACATGATTGCACGATGGCAGTATTGAGATTGACGTGCCCATGACCTCCCCTTTTCCAATCCCTGTAACGGTGTTCGTGACCTTTCAGAGCATACCAACCAGGACACCAGGTTGTTTCATCTTTTGTGCGTACACCATAGGCAAGTGCAACTGCACCGAGGAAGGGTTTGATGACCGAACCGGGCGGATATTTGCCCTGTACAGCCCGGTTGATCAACGGAGTTGATTTTGATTCGAGCAGAGCCTGGTAAGACTTTGCATCTATACCATTAACAAAAGGATTCGGATCATAGCCCGGCGAACTCACCAGTGCGAGGACGTCTCCATTGGCTGGATCAACAGCAACAATGGCTCCCTTCTTGTCTTTTAAGGCCTCTACTGCAACTTTTTGTAGTGAAACATCCAGTGACAGGTATATATTCTTGCCTGGCTCGGGTGCAGTACGTTCCAGCACACGGATAATTCTCCCTTGCGCATTAACCTCCACCTGCTGATGACCGACACGTCCATGCAGCAGTTCTTCATAAGTCTTTTCTATGCCTAATTTACCGATATGGGTTATACCCAGATAATTGGAGTTATCCAGTTGTGCCATGTCGTTATCATCGATCCTGCCTACATAACCAATAACATGTGAGGTGATATCTTTCAGTGGATAACGGCGATATGGACGCGCGACGACTTCAACCCCGGGGAATAAATGATTATTGACCGCGAAATTTGCCACTTCAATCTCGTCCAGGTTATAGCGTAATGGCACACTGTCATGCCGGCGTTTTTCTTTTAACAATTTATAAAATCGCCTTGTATCTTCATCCTGAATTGAAACAATCCTTGCCAATGCCTTGATGACATCATCCATGTTTTCTACCTGTTCCGGGATGATCTCCAGACTGAAGGCAGGCTGGTTTTCAGCCAGCAAGATATCGTCCCGGCTGTAAATCAGGCCCCGGATAGGAGGAATAGGTAACACCTTGACCCGGTTATTCTGCGACAGGGTAATAAAATGTTCATGTTTGATCATTTGCAGATTAACCAGTCGCAGCAACAACAGGCCCATCAACAAAATTACGATACTGGCTGCAATAATTATCCGCCGTTTTATCAAACGGGATTCTTCAATATTGTCTTTGAAATAAAATTTGAGCGACATGTCCGGGTTCAGGACACATGATAGCGGCGGCGTAAATCCCGTAGAATGATAAATAACCAGGGCCACAATACCATACTGGTGAAGGCAGGCATCCAGTAAGTCCATGACCTGGGTGGTATGCCCATGATGCCACGTACCCACAATGACAGTAATTGATAAACAACAACAAAAAGACAAATCACCAGTGCTTGCTGTACCAGCGGGTACATTCTGACGCGTTGATGTGATTTCAGTGTAAGGAACGCAAGAATGGCAAGACCAATTGCATTTTGACCGAGGAGGGTCCCTTGCAATACGTCTAGGAATATACCCAACAACCAGCCAACCCCGATACCCACCCGGTGTGGCAATGCCATACACCAATAGATCAATACCATGGCAACCCACGCCGGGCGCCAGTTAATCGCCCATTCAGGCAACGGCATGGCAGTTAACATCAATGCCACGATAAAACTGAAAAAAATAACCCCGCCACCGTGTTGTTTTTCTGTATTCATTGGTTCACCGCATAATCACTGCTGTAAAAACCAATCCTGACATAATCATTCGGCCATACCAGTAATACTTCCCGGATCTGTTCCAGTTTGGCACTGGGCGCAACCTTGACCTTGGCAAAAGGTTCGGCAGGGTCGAGCATGATATCTATTACTACACCTACCGGATATCCAGGCGGAAAACGGCTGCCCAGCCCCGAAGACACAATCAAATCCCCTTTTTCAATGTCTGCATTATTGGGTAAATATTCCAGCTGCAGGCTCTGGCTCAGACCAGTGCCCACGGCGATAGCGCGCAAACCATTCCGGTTGATCTGCACGGGTATGGCGTGAGTCGGATCAGTAATCAATAAAACCGTGCTGCTGAATGGCCCGACATGGACTATCTGGCCCATGATCCCGTTTGCATCAACAATAGGTTGTCCATCATAAGCCCCTTCACGTTTGCCCTTGTTGATGACTACTGTATGACGGAATGGTTGCATATTGACCGCAAGCAATTCGGCAATAACAACCTTGTCGCCAAGCTTGAATGAGGATTCAAGCAGTCTGCGTAAACGTTCATTTTCCGTCTCCAGGATTTCATATTTTTGCAGTTTTGAACTTAACAATAATTGTTCTTTACGCAATCGCTCATTTTCACTCAGTAATGATTCATGTGTGACAAATGAATCCTTGGCCCAGCGTGTCACCATGAAAGGAGTATTTACAAGATATTGCAGGGGATAAACAAGTACAGAAAGCGCCGAACGAACAGATTCAAGATGACTGTGACGATGATCGACAGTCATCAGTATTATTGAAGCCAATATAAACACAACCACTTTTACATTGGCTGAGGGACCCTTTAAAAACAGTGTATTAATGATCTACCTCCTGTTTTTATAAAAACAGCGGGTTATTCAACTACCAGTATATCGGTACCATATTCATCTATCATTTCAAGATAACGGCCACCTCCACGTGCAACACAGGTCAGCGGGTCTTCGGCAACGATCACGGGCAAACCTGTTTCCTCCATCAATAAACGATCCAAATCTCTCAATAATGCCCCGCCACCGGTCAATACCATGCCTCTCTCGGCCACATCGGATCCCAGTTCCGGCGGAGTTTTTTCCAGTGCATTCTTTACTGCGCCGACTATACCAGCCAGTGGTTCCTGCAATGCTTCCAGTATTTCATTACTGTTCAGGGTAAAGCTGCGCGGTATACCTTCAGCAAGATTGCGCCCGCGCACTTCTATTTCCCTGACTTCATTGCCGGGATAGGCACAGCCAATCTCATGTTTGACGCGTTCGGCAGTTGCATCACCAATCAAACTGCCATAGTTGCGCCGGACATAATTTATGATGGCCTCGTCAAACCGGTCGCCACCAATACGTACAGAATCGGAATAGACAATTCCGTTAAGTGAAATGACAGCGACCTCGGTAGTACCGCCACCTATATCCAGTACCATGGAACCACGCGCATCACTCACCGGCATACCGGCACCGATAGCAGCCGCCATAGGTTCCTCTATCAGATGCACTGTCCTCGCACCCGCCCCGGCCGCGGATTCACGAATGGCACGCCGCTCAACCTGCGTCGACCCGCATGGAACAGCAACGAGTACTCTTGGACTGGGTTTGAATAAAGTTGAGCCATGTACCTGGCGGATAAAATGTTGCAACATCTTTTCCGTTACAGTGAAATCAGCAATAACGCCATCTTTCAATGGACGAATAGCTATAATGTGTCCTGGTGTCCGTCCCAACATACGCTTTGCTTCGTGGCCAACCGCACGTATGGATTTGGCATTCAGACTGTCGCCATCCTTGCGGATAGCGACAACCGAAGGTTCGTTAAGTACTATGCCCTTGCCTCTTACATAAATCAGGGTGTTGGCAGTGCCGAGATCAATGGAGAGATCATTTGAAAATAAACCGCGTATCGTATTAAACATTAATGGTCTTACTTTTAAGTTGTAGTGATGATGCAAACACCTGTAGGTGAAATCAAGTCATTATCCGGCCAGAGATTTGCCAGCACAGTTTCGGTCGCTTTTTATCACAATTACCCGGTAAAATCATACCAAGATAGGGATTTTTCCAGTTAATATCAAGCGGCTGCAGGAATAATTATACCTAATACTGTAAATGTAGTTATCAAGATGCCTTTGGACAAGTGCTGGTATATGGTAAATTGTTAATTTTAAAGAATAATTACGGGGTTTTATGTTACTTCATAAATCCGATATTGATAAAATTGCCTGGCTGGCACGGCTTGCAATTGCCGAACATGACGTTTCGAATTATACCCGGGATCTGTCCAATATTCTTGATCTTGTAGAACAGATGGATCAGGTCGAAACAGGGGAAATTGAGGCCATGGCACATCCCTTGGAAATCCCCGCACGATTGAGACCGGATGAAATTACAGAAAACAATCAAAAAGATCACTTTCAGCAGGTTGCGCCTGCCGTGAAGAATGGCCATTACCTTGTGCCCAAGGTCATAGAATAATACCAAACTGGTTTGTAAACGGAAAAATCTTCTGTTCATGCACAAAAAAAATATTGCCGAACTGGTACAGGTATTACAACATCGTGATATAAGCAGCGTGGAACTGACTCGTCTTGTGCTTGAGCGCTGTACCAATATCAATCAAAAGCTGAATTGCTTTATCAGTATCACACCTGAACATGCACTGCTGCAGGCAAAACTTGCCGATGAAAAAATCAACCAGGGAAATGCCGGTCCACTCACCGGTATCCCAATCGCACAAAAAGACATCTTCTGCACAGACGGCGTAAAGACCTCTTGTGGATCGAAGATGCTGGATAACTTTATTGCACCATACGATGCCACGGTTGTAGAAAAATTGAATAATGCAGGAATGGTGATGATCGGCAAAACCAACATGGATGAATTTGCCATGGGTTCATCCAACGAAACGAGTTTTTATGGCCCGGTATTGAATCCCTGGGACATGGATCGTGTTCCTGGCGGTTCTTCCGGCGGATCAGCTGCTGCAGTTGCCGCGCGCCTTGTTCCGGTTGCCACCGGTACTGATACCGGTGGCTCCATACGGCAACCTGCTTCTCTATGTGGTATTACCGGATTGAAACCAACGTACGGAAGAATCTCACGTTATGGCATGATTGCCTTTGCCTCAAGCCTGGACCAGGGCGGACCAATGACGCGAACAGCGGAAGATGCCGCATTAATCATGAATGCGATCGCCGGGTTTGATGAACGTGATTCCACATCAGCAGAAAATCCAGTAGAAGATTACACACAACATCTCAATAACAGTATTGCAGGCCTAAAGATAGGATTGCCAAAGGAATATTTTGATGAGCAGTTGAATCCCGACATCGGCCGGATTATCCATGAAGGTGTGAAAGAACTGGAAAAACTCGGCGCGAATGTGAAAGAGATCAGTCTGCCTGGTTCGAAATTATCCATTCCCGTTTATTATGTTGTTGCACCGGCCGAGTGTTCATCCAATCTCGCCCGCTTCGATGGTGTGCGATTTGGCTACCGTTGTAATGATCCCGAAGATTTATCTGATCTGTATTGCCGCTCCCGTGGTGAAGGTTTTGGCCGTGAGGTGAAACGCCGGATCATGATCGGCACCTATGTATTGTCTGCCGGATATTACGATGCCTATTACCTTAAGGCACAGAAGATACGCCGGTTGATCCGGGATGAATTCAGGCAGGCCTTGTCAAAAGTAGACGTTATTATCGGTCCAACAGCACCCGGCCCGGCATTCAGGATCAATGAACTGCTGGATGATCCCATCACCATGTACCTGTCGGATATTTATACGGTTTCCGTAAACCTGGCTGGCCTGCCTGCGATTTCCATACCGGCAGGTATGCTGGGTGGACTCCCGGTGGGTATGCAGGTTATCGGTAACTATTTCGCAGAACCACGTTTGCTGAATATTGCCCATAGATTCCAGCAGGTAACCCACTGGCACAAGCTGGCACCGGCAGGATTTGATTGAACATGGAATGGGAAACTGTTATCGGTCTTGAAATACACGCGCAACTTGCAACACGGAGCAAGATATTCTCTGGTGCGGCGACGGTGTATGGTGCAGAGGCCAATGTACAGGCCTGTGCAGTCGATCTGGGATTGCCCGGTGTACTTCCGGTACTCAATGCCAAAGTTGTAGAGATGGCAATCCGGTTTGGCCTGGCGGTCAATGCAGAAATACCTTCGCGCTCGGTTTTTGCACGCAAGAACTATTTCTATCCGGATCTGCCCAAGGGCTACCAGATCAGCCAGTATGAACACCCTATCGTCAGCAAGGGACGAATTGATATAAAGCTTGAAGATGGCTCCACAAAAACCATCGGTATTACCCGTGCGCACCTGGAAGAAGATGCTGGCAAGTCAGTACATGAAGGTTTTGGCAATTTTACCGGAATTGATCTGAACCGTGCCGGCACGCCATTAATCGAGATTGTCTCAGAACCCGACATGCGTTCGGCGAAAGAAGCAGTTGCCTATATGAAAAAGATCCATTCCATCGTGCGCTATCTCGAAATCTGTGACGGTAACATGCAGGAGGGCTCCTTCCGCTGTGATGCGAATGTGTCTATCAGGCCCAAAGGTCAGAAGGAATTCGGAACCCGTTCAGAATTGAAGAATCTGAACTCTTTTAAATTTGTTGAACTCGCCATTAACCATGAAGTTGAACGTCAGATCGATATTCTTGAATCCGGCGGCAAAGTGATTCAGGAAACCCGGCTATACGATCCGAATAAAAATGAAACCCGCTCTATGCGCAGCAAGGAAGAAGCCAACGATTATCGTTACTTTCCCGACCCCGATTTGCTGCCTGTTGAGATAGATAAAGAAACTATTGAACGTATCCGGTCAACACTACCTGAATTACCAGATGCGAAAAAACAGCGATTCATGGATGAATATCGTCTGTCTGAGTATGACAGTGAAATCCTTACTGCCAACAAGGACATGGCCGCCTATTTTGAAAAGGCAATTCAATCAGCAGATGGTGAGGCCAAGCTCTGTGCAAACTGGATCATGGGTGATCTCTCCGCTGTATTGAACCGTGAAAACAGGGACATTATGGAGAGTCCAGTCACACCGGAAATGCTTGGCGGGTTGATTTTGCGTATCAAGGACAACACTATTTCCAGCAAAATTGCCAAAGAGATATTTGAAGCTATGTGGGACGGCGAAGGTGATGCAGGTACAATCATCGAGAAGAAAGGATTGAGGCAGGTAACTGACGCCGGGGCCATAGAAAAACTAGTAGATGAAGTTATAGTAGAAAGCCCGGCACAGGTTGAACAATACCAAAACAGTACGCCGGAGAAACAGGGCAAGCTGATTGGTTACTTCGTCGGCCAGATCATGAAAAAATCGCAGGGCAAGGCCAACCCGGAACAGGTCAATGAATTATTAATTAATAAATTAAAAACAGATTAAAAATCCGCTTATTTCTATTCACCTTTAAATGATATTTTATTTCTTCGTATACTCTTTTCTTGAGACTCTCTGCAGGCAATTATAATCACCGATTTATTATTGCCCTGCAATAACCTGTTTATGACCTGCCTAGTATGCCCGGTGCATCCCCGGTGGGGTATTCTTTATATTCAGGGGAAAATTGCTAGGCACATAACCAATTTCAAATGTCCCTAATAGAGAACGCTATGCTTTTACCTCAATAGTAGAACCAATAGACAATTTTAATAGTTTTTCTGCACTACCTTTATTAACTGCAATCTCCACCAGGCCATTCGAATTTTCATACCAGAATGCATCCCCTTCAGCCATTGCAGAAAATGTTTTCGCATAATTCAATTCCTTGCCGGATATATGCAGTATTGCATTTTTGTTTTTACTGGATGCAGTAATCCCCGTCATACAATTGCCAAATGCATCGATATAAATAATCTCATTCAATTCATCCGGCCATTGGTGCTGGTCCTGCCATTGGATTTTTTCACCCGGGATATCGATACCATTAGAGATCATGGCGCAGACCGGGGCGTAGAGATCGCGGCCATGGAAACTCGACGATAGCTTTTCCGGCCGCCAATGGATTTTCCAGCATTCAGTTTTTTCCGACCGGCGCACCAGAATATCAAATACACCATTGTCCGGCCCGATAAACCAGCGATTATCAATTCTCATCACTACCGGATTATCCTCAAAGCTGCCAACGCCGGGATCCACGACACAGAAGAAGATAGAGCCTGGTGGGAATTCGGTTGCATAAGCAGCAAGCAGATAGGCTGCAGCCTTTGGATTTTGTCTGGGTAAATCCGTAAACAGGTTAATCACTGTCGACTTGGAGGATTCATGGCACAGGACTGCCTCGATCTGGCCGATATAGGGCCCCTGTAAACCATAGTCTGTGAAGAGGACTATCATAAAGACAGTGTAGAGTTGAAAGTAAAAAGTGCAAGGTTATATTAACTGATTCTGGTGAGCAGAAATTGCGTCAAGACGAGGCGCGGTACTTTCGAGTAGCGGAGTTTATATGAAAATAAGTGAGCAACGGAGAAAGTGTCGCAACGAAGTATAGGCGCAATTTCTGCCACCAGAAAAAACAAAAACCGGGCTATGCCCGGTACTATATAGATATTATTATTATTTATGCCGCATCCGCGGTCTTTTTGTTTTCTTCCGCTGTATCTGATTTTCTGTCTATCAATTCCACGATGGCCATCGGGGCCTTGTCACCCGGACGGAAACCACATTTCAATATACGCAGATAGCCACCGGGACGGTTCTTGTAACGTGGTCCCAATTCATTGAACAGTTTGGTCACCGCATCACGATCCCGCAACCGTGAGAAGGCCAGACGGCGCTTCGCAACGGAATCACTCTTGGCTATGGTGATCAGGGGTTCGGCAACGCGGCGTAGCTCCTTGGCCTTGGGCAGTGTCGTTCTGATCATTTCATGATGCATGAGCGACACCGCCATGTTACGAAACATGGCATTTCGGTGACTGCTGTTGCGATTCAGTTTTCTACCACTTTGACGATGACGCATAAAAAATCTCTCTTGTTACTATTAGGCGGATACTACGGTATCTTTATTTTCATAAAGTCCAGCCGGTGGCCAGTTTTCAAGGCGCATACCCAGGGACAACCCGCGTGATGCCAGTACATCCTTGATCTCGGTGAGTGACTTCTTGCCGAGATTAGGGGTCTTTAATAACTCTACCTCGGTCCGCTGAATCAGATCACCAATGTAATATATACTCTCGGCCTTGAGACAATTTGCCGAACGTACTGTGAGTTCCAGGTCATCTACCGGTCTGAGCAGTATCGGATCGACATCCGGTTCATGGCTGATGGCGGCAACTTCTGCTTCTTCAGCTTCCAGATCAACAAATACTGCTAACTGACTGCGCATTATCCTTGCTGCTTCCCGTACGGCATCTTCCGGATCAATAGTGCCATTGGTTTCGATTTCAAGCACCAGTTTGTCCAGGTTGGTACGCTGTTCAACACGGGCACTCTGTACTTCATACGAAACTCGCCGGATCGGGCTGAAAGAGGCATCAAGTTTCAGACGGCCTATGGCCTGGTCCTCTTCACTGCTACCCACGATCACGGGCTGGTAACCACGGCCACGTACGATTTTCATGGTCATGTTCAGTTCACCTGATTTGGTCAGGTTGGCAATAAGATGGTCGGGGTTGGCGATCTCGACATCATGATCAACGGTAATATCACTGGCCCTGACTTCACCCGGTCCGCTTTTTCTGAGCGCCAGCACAGCTTCATCCTTGGCATGCATACGAATAGCCAGACCCTTGAGGTTGAGCAGGATATCGGTGACATCCTCCTGCACGCCTTCAATGGTTGTATATTCATGGAGAACATTCAGTATCTCTGCCTCAACAACGGCACAACCCGGCATGGATGAAAGTAATACACGGCGCAATGCGTTACCAAGCGTATGTCCGAATCCACGATCCAGAGGCTCAATGGTAATTTTCGCGCAGAATTCATTGATCGGGTCGACTTCAACCCGCCGGGGTTTTAATAATTCATTAAATGCGACAGTCATGCGTCATGTTCCTCCTTAAGCTTACTTGGAGTAAAGCTCAACTACGAGTTGTTCATTGAGGTCCGGAGGTAACTCACTGCGTTCCGGAACGGATTTAAATACGCCCTCCATTTTCTTTGTATTAACATCTACCCAGTCAGGAAAACCAAATTGTTCCGCAATGTTCAATGCGTCCTGAATCCGAACCTGCTTTTTGCTTTTTTCTCTTATCGTTATTGTGTCAGATGGTTTGACCTGATACGAAGGTATATTAACAACCTTGCCATTTACCTGGATCGCCTTGTGGCTGACCAGTTGTCTGGCTTCATTCCTGGTGGTGCCAAAACCCATACGGTAAACAACATTATCAAGACGGCACTCAAGCAATTTTAACAGGTTCTCACCTGTCGACCCCTTGATACGTGCGGCTTCAAAGTAATATTTACGAAACTGCCGTTCCAGAATGCCATAAATACGGCGCAGTTTCTGTTTTTCACGCAACTGCAAACCATAGTTGGAAAGACGCTTGGTCTTGCCTGCTGCTTCGCCGGGGATTTTGTCGATCTGGCATTTTGATTCAAGCGGACGTGCCCTGCTCTTTAATAAAAGATCGGTGCCCTCACGCCGGCTGAGTTTACATTTTGGTCCTAAATAACGTGCCATAACTAAGCTCCAGTCTTATACGCGCCGCTTTTTAGGCGGGCGACAACCATTGTGTGGGACAGGTGTCACATCAGTGATATTGGTGATCTTGTAACCCACTGCATTCAATGCGCGTACAGCAGATTCACGGCCCGGTCCTGGCCCCTTGATCAACACTTCCAAGTTTTTAAGACCAAATTCCTTTGCCGCTTCTCCGGCTTTCTGTGAAGCCACCTGTGCAGCAAATGGTGTACTTTTGCGTGAACCGCGAAAACCGCTGCCACCGGATGTTGCCCATGCCAGTGAATTCCCCTGACGATCGGTGATCGTGACAATGGTGTTGTTAAATGAGGCGTGTATATGTGCCACGCCGTCAATGACAGTTCTTTTTACACGCTTTTTACGGCTGGTTACTTTTGCCATAGTCTTAACCTGTTATCACCCTATTTTTTTACACTGCGCCTTGGACCCTTTCGGGTTCTGGCATTGGTTTGTGTACGCTGACCACGGACCGGCAACCCTTTCCTGTGGCGTATGCCGCGGTAAGTACCGAGATCCATCAAACGTTTGATGTTCATTGAAACTTCACGCCGCAGATCGCCTTCCAGACTGAATTCACCAACAGCTGTCCTTAATTTATCCAGATCGCCCTCAGTCAGTTCCCGGACTTTGGTCTGTGGTTGTAGACCAACTGTACTGCAAATATTCAGGGCACGGGCATGCCCGATGCCATAGATATAGGTCAGTGCAATATTCAAATGCTTGTTGTCCGGTATATTTACACCTGCGATACGGGCCATCTTTATATTTCTCCAATAATACGGGCTGTGATCAGCCTTGACGTTGTTTATGCCGTGGATCAGAGCAAATCACGCGCACAGCACCCCGGCGCCGGATGATGCGGCAATTACGGCACATTTTTTTAACTGAAGCTCTAACTTTCATGATTGCTCTCCAAATTCCTGTCCGGCATATTCGCGGGTTTACCCTAGCGCCTGCCGTGACCTTTCAGGTTGGCCTTTTTCAACAATCCTTCATATTGATGTGACATCAAATGGGCCTGCACCTGTGACATAAAATCCATTACCACAACAACGATAATCAACAATGATGTGCCGCCAAAATAGAAAGGCACGTTATATTGCAAAATCAAAAATTCCGGCAACAGGCAGACGCCGGTAATATATATCGCACCTGCCGCCGTCAATTTAGTCAGTACACTGTCCAGATACAACGCTGTCTGTTCACCTGGCCGCATGCCCGGCACGAAAGCACCGGATTTCTTCAGATTTTCTGCTGTTTCGCGGGGATCAAAAACTATCGCCGTATAAAAAAAACAGAAGAACACTATGAATGCGGCATACATCATTACATAGAGCGGCTGGCCTGGTGACATACCTGCCACCAGATTTTGCAGCCATTGCATCCCTTCACTTTGCCCAAACCAGCTGCCCAACGTGGCCGGGAATAAAATAATGCTGGAAGCAAATATCGGTGGTATGACACCAGACATATTCAGTTTCAAGGGCAAATGACTGGACTGCCCTGCATACATTTTTCTTCCCACCTGCCGCTTGGCATAATTTATAGTGATACGCCGCTGCCCGCGCTCTACAAACACCACAAAACCCGTTACCACCACGGCCAGAGCAAACAGGCCGATGACGGCCAGAAGATGCAGCTCTCCGGTACGTGATAATTCCAGCGTACCACCAATCGCAGCCGGCAGACCGGCCACAATACCGGCAAAAATAATCATCGAAATTCCGTTACCCACACCGCGTTCGGTAATCTGTTCACCCAGCCACATTAAAAACATGGTCCCGGTGACCAGCGACACCACTGTCGTAATCCTGAAACTCAGGCCCGCATTTAAAACGACATTCTGTCCCTCCAGTGCAATAGCAACACCGAATGCCTGAAAGGTTGCCAGTAATACCGTGCCGTAGCGGGTGTACTGCGTAATCTTGCGACGGCCCATCTCGCCTTCCTTGCGCAGTTGCTTCAATTTCGGATCAATGAAAGACAGCAACTGCATAATAATCGACGCCGAAATATACGGCATGATCCCGAGCGCAACTACAGACAATCGTTGCAATGCCCCGCCTGAAAACATGTTAAACATATCCAGGATCGTGCCACTCTGCCGGTTAAACATATCCATCAGTGCCTGGGCATTTATGCCGGGTACCGGAATATGCGTTGTTATCCTGAATACAAACAATGCAATCAACACAAACAGCAGGCGTTGGCGCAGCTCCTTGAGCTTGCTGAGTCCTGCCAAACCTCCCGGGATTACCGGATTAGCAACTGACATTTATTCTTCTACCACCTTGCCGCCTGCAGCTTCAATTGCTGCACGCGCACCCTTGGTAACTCCCAGTCCCTTGATTGTGACAGCCTTCTCCAGTTTGCCGGAGCAAATCACTTTAACGTGGATAATATGCTTTGCCAGAAGATTGGCAGCTTTCAATGCGGCCAGATCGATAATGTCAGCTTCAACTTTCGCCAGCTCATTCAGGCGTATTTCTCCGGTGACCTCAGACAATTGGGAGTGAAAACCCAACTTGGGCAAACGGCGCTGCAAGGGCATTTGACCACCCTCAAAACCCACCTTGTGGAAACCGCCCGCCCTGGCTTTCTGGCCTTTGTGTCCGCGGCCACCGGTCTTGCCCAACCCGGATCCCATACCACGACCTGCTCTTTTTGCCACCGGCTTGGAACCCTCTTTCGGCTTTATCGTATTCAGTCGCATCTCATGCATCCTCTACGGCAACCATATAAGCCACCTTGTTAATCATGCCGCGAATCTCGGGTGTATCAATTAATGTCACAGTGTGGCCAATACGCCGCAGGCCCAGTCCGGCAATTGTGGCCTTGTGAGCTGCAAGACGCTTGTTGGTGCTGCGTGTAAGCGTAACCTTGACCTGCTTCTTCTTGCTCGCCATGTTTAATCCGCTAATTCCTCGACTTTCTTGCCTCTCTTGGCAGCAATAAGCTCAGGAGAGGAAATTTGCTGTAACCCTTTAATGGTGGCACGAACTACATTAATCGGATTGGTTGAACCAATAGATTTAGCCAATATATTGTGGATACCCACAACTTCAAATACTGCGCGCATCGCACCGCCGGCAATGATCCCGGTGCCGTCAGAGGCCGGTTGCATGTAGACCTTGGCAGCACCATGGCTCGCAGTCACTGCATAGTGCAATGTGCCTTCCTTAAGAGCAACAGAAACCATGTTACGACGGGCGTCTTCCATTGCCTTTTGTATCGCCAGCGGTACCTCGCGTGATTTACCGCAACCCAAACCCACCTTGCCATTGCCATCGCCCACTACCGTCAGCGCGGAGAATCGGAACTGTCTGCCACCCTTGACTACTTTTGCAACGCGATTGACTGCAACCAGTTTTTCCTGGAGGTCTTCGTTACCTGTAATTGATTCAGTGACTGCCATCGCTTATGACCTCTATAGTTCCATACCTTGTTCGCGGGCAGCATCGGCCAATGCCTTGATGCGCCCGTGATATTTAAATCCGGAACGATCAAAAGCCACCTTCGTCACACCTGCTTTCTTGGCCCGCTCCGCCAAAATCTTGCCGACTACCGTAGCGGCGGCAATATTACCGCTGTATTTGATCTGCGCTTTCACTTCCTTATCCAGGGTAGAAGCACTCGTGATCACCTGTGAACCATTTGGTGCAATTATCTGCGCATACATATGTCTCGGAGTTTTGTGAACACAGAGGCGGTTGCACCCGTTGAGTCTGATCCTCGCCCGGGTCAGTTGTGCACGGCGTAATCTGGCTATTTTCTTATTCATGTCTCTTTAAAAACCTGTTGCATTAGGCCTTCTTGGCTTCTTTACGGATAATGACTTCATCAGCATAACGTACACCCTTGCCCTTGTAGGGTTCCGGTGGACGGTAATCACGGATATTTGCAGCTACCTGGCCCACCTGCTGTTTGTCTATTCCTTTGATGACTATTTCAGTCTGTGAAGGTGTCTCTACAGTTATACCTTCAGGGACAGGAAAGTTGATCGGATGTGAAAAACCCAAGGTCAGATTCAACATTTTCCCTTGTGCCTGGGCACGATATCCCACTCCAGTAATTTCCAGCTTGCGCTGGTAACCTTCACTGACACCTGTAACATTATTCTGTAACAGTGCACGGGTTGTCCCTGATAATGCCTTGGCGGATTTCGAGTTGTTTCTCACACCGATTTTAAGCATGCCATCTTCCTGTTGCACGGTGATCAGTTGATGTGCCTCATGAATCAATTGACCCTTTTTCCCCTTGATGGCCACAGTATTCCCTTTGATGCTGACTTCAACACCTGACGGAATAGTGACTGGATATTTTGCAATGCGTGACATCTCTCTTATCTCATCAAGCGACAATACACAGCACTTCGCCCCCGATACCCTGGGCACGTGCGTTCTTGTCCGTCATTAAACCTCTGGATGTGGAAATTATCGCCATACCGAAACCACCGAGCACTCTGGGCAGATCATCTTTGGATTTGAATCTACGCAGACTGGGTTTGCTTACCCTCTGCAGTTTTTCTATCACAGGTTTGCCATCAAAATATTTGAGTTCCACAATCAGCGTTTTTTTATTGTCATTATCATTGACCTCATAACCGCTAATGTATCCTTCCTGCCTGAGGATCTCGGCAATTGCCACCTTGAGCTTGGATGAAGGCATATCAATCTTGATCCTGGCTCTGGCCTGGCCATTACTTATCTGGCAGAACATATCTGCTATAGGGTCTTGCATACTCATATAAATTCAGTTCAAAGTTTAAAGTTAAAAGTATTATTAAAAATTTCTCTCAAGCATAAAATTGAGCGTGATATATTTCCGGAACACTTATGTACCATTCTTTTCACTTTCAACTTTATACCTTTCACTGTCTTACCAACTTGCCTTGACCAGCCCAGGAACATCCCCACGCATGGCGGCTTCACGCAATTTGTTTCTGCCTAGACCGAATTTACGGTAATAACCATGCGGACGGCCGGTAATGCTGCAACGATTACGCAGTCTGGACTTGCTTGAATCACGTGGCAGCATGTTTAATTTATTTCGTGCTGCTGTCCGTTCCTCTTCACTCAGGGACATATCAATTATTTTTACCTTGAGTGCCAGACGTTTTGCAGCATATTTTCTGACCAGGCGGTTGCGCTTGATCTCGCGATTAACCATAGAGGTTTTTGCCATATTCTCGATCTGCTCTTATGTGCGTAATGGAAACTTGAATGCCGCTAATAACGCACGCGCCTCTTCGTCAGAACGTGCAGTTGTGGTGATGGTAATGTCCATGCCACGTAATGTATCAATCTTGTCGTAATCAATTTCCGGGAAAATAATCTGTTCTTTTACACCGATGGTGTAATTTCCACGGCCATCGAAAGAACGCGGGCTGAAACCACGAAAATCCCGGATTCTGGGTATCGCAATTGTAATCAGGCGATCCAGAAATTCATACATGCGATTACGTCTCAGGGTTACTTTACAACCGATGGGCCAGCCTTCACGCAACTTGAAATTAGCAACCGATTTTTTTGCATGAGTGACAACCGGTTTCTGGCCACTGATCTTGGTTAAATCTTCTACTGCATGTTCTATAATTTTCTTGTCCGCAGTAGCCTCACCCAAACCCATATTGATGGTAATCTTGCTTATACGTGGCACCTGCATCACCGATTTGTACTTGAACTGCCCGGTTAACTGAGGCATCACCGTTTCGCGGTAGTAATCTTCTAATCTTGGCATAACGCTAAACCTCAGATATCCACGACTTCATTGTTGGACTTGTGAAAACGTACTTTCTTCCCGTCTTCCAGTGTCCTGAACCCGATCCGGTCCGCCTTTTGGGTGACCGGATTCCGGATAGCCACATTTGAAACATGTATGGGCATTTCCTTCTCAATAATTCCACCAGCGGCACCCTGCATCGGATTACCTTTGGTATGGCGTTTGGCCATATTAATGTTCTCAACAATGACCTTTGTTTCAACTTTCAAAACACTCAGCACGGTACCGGTCTTGCCTTTATCCTTGCCGGCAAGCACGACGACCTCATCACCTTTCCTGATCTTCTGCATGTTCTATAAAACCTCAGGTGCCAGAGAAACAATCTTCATGAATTCAGCGCTTCTTAATTCACGTGTTACGGGGCCAAAAATACGTGTGCCAATAGGCTGCAACTGGTTATTCAGCAATACCGCGGCATTGCTGTCAAAGCGGATCAACGAACCATCTGCACGGCGCACACCCTTACGGGTACGCACAACCAGTGCATTGTAAACCTCACCCTTTTTTACCTTACCACGTGCAATGGCTTCCTTGACGCTCACCTTGATCACATCACCAACATTGGCATAACGCCGTTTAGAACCACCTAATACCTTCACACACATCAGCCGACGCGCACCGCTGTTATCAGCGGCCTCAAGCATTGTCTGCATCTGAATCATGCGTCGTTCTCCCTTAATCTCTCTTAAATTTCTTGTGCCTTGGTGACAATCTTCTGCAACCGCCATGACTTTCTTTTGGAAATAGGTCTTGATGATTCGATCACAACAAAATCACCTTCTTTACATTCATTTTTATCATCATGTGCGAGTAATTTTGTTGAGCGCCGCATGTATTTCCCGTAGAGCGGATGTTGTACTGTACGTTCTATCAAGACGGAAATCGTCTTGTTCATCTTTACACTCACCACTTGGCCTGAGAGCGTTTTTGGTTGTTTCCCGGATTCAGTCATCATTTATTACCCATGGACGATTCATTCATAATGGTCTTGATCCTGGCAATATCACGCCGCACACGTTTTACTTCGCTAGGTTTGCTTAACTGGCCAGAGCCTTTCTGCATGCGCAAATTAAATTGCTCACGCCGCAGTTCAAGGAGCAAGTTGTTAAGCTCCTCATTGTTTTTTTTTCTTAATTCTGATGTGTTCATTAGAGTAATGTCCTGGCGACAAATGCAGTTTGCACCGGCAATTTGGCAGCCGCCAGTTTCAGGGCATCACGAGCCTGATCTTCAGGAATCCCTTCAATTTCATATAACATCCTGCCGGGCTGAACTTGTGCCACCCAATACTCAACATTACCCTTGCCGCCGCCCATACGAACCTCGAGCGGTTTCTTGCTGACCGGCTTGTCCGGAAATATACGGATCCAGACCTTGCCACCACGTTTGATGCTGCGTGTGATTGCACGCCGGGCAGCCTCAATCTGACGTGCAGTAATGCGTCCACGTGAGATTGCCTTGAGGCCATACTCACCAAAGCTCACCTTGATACCAGCCTTCGCGTTACCGCGATTGCGAAGCTTCATTTGCTTTCTGTATTTTGTTTTCTTGGGCTGTAACACCGTCGTATCCCGTTAGCTTACCGTAGCATTTTCAGTAGCAGCGGTGTCATCTTCACGCTGATCATCTTTACCAAAAATCTCACCTTTAAAAATCCAGACCTTGATACCAATCACACCATAAGTAGTGTGTGATTCGGCAAATCCATAATCAATATCTGCACGCAGGGTATGCAATGGTACGCGGCCTTCGCGATACCATTCCGAGCGAGCTATTTCTGCACCATTCAAACGTCCACTGACGTTAATCTTGATGCCCAGCGCACCGAGCCGCATGGTATTGGTCACGGCCCGTTTCATTGCTCGCCTGAACATGATGCGGCGTGCAATCTGCTGCGCAACACTTTCGGCTACCAGATAAGCATCCAGTTCCGGTTTGCGTATTTCTTCCACACTGACCTGGGCAGGAACACCCATCATGTTGGAAATATCCATTCGAAGGCGTTCTATATCTTCACCTTTCTTACCGATCACAATACCCGGCCGCGCCGTGTGTATGATGATCCTGGCGTTACTGGCCAGCCGCTCTATCTGTATACGGCTGACCGAAGCGGTAGCAAGTTTCTTGCGCAAATACTCACGCACTTTGATATCTGTGTGCAGATAATTTGCATAGTCCTTGGTATTGGCATACCAGGTCGATGTCCAGTCCTTGACTATGCCCAGACGAAATCCAGTTGGATGTACTTTTTGACCCATTACATTCTCACTCTTCGGTGCCAGCAACCATTATGGTTACATGACTGGTTCTTTTTAAAACCCTGTCAGCACGGCCTCTGGCCCGTGTCTGCAGACGTTTCATTGTGGGACCTTGATCAATACATATGGACTTGACCGTTAGTTCATCAATATCCGCGCCATCGTTATGCTCGGCATTTGCAATGGCTGATTCCAGTAATTTCCTGACTATCACTGCCGCCTTCTTGTTACTGAATGACAGTATATTCAATGCGCGGTCCACCGGCAGACCACGTATCTGATCTGCCACCAGCCGCACTTTTTGCGGTGATATTCTGGTAAACCTTAGTTTTGCGGATGTAGTCATAATGGTTTAGCCACCACTTTCTTGTCAGCGGAATGACCGCGGAAGGTTCGCGTAATAGCAAACTCCCCCAATTTATGACCCACCATATTCTCGGTGATAAGAATAGGCATATGATCGCGCCCGTTATGCACGCCAATGGTCAGACCCACCATATCAGGCAGGATCATGGAACGACGCGACCATGTTTTAATTGGCCGTTTGTCGTTTTTCTCTTTTGCAGTTTCAACTTTCCTGATCAAATGATGATCAACAAAAGGGCCTTTTTTAATTGAACGTGGCACTGTTTTCCCCGTTATTTTTTACGTCTGTTAACTATTAAATTATTTGAACGCTTGTTCTTGCGTGTCTTGTAACCTTTGGTTGGCTGTCCCCAGGGTGAAACCGGATGACGGCCGCCAGAAGTTTTTCCTTCACCACCACCATGTGGATGATCTACCGGGTTCATGGCGACACCACGTACCGTGGGCCTTATACCACGCCAGCGTTTCGCACCTGCCTTGCCCAGCTGTTCCAGTGAATGTTCGTTGTTACCAACTTCACCTATGGTTGCCCGGCAATCAGACAATACCTTGCGCATTTCACCTGAACGTAAACGCAAAGTGGAATGTGCGCCTTCACGCGCCATAAGCTGCACACCGGCACCGGCGCTTCTTGCGATCTGTGCACCCTTGCCCGGCTTCATCTCCACACAATGTATGGTTGTACCCACCGGGATATTACGCAGTGGCAGACAATTCCCTGCCTTGATCGCGGCATTGGCCCCGGACATCAATTCTGCACCTGCAGAAACGCCTTGTGGCGCGATGATGTAACGGCGTTCGCCATCTGTATATAGTAACAACGCAATATGCGCAGAGCGGTTTGGATCATATTCAATATGCTCGACCTTCGCCGTTATAGCATCTTTGTCCCGTTTGAAATCAATAACACGGTAACGCTGTTTGGCACCACCGCCACGATGCCTGACCGTAATATGGCCATGGTTATTGCGGCCGGAAGACTTGGCCTGCTTCTCCAGCAATGGTTCATAGGGCTGGCCCTTGTAGAGACCCGGCGTAATTACTTTAAGCTGTGCCCGGCGCCCGGCTGATGTCGGTTTTGGTTTAACTAATGGCATATTCAATCATTCCGCTATAACTATGCACCCAGAAAATCAATATCAAATCCGGGTTTCAATCTCACATAGGCCTTCTTCAAGCCCTGACGGCTACCTTGCTGGGACCTTGTCAATTTGGTTTTACCCTTGATGTTGCATACCTGTACTGAAGCGACTTCAACAGCAAACATCTTCTCGACAGCACGTTTTATCTCCTGCTTGTTGGCATTGCCTGCAACCTTGAAAACAAACTGGTTATTTTTATCAGCAACCATCGTACTTTTTTCGGAAACACGCGGCTCAAGCAATATGCTCATTAAACGTTCCTGGTTCATGCCAGCCACGCCTCCACTTTTTGCACGGCCTCTTTGGTCATCACAATATTTTCATATCCGATCAACGTATACGGATTGATTTCCAGAGTATCGACTATGCTGACGCATGGAATATTTCTGGATGCCAGATAGAGATTCTCTGATATCTCATCAGTGATGATTAATACCTCTTTCAGTTTCAGTTCATTCAACTTTTCCACGAATGACTTGGTTTTTGAATTTTCCAGAACAATATTATCGATCAATATCAATCTGTCTTGTCTTGCAAGTTCAGAAAGTATGGAGCGCATTGCCCCCCGGTACATTTTTTTGTTTACCTTTTGCGAAAAATCACGCACTTTTGCTGCAAACGTCACACCGCCACCGCGCCATATCGGGCTGCGTATGGTTCCCGCGCGTGCACGCCCCAAACCTTTCTGCCGCCAGGGTTTTCTGCCACCACCCCTGACTTCTGCGCGTGTCTTTTGCGCCTTGGTACCTGCACGGGAGCCGGCCATATATGCAGTGACCACTTGATGGATCAAAGCTTCATTATAGTCAGCAGCAAAAATGCTATCCGAAACCTTGACCTTGCCGGCCGTTTTCTTTCCAAATTTATGTAATTTCAATTCCATGGCTTGCTCTTCACGCCCGGGCCTTTACTGCAGGCTTGATCAATACCTCGCCGCCCTTGGCACCAGGGACGGAACCCCTGATCAATATCAGGTTCCTGTCACCATCGACACGGACTACTTCAAGATTCTGGGCCGTCTGCCTGGTATTACCCATTTGACCCGCCATTTTCTTGCCTTTAAAGACACGGCCGGGAGTCTGGTTTTGACCGATTGAACCAGCTGACCGGTGAGATACAGAACAACCATGAGTTGCATTATTCATGCGAAAATTATGGCGTTTGACAGCGCCAGCAAAACCTTTACCCATAGTCGTCCCCGCAACATCAACGATCTGGCCCGCTGTAAATATATTCACCTTGATCTCACTGCCCGTAGCCAGATCCTTGCCTTCATCTGCACCCAGACGAAACTCTGCCAGACCTTCACCTGCGGTTATTTCAGCCTTGGCATATATTCCGGTAATGGCCTTGTTTACTTTTGCCGGCTTTTTGTTGCCCCATGCGATCTGCACAGCACGATAGCCATCATGATCTTGATCGATCAGACGTATCACGCGGTTTGGTTCCGCTACTATTACCGTAACAGGAATAGACTGGCCTTCTTCATTGAAGACCCGGGTCATTCCACGCTTACGGCCTATTATTCCAATCGTCATTGCAGTAACCTTTTTATCAATTCAATTTGATCTGTACGTCTACACCAGCGGCCAGATCCAGTTTCATTAACGCGTCAACAGTTTTGTCCGTCGGATTTACAATATCCAGCAAGCGCTTATGGGTCCGGATTTCATACTGATCACGTGCATCTTTATTAGCGTGTGGCGAAATCAGGATGGTAAAGCGCTCCTTCTTGGTCGGCAGTGGAATAGGCCCTTTGACCTGTGCACCGGTGCGACGTGCAGTCTCCACGATTTCGCGGGTCGACTGATCGATCAAACGATGATCAAAGGCCTTGAGGCGAATTCTTATGTTTTGTTTTTCTGCCATTTAAATTTACTCAATAATCTTGGAGACGACACCGGCACCCACGGTGCGGCCACCCTCACGTATCGCAAAGCGCAATCCCTCTTCCATCGCAATC
>MGYU01000014.1 GCA_001801885.1 Gammaproteobacteria bacterium RIFCSPLOWO2_12_47_11
GCTAACAGAAACCGCCCGGATTCACTAGGGCGGAATGTTGTCAGGGACACTATTTTCCTGCAATCAGGGTTAGTGACGTAAACCGGAATTCCTGTCATGATTCAGCCGCAGTTAAACGACTACCACAGCCGGTCCTGTTCACAAAATCATATGCATTCCAGACATCTTTTGCGTGGCGCTTACTGTGCCATCCTGGCCGCCCTGATGTTTGCCGCCATGGGAGCGGCCGTGCGCCATGCGTCAGCCTATTTACCCAATGAGATGACTGTCTTTCTCAGAAACAGTCTGGGCTTTCTGTTTTTATTACCCTGGTTGTATCAAAAAGGTTTTGCCAATCTCAAAACGAAACGCCTTGCAGCCCATGTGATACGATCGCTCTCGGGTTTAACCGCCATGTACTGCTTTTTTTATGCCATTGCCCACCTGCCCCTGGCCGAGGCCGTCTTGCTGAATTATTCCTCACCCATCTTTATCGCCATTATTGCCCTGCTCTGGTTGGGGGAAAGGTCATCTCTGAAACTGGTCTTTGCCATAGTGATTGGCTTTATCGGCTTGTGTTTCATACTGAAGCCGGGAATAGAGATGTTCAAAAGCGCCGCCTGGGTCGGCTTGTTGTCGGCTGTCTTTGCTGCATTGTCCATGGTCACCATACGCAATCTGTCCAGCACCGAACCCACTTTGCGTATCGTGTTTTATTTCAGCCTCACAGCCACGCTCATCTCTGCGGTACCCATGATTTGGGCCTGGCAGACACCTTCATGGGAGATATTGCTGGTCATGTCATTTGCAGGTTTCTCTGCAACCTGCGGACAATTATTGCTGACCTACAGTTACAGTCTCGCCCCGGCGCCACAGATCGGCCCGTATACCTACAGCGCTGTGGTCTTTGCTGCGATCTTTGGCTGGATATTCTGGCTGGAAGCGCCGGATCTATACACATTAATTGGCGCAACCCTGATCATCATTTCCGGATCCATCACCCTGCATACCCGGTCTATGCCCCGTTTAACAGAGCCGGATTAACAGCCGGGGAACTCAAACAAAAGGCATTAGAGAATATCTGTTTAACACGCTAAAATAGGCCTTAAATAAGGGAGGCTAACCCTTCCACTAACAATAAATATATGTGATTTAGCATAATGGAATTTCCATAACATTATGTAAATTAAAGCATTTTTATACCTATTCAAATACCTGCGAGTTCCAATTCCAAAAAATAAATTTAGGAGAATACATTATGCCTCTTGACCCGACAAAACATGCTGACTGGGAAATTGCCGCAGCTGCTGAAAAAAACATGAAAACTGCGATTCAGCTTGCGGATGATATGGGAATTGAAAAAGATGAGCTGCTTCCGTACGGTCACTATATGGCAAAAGTTGATTATGCAAAAGTATTAAACCGCTTAAAAGACAAACCCGATGGAAAATTTATCGAGGTAACCGCACTAACTCCAACACCATTAGGTGAAGGAAAATCTACCACCACACTCGGGATTTTACAGGGCCTTGGTAAACGTAACAAAAGCGTTACTGCCGCAATACGACAACCATCAGGTGGTCCAACTTTTAATATCAAGGGATCAGCGGCAGGTGGTGGTTTGTCACAATGTATCCCGCTGACAGAATTTTCATTGGGGCTTACAGGTGACATTAACGCGATCATGAATGCTCATAATCTGGCAATGGTCGCATTAACTTCCAGAATGCAACATGAATTTAATTACAATGATGCACAACTCGCAGAACGGAATCTCAAACGACTTGATATCGATCCAAACAACGTTGAAATGGGCTGGATAATAGATTTTTGTGCCCAGGCACTCAGAAATATCATCATTGGTATCGGTGGCAAAATGGATGGTTTTATGATGAATTCCAAATTTGCTATCGCAGTTTCTTCAGAAGTAATGGCGATACTTTCCGTTTTCAGCGATCTTGCGGATTTCAGAAAACGGATTGGCGGAATTATCGTCGCATACGACAAGCAGGGGAACCCGGTGACAACCGAGGATCTTGAAGTAGCAGGGGCAATGACGGCGTGGATGAAAAATGCAATAAATCCCAATCTGCTCCAGTCGATTGAAGGTCAACCCTGCTTTGTACATGCAGGACCTTTTGCAAATATCGCTCTCGGACATTCATCAATCGTCGCTGACAAGATGGCTTTAAAACTGGCTGATTATCACATCACTGAGTCAGGATTCGGTGCTGACATTGGTTTTGAAAAATTCTGGAATGTCAAATGCCGGTATTCCGGTAATACACCAAGCGTGTCCGTGATTACGGCAACAATTCGTGCATTGAAACACCATGGCGTCAATGCAGGCGCGCCGACAGTCGTTCCGGGCAGACCAATTCCCAAGGAATATTTTGAGGAGAATCTTGCCTGGCTGGAAGATGGCATGTCCAATCTTGTTCATCATATTAATACTGTCAAAAAAGCAGGTATTAATCCGGTCGTATGTATCAATTCTTTTCATACTGATACAAAAGCAGAAATTGAATTAACCAAGAAAATGTGTGAAGCGGCCGGGGCAAGGGTTGCCGTCTCTGAACACTGGCTGAAAGGCGGTGCAGGTGCACTGGAACTGGCAGACGTTATTATTGATGCCTGCAATGATACCGTCGATTTCAAATTTCTTTATGATATGGATACACCATTACGCAAGAGAATTGAACTTATCGCCAAAGAAGTCTATGGAGCTGATGGGGTAAATTACACCCCTGAAGCATCAGCAAAAGCAGATCGAATTGAGAAAAACCCGAAATATAATGATTACGCCACCATGATGGTGAAAACGCATTTATCACTTTCTCATGATCCGACTCTCAAGGGAGTGCCAAAAAACTGGACATTGCAAATAAATGATTTTCTCACATATGGGGGTGCGAGATTCATCTGTCCAGTTGCCGGAGGAATAAAATTGATGCCGGGTACCGGATCGGACCCTGCGTATCGGCGTATCGATATCGATACGGAAACAGGCAGGGTGAAAGGATTATTCTAGAACAAGACGTTATCCAATGTAATCAACCAGCCACCCGTTGCCTGTATGGGTGTCTGATCACCTTGCTCGCTGATCCATGCTGCTAGTCCTGTTCGTGGAGCAACTATTGAAACTTCGGGGAGTTTCGTGGTTATTGCATAAACACCGTCTTCCGCAGACATTGGCACCGTGGAATATCCCAGCACAGTAAAATCATGTTTGAGTTGTTTGCCACGGTTTTCACCGGATTCAACCTTGGTTATCAGATCAAAACCCAGTATTACAATGTTTAATAAGGGTTTGGTTATACTCTGGCCTGCTGGTTTGTAGGTGGCATGAATGGTTTGCTGATCCACGTTCACTGTTAATACTCCTGCATTCTTGCTGTCATCCAGCGACAAATGCCGCAATCCGAAATACGAACGCCATTCCCCACCGTTCAGGAGAAACCCCGGTGTATAGACTGTGGAAAGACCTTTGCCGCGTGCATAGCGGCGTTGCCTGTTGCTATAGGATACAGAGGAAAACCGGTCAGGCCAGCCGATGTCATTCCAGTAATCCACATGGAACGCCACCGGGATCAGTTGCTTCCAGAGTCTTTTGTCCTCCTTCAATCCGCTGAGCCAGCGGTCCGCCGGTGGGCAACTGCTGCAACCTTCGGAGGTATAGAGTTCCAGCACATTGACACGCTGCGAGCCGGATTCAAATATATCGGTAGCAAACAGGGCCGATGGCATAAAAAATAATGACATCACAAATAGAAAGTTAATGATTGACTTCATATCAGTATTTACCTTGTAACATTGTGATTCCAGAACACAAAACCTGTTGTTTTATCTGGATTTCCATCCTTTGATTCGTAAACGGCACATCCATGTGCCACTTCTCGGGTCTCGTGCTTTGAGGCACGATCCCGGAATGACGAAATTAATGAATCTGAGTAAGCTTCTCTACCTTAATTTTCTGGCAAGAATGTTACTTTTGAGACGCGCGGCCATTCCATTTGTTACGGCTGGCCAGCCTATCTTGTTTTCCTGGCGAGTATTTCATCTCCATCCAGATATTGTTCATAGGTTTTATCTTCAACCCGGGCCTGTATCCATGGCATGAACTTGTCCTGCCATGCGTGGACGCGATACAGCTCCGGCAATTTGATATAAACAGTATCTCCAAAAGGATTTAAAGAAATCCGGTGGTCATAACTCCCGAAGAACGGTTTTATAGAGAGTGATCCCCATTCTATCGGAATGCCTTTGCTTTTGGCGTCTTTGAGGGTTTCGGCAATGAATTTGATTTCCTTTATTATTTTAAGTATTGCGATCTGTTTTCTGGAGCGGTTCTCCAGGTTTGCAAACAGGAAATGCAGGCCATCGCTGGTAACATATTCCGCAGTGTTTTCTTCTGTCACACTCCACGCAGCCTCAATGACGATCGTTCTTTTGAATCTGTTCTGCTGGACAGCGAGCAGTTCCACATCACAATAACGCATGCTGCACAAGTGATTGATTATCCGTTCATCAAGAATTTGTGGCTTTGCAATTTGCGGACTGTTCAGCAGGTAGGGCTTGCCATCAATCAACATCTGCAGTTCGCCGTTATTATCAATATCAACCTCAAGATTGGTAGTGATATCTATTGAATCTGCGACACGGTACAGGTTGGTAGCGTATTCCAGCGCCTGATTTCTCCACCGGGCAAACTGGAAGCCATCCTTGTTCGCACTCTTGTCAGTGCGCATCGCTTCCTCTTCATATAAACCCGCCATCTCGTATAGCGATACCTTCACGAAATCAATCAGTTCCTGTGTGGTCCCCTGTTTCATCATTTCCAGAATACCATACAGGGCTGCATGTTGCTGACGTCTGGTCAGTGAATGATCCACAGGATAGATACGCAGTTCGGAATCCTGTATGACATAACGGTGTACTTCAAAGGCATAGGCAGGTGCAAAAGACAACAAAAATATTGCTGTCATGGTGAGCAGCATACGTATGATACAGGACATCATTAATTTTTTTATACTAGTTTATCCGCACAGAATCAATTCACGTCTATTTACCTGAAAGCATGAAAGACAATCGTTCCGGGTCGGATATTTGACCTGCACAAACGCCAATAGATTCAAAATAACCCGGGAGATACAGGTTAAATATTAATGAGGCGATACAAAATTTACTGGAATGACAGATGAATTTTGATACTTACCCGGTCCAACCGAGTCCGGCAGAGATACAATTGATAGATAGTAATAATGGGACCAGATGCCTCAACAGATCGTCTTCTCCCTTTTGTCCACGAAACTGCGCGACCAGCTTGACCTGCTCCAGGCCTGATTGATGCAAAATAGTCGAGCGGCGATTGAGTTTGCGGCTGAAACGTTTAAAGCGTTCGCAAAGAACCTTTTCTCCGGTGATATTCAGTACCATTTCCCTGGTGAGGTTATATTCAGTTTTAATCATCCCGAAAATATGCTCGCGAACCTGCTCATCGGCAACCAGATCGGCATAGGCACTGGCAACCTCCATATCAACGAGTGAGAGGGTCTTCTCCACCTCATCAATGATAAGACCGAACAGACGGGAATTCCTGAACATCGACTTAAGAAATGTTTCACCATCCTTGCCATGCCCCTTGATGAAACCGTGCAAGGCAGTTCCGGCCCCGTACCATCCCGGCACGAGATGGCGATTCTGAGTCCAGGCAAATACCCAGGGTATGGCACGTAAATCTTTTAAAGTTTTGGCACCGAACCTCCGGGCAGGACGCGAACCGATATTCATCTTCGCCAGTTCTTCCACAGGACTTGCAGCACTGTAATAATCGACCAGTCCGTCTGTTTCTGCCAGTGTGCGATAATGTGCAAATGCCAACGTAGACAGTTCTTCCATGGCTTTATTGAATTCCCGTCTGGGTTTGAGTTCTTCTTCATTCAATGAAACTATCGTATGCTCAAAAACACTGGCAGCTAGTAGTTCGATCTGGTATTGCGCAGTACCTTCATTGGCATACTTTGAAGAAACCACCTCACCCTGTTCTGTAATACGCATCTGGCCATGTATGGAACCAGCGGGTTGCGCTGATATTGCCTTGCCGGTAGGCGCACCACCCCTGCTGACAGATCCGCCACGGCCATGGAAAAATGAAATGGGGATACCGGCAGATTCTCCTGTTTTAGTGAGTTGTTCCTGTGCCTTGGATAATTCCCAGTTTGCAGTCAGATAACCTCCATCCTTGTTGGAATCGGAATAACCGATCATGACTTCCTGCATACCTCCCTGTGCCCTGACAGAACGCTGTACAACAGGAATTGCCAGTAATTCCTTCATTATTTCCGGCGCCTGTTGTAAATCATCGATTGTTTCAAATAAAGGCACGATTGGCAGATTGCTGTATTCCTTGCCTTTGTCAAAAACAAACAGGCCGGCATATTTCGCAAGCAGGTAAACAGCGAGAATATCACTCACGGACTGGGTCATGCTCAGGATGAAATGACCAAAGGCCTCCCGGTCAAGTTCTTTCATCATCCGTGCAGACATCTGGAAGAGCCCAAGTGTAGAAGTTGTGGTTTCATCCAGATTGGAAAATGTAGGTAACTTGCTGAGAGGACGATCCAGTTCTGACATTAACCAGTCTTTCCATTCGTCGCTGCTTAAATCCGGTGCCTCATCTTTCCCTTTTATCGCCTTCCACAAGGAAACCAAAGTATGATTCACGGTAGTGGAATTCTCACGCAGGTCGAGACGCACAGTCCTGAAGCGGAAAGCCTCTGCTTCCTGCAAAATCGGAACGACCAATGTCTCGGCCAGATGACTGCATTCGGATGCATGCAGTCCCTGCACCAGTTGTTTCAGGTCTTTAATAAAATCATCAGCATCCGTATAACGGATACCACTGAAGTGGCCTTCCCCGGTATTGAGCGTGCCCTTGATCTTGATCAACATGCAGGAAACATATTGACGGAATATTTCACCCGGATTTCTTGAGGACAGATCAATAACTGATTTCACTTCTTCCAGCTTCCCGTTGAGCAACTTCTCAAAATCGTTTGAGATCCTGATGTTTGTCCTGGCAATACTGATCTTCTCTACCAGTTTTCCCAGTAATGCAATGTAATGATGAAGCACGGCATGGCGGTTCTTAATCAAAGTCTGTTGTGTTACTTCGTTGGTAACAAAGGGATTGCCGTCACGATCACCTCCTATCCAGGACCCGAACTGAAAGAAAGGAGGTATTTTAAATTTTGCGCCGGGGTATATTTTTCCTAAAGCCCACTTGATACGTTCATGGGTCTCCGGGATACGTTCAAACAATGATTGTTCGAAGAAGTGCAGACCCCAGGCGACTTCCTGTTGAACGGATGGTTTCTCCAGGCGAAGTTCACCAGTGAGCCAGAGCAGATCAATTTCATCACGTAGTGCGGCTATGAATTTTTCGCGTTCGCGTGGCGTCCAGCGGACAGCCTCAAGCCGGTAAAGCAGGACATAAATGCGCCGGTGTATCTGGAGAACAGTTACGCGTTTTGCTTCTGTCGGATGTGCTGTCAGGGTTGGCCGTATATGTGAAAAATCAAGTAATTGCTGGATACCATTTGTATCAATACCGGATTCTTTTGCAACCTTGAATACATGTGCAAAGGTCCCCGGCACATTTTCCAGGCCATATTCCTTTTCCGCAAAACGGCGCCGGCGCATGCCGGTATTTTCTTCCGCGACATTCAGTAACTGGAACCAGATCCCCCAGGCCTGCATGACTCCGGGCAACAGTTCCTTATTGTTCTCCAGTACAGGGCTGGTGCCATCGAAATATGGCAATATTTCCGGCTGGCGCTGCTTTATGACATTGATCAGTTGTGTTGTCAGGAGGTCAACAACTTCCTTTGCATAAGCAGCTGCAATCTCGTCGAGCGATTGTTTCTGATTAACCAGCTCGTTGGATTGCATAACGATGAGATAATAAAAATATGTTTATGCGACCCTGTTGGGTGGTTCCTTGCCATCAAAGAACGCCTGTACATTTTCCAGAGCACATAACCCCATGGCCACACGGGTTTCAGTAGTTGCACTACCCAGATGGGGAAACAACACCACATTTTCCATACTCAACAGGGCTTCTGTAACAGTTGGTTCTTTGGCAAAAACATCCAGACCGGCCCCTGCAATAACGCCCGTTTGCAGGGCTTTAACCAAAGCCGGTTCATCAACTACATCTCCACGAGCGGTGTTAATCAGGAAAGCTGTCTTCTTCATCATGCCCAGACGTTCAGCATTCATCAGATTTGTATTGCTGCCGCCACCAGGACAATGCAGGGTAACAAAATCAGCGGTTTTAATAACTTCTTCGACAGAATTATATTGTTTTGCATTGAATTTCTTTATTACTTCTGTTGATGGTGGATAGGGATCATAAAAACTGAGTTCCATGCCAAAACCAAAATGGGCTCTTTGTGCTACTGCCTGGGCTATACGGCCAAACCCGACAAACCCGAGTTTTTTGCCGGTGACTTTGGTAGATAACATATGGGTCGGCCGCCATCCATCCCATTTTTTGTTACGGACCAGACGTTCACCTTCTCCTGCCCGACGGGCAACCATCAGTAATAAAGTCATTGCGATGTCTGCAGTACAGTCAGTCAATACCCCGGGCGTATTGGTAACTACTACTCCTGCTTTTTTTGCAGCATTGGTATCGATATTATTAAAACCGACGCCAAAATTACCCAGCATTTTGCATTTGCGATTGGCAACCCCAAGAATTTCAGATGTGATCTGGAAGTCGGACACCGTCGGACAAACAGCATCTGCGTTACGCATAGCGTCCTGAAGTTCTGACACTGACATTTTGTGGTCATCCTCATTTAGCTGAACATCAAACAATTCCTTTGCCTTCGCTTCAGCAGCCTCAGGCCATTTTCTGGTAATTATGACTTTTGGTTTATTCACAATCCTGCTCCCGTTTTTCAGTATTTGTCAGATAGCAGGTGGAATATGGGTCACCCCATATACCATCTCCTGCCTGCAGTATTCCGATTGATTAACTTTTCCTGGAAAGTACTTTCTGAACTGTTTCACCGAAAGCCGACGGGTTGGTTACAACAGTAACGCCGCATTCCTGCAGTATCACTACCTTCTCCGCAGCACTCTCGCCGGTGGCAGAGATGATTGCACCGGCATGGCCCATGCGTCTGTTTTTTGGCGCAGACAGACCGGCAATATACCCTATGACCGGTTTTTTCATGTTTTCCTTGGCAAAAAGTGCGGCCTCGGCCTCCTGTGGCCCGCCGATCTCACCAATCATGATTACACATCTGGTTTCAGGGTCCTGTTCAAACAATTCCAGGTGATCGCGGAAAGAACTGCCGTTAATCGGATCGCCCCCGATACCGACACTGGTGGAAATACCGATACCAAGTTCCTTCATCTGTGATGCCGCTTCATAACCGAGTGTCCCGGAACGGCCAACAACACCCACTGGTCCTTCCATATAAATGTGGCCGGGCATAATACCCATCATACATTTACCGGGACTGATGGAACCGGCACAGTTAGGGCCGGTCAGCACCATGCGCTCTTCCTTCTTGTAACGGCGCATGTATCGTTTTACGCGGATCATGTCCTGCGCCGGGATACCATCAGTAATCGCCACACAAAACTTGATGCCGGCGTCCGCTGCTTCCATGATACCGTCGGCTGCAAACGGTGGCGGAATAAATACAATGCTGGCATTCGCGCCAGTGGCGGCGACAGCTTCTTTCATTGTATTGAATACCGGACGATCCAGATGTTTGGTTCCGCCTTTACCGGGAGTGACACCGCCGACGATATTGGTGCCGTATTCAATCATCTCGGTCGCATGGAAAGTCCCAATCTGACCGGTAAAACCCTGGACAATTACCTTTGTATTTTTATCTAATAAAATTGCCATTGTTCTCTCCCATTATTTACCAGTCGCCTGTTTCCAGGCAGCGACCGCTTTATCTGCGGCCTCTTTCAATGTGTTCGCCGGGATGATCGGCAACCCGCTGTCAGCAATGATCTTGCGGCCTGCCTCGACATTGGTACCCGAAAGGCGGACCACCAGAGGAACCTTCAGATCGATTTTCTGGACTGCATGCACCACACCTTCCGCGATCCAGTCGCACCGGTTGATACCGGCGAATATATTGACCAGGATTGTTTCAACATTGGGATCAGACAACACCAGGTTAAATGCCTTCATGGTACGTTCCGGCGAAGCACCACCACCGATGTCCATGAAGTTGGCTGGTTCACCGCCAGCATGCTGGATCATGTCCATGCTGGCCATGGCCAGACCGGCACCGTTGATGATGCAACCGATATTGCCATTGAGACCGACATAACTCAGGCCACGATCTGCTGCACGCATCTCGCGCAAGTCTTCCTGTGATTTGTCACGGAGTTCAGCAATGTTGGGATGCCGGAACAAGGCGTTGTCATCAAAGCTCATCTTGGCATCGACTGCGAGCAGATGGCCTTCCTTGGTCACAACCAACGGATTGATCTCGACCATGGTGGCATCCAGATCACGCATGGCACGGTAACAACCTAAAAGGGTCGTCACCGCCTGGTTGATTTGGGATTTATCAAGGCCCAGGGCAAACGCGACCTCGCGTGCCTGGAAGGCCTGCATACCGACAGCAGGTTCTACCGCCACACGGATAATTGAATCGGGTTTCTTGACGGCAAGTTCTTCAATCTCCATACCACCTGCGGCAGATGCGATCACAGTCACACGTTCCTTGGCGCGATCGAGCACGAAGGCCAGGTAGATCTCGCGGTCGATATTACAACCAGCTTCAATATACAGGCGGTTACAGATCTTGCCCTGTGGTCCGGTCTGGTGTGTGATTAGTTTCTTACCCAGTAATTCATCAGCGGCCTGCGAGACTTCTTCTTCAGTCTTGCAGACCTTGATGCCACCGGCCCTGCCGCGCGCACCGGAATGGATTTGTGCCTTGACGACCCAGACTTCTCCTCCGATCTCTGCCGTGCGGTAAACTGCTTGTTCCGGGCTGTAGGCCAGCCCGCCAACAGGAACGGGTATGCCATATCCGGAAAGAATTTCTTTTGCTTGATATTCATGGATGTCCATGATGCTATCCTCCAACTTCTGATTTCAGTTTTTTGTAATCTTAAATCTAGGGAAACTCTGATTAAGTCTCAAAATATTTTGAGTCGTCATTCTGGCGTATGCCAGAATCCAGTAAAAACAATTGTTTACTGGATGCTGGTCGCTACGGACTCCTGTCCTCCCGCGACATTTCCTGCATCCTGTAGGTCGTTTTCACCAGCATGACGATAAAGATACTTATTCAGAGGTTCCCTGGTCCTTATGCAACTTGGATGTGAAGCGTTATTCGTGAAGTGTACTTCACGAGTTGCATTTCACTTCCTCGCCGCAATCATCTCCGCCTGCCTGATGACATTTCTTGCCATACGTTCAGAGGCGATATCGATCATTTTGCCGTCCAGTTGTGCCGCACCCTTACCGGCCTTGGCAGCTTCTTCCAGTGCTTCCAGCACCCGGCGGGCACGGGTCACTTCTTTCTCCGGCGGCGACATAATCTCGTTGGCCAGATCAATCTGTGAAGGATGGATGGCCCACTTGCCTTCATAACCCAATGCCGCTACACGTCTGGCGGCGGCCTTGTAACCTTCCGGATCACTAAAATCACCAAATGGGCCGTCAATGGCACGCAGACCAAAAGCACGGCAAGCCGTAGCCATACTGACCAGGGCTGCATGCCACTGATCACCTAGCGCACCTTCACAATTGTAATCCGGGTTCAGTCCACCGATATTGGTGGTACGTGCACGCATACTGGCAGCGTAATCGGCAACGCCGAAGTGCAGTGCCTCAAGACGCTTGCTGGATTGTGCAATTGCCATCACATTGGCGCCGCCCAGGGCCGTTTCAATCAGACATTCGATCCCGATGGGATCCTTGATTCCCACGGCTTCCTCGATCTGGGTCAGCATGCAGTCAACCACATACACATCAGCAGGTGTACCCACCTTCGGGATCAGGATGGTATCGAGATTGTTCCCGGCCTGTTCCACGATATCGACCACATCGCGATACATATAATGCGTGTCCAGACCATTGATGCGCACGGACATGGTCTTGCCCTTGCCTTTCCAGTCAATTTCATTCAATGCCTTGATAATATTCCTGCGCGCCTGTGCTTTGTCATCGGGAATGACGGCATCCTCACAGTCAAGAAAGATAAAATCAGCATTGCTGTTTGCAGCCTTTTCAAACATGCCCGGATTGGATCCGGGTACCGCAAGCTCACTACGCTGCAAGCGCGTACGCGCCGGTGTGTATTGTGTGAAACTCATTAAGTAATCCTCAGTAAATTATTTTTGTCAGGGAGCTTGACCTTGGGGCTTTATTTCTCCAGCCGGTTTATCTTGGTCGTGCGCAGATACTCCTGTGCTGCAGCGACACCGCTACCTAACTCCAGCGGATAACCCAGGTCTTTCATCGCCATCTCGGCAGCATTGATCGGCGTCAGAATCATGAGTTCATTCATGTCCCCCAGGTGGCCGATACGGAAGGCCTTGCCGGCGATTTTGGCCAGACTGATGGAGAAGGCGATGTTGTAATACTTGTAGGCATGGCGCACTACTTCATTGCCATCAAAACCTTCCGGCGTGGCCACTGCGGTGACCGTATCGGAATACCATTTCGGTTCCTTGGCAATCGGACGCATGCCCCAGGCTGCAACCGCCTTACGTACTGCAGTCGCCATGCGATTATGCCGGGCAAAGACATTCTCCAGCCCTTCCTCAAACAGCATGTTGAGCGCTTCACGCAGGCCGCGCAGCAGGTTCATGGGTGGTGTATACGGGAAATAACCCAGATCATTGGCCTTGATCTGGTCTTCCCAGTCGAAGAAAGTCTTGGGCAGTTTGGAATTCTTGCGCATATCCAAAGCTTTCTGGCTGGCACAAACGATACCCAGACCGGTCGGCAACATAAAACCCTTCTGCGAACCGGACACACACAGGTCCACGCCCCACTCATCCATGCGGAAATCAATCGAGGCCACCGAACTCACGCCATCCACAAACAACAGCGCCGGGTGCCTGGCAGCATCGAGGGCCTTGCGCACACCGGCAACATCGGAGGCCACACCGGTTGCGGTTTCATTCTGGGTAGCAAACACGGCCTTGATCTCATGCTTTTTATCAGCTGCGAGGATCTCGGCATATTTTTCAACTGGAACACCTTCACCCCATTCCACTTCCAGCGCCTGAACATTCAGGCCCCAGCGTTGACACAGGTCTATCCACAAATTGGAAAAATGCCCAAAACCGGACATCAGTACCTTGTCACCCGGATTCAGGGTATTGGCAACCGCTGATTCCCAGCCACCGGTACCCGAGGCCGGGAAAATAAATACCCTCCCGCTCCTGGTCTTGAAGACCTTTTTCAAATCTTCATACAGCGGCTTGGTAAACTCCGGCAAATCCATTGCGCGCATATCTTCCTGTTCGATATTTATCGCATTCTGAATTCGGCGCGGCACATTCGTCGGTCCTGGAATGAAAAGAAAATTACGTCCGGGCATGGTGAATCCTCCAGTCTAGATTTATTGAAATCGGGTTAAATTAAAAAGAGAAAAAGCTTTACACAAAACTACCATTAACAAATCAGGTTACAAAAGCTGGTCATCCAGCCAGCAGTTGTGATTAATCTCTAATTATTATCCGGGTGATTTTATACGGTTTTTGTGCACTGCACTAATAAAAATCACCCTGTCTGCCTTATCCACTTTGTGTGACACTCATTAAAATAAGACGGACGTACTGCTGTGTACAAAATATCAGAAAATCCGCAGAATGGCACTCCCGCATTACATCAGCCTGTTTCAAGTCAACGCGGGTTCAGGCCGTACCGGAGATCCTCCTGCAGATCTTCAACATCCTCAAAACCGACCGAGAGACGCAGCAAGCCGGGACTGATCCCGGATTCAAGACGTTGTTCATCCGTTAAACGATGGTGTGTTGTCGTGGCCGGATGCGTGATGGTGCTTTTGGTATCTCCCAGATTGGCTGTGATTGAAAACAACTGCGTCGAATCGACAACACGCCATGCGGCTTCCTGGCCACCCTTGACGATGAAACTCACGACACCGCCATAACCGGATTGTTGCCGGCCGGCCAGTGCATGCTGCGGATGTGATTTCAGGCCCGGATAGTACACCTTTTCTACATGCGGTTGCTGTTCGAGCCATTCAGCAATTTGCTGAGCATTTTCACAATGCTTTTTCATCCTTATATTCAATGTCTCCAGACCCTTCAGAAACACCCAGGCATTGAATGGACTCAGCGTCGGACCGGCGGTACGTAGAAAGACGAACACATCTTCCAGACGTTTCTCATCACCGATCACCGCACCGCCGACACAACGTCCCTGACCGTCAATATATTTAGTGGCAGAATGGATCACGATATCAGCACCCAGACTGAACGGCAGCTGCAGTGCCGGTGTGCAAAAACAATTATCGACCGCCAGCAAACAATCATGGGCATGGGCGATATCCGCAAGTTTCCTGATATCGGCAATTTCAGTCAGCGGGTTGGAGGGTGTTTCCAGAAATAATAACTTTGTTTCAGGACGTATGGCCGCCTCCCACGCCGCATAATCAGTCAGATCAACAAAGGTGGTCGTGAGGCCGAACTTCGGCAAAATATTGTTAAAGAGCCCCACCGTTGTCCCGAAGATGCTGCGGGAAGAAACAATATGATCTCCTCCCTTCAATAAACCCAGACACGTACTGAGGATGGCACTCATCCCGGAGGAAGTGGCAACACAACGCTCACCCCCTTCCAGTGCGGCGAGTCTTTCCTCAAAGGTCCGCACGGTCGGATTGGTAAAGCGGGAATAGATATTCCCGGGCAAGTCGCCCTTGAAACGTGCTGCAGCCTCAGCGGCATTCTGAAAAACGTAGCTCGAGCTCGCAAAGATCAGCTCACTGTGTTCGCCCTCGGCGCTGCGTACCTGACCGGCACGGACGGCACGGGTATTCGGCCCGTATTTCGTGGGATCGATCTTGGACATATGACCTCCTGTATATTAATGTCATGCCGCATAGAGTCAGCTATGTCCGCGGCAATACTGAATGGGGTGTGCAGCCGGTTAGTGTATGACGACAGGCACAAAAAAACCCGCATTCAGCTTGGGCTAAAGCAGGTTGGCTCTCTTTAGCGGTATTTTTAAAGCGCCCGCAAGCTGATATCAAATCGGCGCATAGGCGGAAAGATAGATAAATAAACCCTGTATGTCAACCGCTGGCCGGGCTTGCAAAGCGAATGACACTGCATGGTTAATGTGAAAGACTGTATAAATCAGGTACAAATCCAGAATCATTCAAGGAGCACACCATTGTCCGCAATAATCACACCCCCCAAAGAAGGCAAAAAAATCTCGGTAAAAAACGGCAAGTTGACGGTACCGGAAAACCCGATCATCCCGTTTATTGAAGGTGACGGGATAGGCCCGGACGTCTGGAAAGCATCGGTCAGGGTGCTGGATGCCGCTGTCAGCAAGGCCTATGGCAAGAAACGTAACATCCACTGGATGGAAGTCTATGCCGGTGAAAAGGCCAATATGCTGACCGGCAGCTGGCTGCCGGATGAATCCCTGAATGCCTGCCGGGAATATCTGGTGTCGATCAAAGGTCCGCTGACCACACCCATCGGTGGTGGTATACGATCATTGAATGTCGCGCTCCGCCAGATACTCGATCTCTATGTCTGCCTCAGGCCGGTACGCTGGTTCAAGGGAGTCCCTTCACCCGTCAAACATCCTGAACTCATCGACATGGTGATCTTCCGTGAAAACACGGAAGACATTTATGCCGGGATCGAATTCGAGTCCGGTTCCAGGGAAAACAAACAGTTCATGGAATTATTCAAGGAAGCTTTCCCCAACATGTACCAGAAGATCCGTTTCCCGGAGACCTCCGGCATCGGGATCAAACCGGTTTCGAAAGAAGGCACCGAACGGCTGGTACGGGCTGCAATTAAATATGCCATTGCCAACAAACGTAATAGCATCACTTTCGTGCACAAAGGCAACATTATGAAATTTACCGAAGGGGCGTTCAGGAACTGGGGTTACCGCCTCGCTGAAACAGAATTTGCCGGCCAAACATACACCTGGGACCAGTGGGAGCGCACCCGTGCTGAAAAAGGCAGCAAGATTGCCAATGAGGAACAGGAAAAGGCGCTCAAGTCAGGCAAGATACTTGTCAAAGATGCCATTGCCGATATTACCCTGCAACAGGTGCTCACCCGCCCTGCTGAATTTGATGTCATTGCCACCATGAATCTGAATGGTGATTATCTCTCGGATGCACTCGCAGCGCAGGTAGGTGGTATTGGTATCGCCCCGGGTGGCAATATCAATTATGACACCGGCCATGCCATCTTCGAAGCGACCCATGGTACTGCCCCCAAATACGCCAACCAGGACAAGGTCAATCCCGGTTCATTATTATTATCCGGTGAAATGATGTTGCGCTATATAGGCTGGACCGAGGCTGCCGATCTCATCATTGCATCCATGGATAAAACCTTCGCCAACAAGACAGTGACCTATGATTTTGCCCGCCAGATGGAAGGCGCCAGGGAAGTGAAGTGCAGTGAATTCGGTGATGCATTGATCAAGAACCTTTGATCAGCAGGGACAGATGACCAATGACTAATCACTAATTACCAATCACCAATCACCAGTCACCAGTCACTAATCCCCATGGCCAATATGCCCGACAAAGATTTGATCGCCACCTGTTCGCAGATCATCTACGACAACTTTGTCCGTTATAACAATGCCTTCCACAAAATGACACGCCGTGCCCAGGCGCGGTTTGAACAGCGTGACTGGAAAGGCCATCAGGAAGATATCGCCGAGCGTGTCTATCTCTATGAAAAATCAGTCCGCCGTGTTGTCCTGTTGTTACGCCGGCTCCTGGGTACGCGGGTAAATGACCATGCATTATGGAACGAGATACGAACCTACTTTGGCAACCGCCTGGGTAAAGTGCCGGATTCAGGTTTCATCAAGACCTTCTTCAATTCCGTTACCCGCCGGATATTTGATACCGTCGGGGTCGACCCGCAACTGGAATTTGTTTCCTCGAGTCTTGAAGAAGACATCGAGATGGCCAGATCCCTGAACCTGCGCCGTTATCCGTACTGGGGATCCATTGAAAAAATATTCGAAACCATCCTGGAAGATTTCTCTTTCCGGGTGCCCTATTCGGATGTCACAGTCAACGCCACCCGCATTGCGGATGAAATTGAAAAATTCATGCAGACACAACCCGATAAACATGATGATGAAATCCTGCGCTTTGAATTCATCGATACGTTTTTTTACCAATCTGCCCGCGCCTACATGATAGGCCGCATCATCATGAAGAAAGGCATCTCTCCCATCGTGATTGCTTTCAAAAATACTGATAACGGCATTGATGTCGATGCCGTATTGCTGGCTGAAGATGAAGTCAGCATCGTATTCAGTTATACCCGCTCCTACTTTTTTGCCGATCCGAATTCAGTAGTTGGCACAGTGCATTTCATACATTCCATCCTGCCGAAAAAACCGATTGATGAACTCTATACTGTGCTGGGACGCTTGCGGCAGGGGAAAACCGAACGCTATCGTACATTTTTCCGCCATCTCGAAAGAACAGAAGACAAGTTTGTGCATGCCGAAGGTGACAAGGGCCTGGTCATGATCGTTTACACCCTGCCGTCCTATGATCTGGTCTTC
>MGYU01000015.1 GCA_001801885.1 Gammaproteobacteria bacterium RIFCSPLOWO2_12_47_11
GTGTTGCCGTAAATAACTCAACAACTCTTTGCGCAAGCTGCCCCGCGGCAATACATATCAGTACGTATAGATCGTCTCTGCACACACCCGCATGAATTCCTTGGCCGGATACTGTTCCCGTAGTCTGGCACTGATCTGCGCTGGCGACCACTCCTGGCGAAGCCCTCGCAATACCGCCCGCCGTAAATGTGGGTCTTTGACCAGCTTACGCGGGTTTCGGTAACACCGGCGTCTGGCTTTATTATTGGCGGTCACCGGGACATAATAAAATCCGGTCCGGTTACGGGACAGTTCACGGCTTATTGTCGAGGGACTCCTGCCCAAGCGGCGACTGATGTTCCGGATACTCATGCCAGAATGATAATGCAACGCGACCACTTCCCGTTCAGCCAGGGTAAGCCGATGATAATTCCTCATGGTTCAACACCTCGTTTGATATACTCTTACCCATACTAAAGGTGTTGCATTAGATTTTAGAGACCGCCAGATATAAAAATTATTAATATATTAATACAAATCTCGAAACACGATTTTGACTACAACCTCTTCCCCGCCAATGTCAGAGACTTATCAGTGCGGAATCACGGTTTCAGATAATTGATCGAACGAACACTGCCTGCTTTGTGCAGTATCTCATGTATTTGTCCAACGGTGGTAATGATATCCGCCATTTCCACTTCAATGTTGGCCCCCCACAATTACTGTCTGCTCAACAATCTCTTCGCCGCACAGGAATGACAATTCACGGGCTAAAGACGCCTCCTCGGCCATGTCATTAATCAAGTCATCATCGTATTCAGAATCTACCATTTGAAATGAAGCACAATAAAAAACAGTATTATACACAGGTCGCTTGTCCGGTTAGCCCTATTCATCTATAGTGTTATTGATAAGGTCGTCATTCTGTAAAATTTAATAATTTCATTGGTCGAACGAGCAATTGAGGCGAGGAGAAAATGGTTATTTCACAGAGTTTGGATCATAACAATAGTCACACAGTGGCATTGATATCATTGCAGGAAGTGCAAACAAAGTCAGCAGATATAATAATCTCCCGCACCTCATTCTTTACCTCACATTTATTAAATATTTTCTGGAAACCTTAGGGGGTTATCATGACAGCTCTTGGGAAAACTTGCTTATACATATTCAGTACAATGGTTCTTATCCTGTTTGTAGTGATACCGGTTCAGGCAAAAACCAATATCCTTTTTATTCTCGATGGATCCAATTCAATGTGGGGACAAATTGATGGTGAAGCCAAGATTACTAGTGCACAGAATGTACTAGTTGGATTACTAAAAGAACTGCCTGCCGATACTCAAACTGGTTTAATGGTCTACGGCCACCGTGAGGAAGGATCATGCGAGGATATTGAAGTACTATCTGAAATTGGAGAAAGCAACATCGATACCCTCACAAATAAAATAAATACCTTACAGCCAAGAGGAAAAACACCAATCGCTGGTGCACTTCAAAAAAGTCTTGGTGTTTTATCTAAATACGAAGATGACAATAATAACGTCGTACTAATTTCCGATGGCATCGAGAGTTGTAACGGTGACACCTGTGCAGCCGCCAAAGCTTTAGCTGATGCCGGGATCAATGCCCGTGTTCATGTTGTCGGGTTTGACGTTGGTGCAGAAGAACGCGAGCAACTGAAATGTATTCCCGAAATGGGCAACGGTAAATATTTCAGTGCTGCCAACGCAGCCGAGTTGAAACTGGCTGCGGCCGAGGTCAAAGAAGTGGCCGTGGCCGAACCACCGCCACCACCGCCACCTCAACCTGTTATATGGCTTGAAGATAATTTTGAAGGTGAAGATCTGGCAGAACATTGGGAAATCATTAATCCTGACCCTGACAATTACATTGTTGAAAATGGTGAGTTGCTGGTGATCAGCTCAAAAGTCGCAAGTTTTACAGCTGAAAATATCGGCAATTTTATCCGTCTCAACAAAGATCTGCCGAAGGGGGACTGGCGCGCGACCATAAAGCTGAATATAGACTTCCAGACTCAAACGGAGCGTGTGTTTTTCGGACTTTATGATGACAAGGAAAATAGCATCATTAACCAGCTCTGGTCGGAATACGGACCTTCATATAGTGGTGGTGACTGGTGGCGACTGATGGCTGCGCGAACAAAAATGCTAAAAGGCGAGGTTACGAATAGTCAGGCCGAAATATGGCACAGCGCCAGAAATAGAGGGCAGGCAGATGGAATAAATACCAGCATGGCTATGGCCCAGCCGATTTTGGTACGTTTTGAAAAGAAAGGCCGCACCTACATCAGCGCTATAAAGCTGGAGGGGGTTGAAGAGCCAAAATGGATTGATTTGCCGGAGTTAAAGCTGCTGCGTCAAAAAGGGAATCTGGCGTTTGGCGTTTTTCAGGCAAGTCAGGGTGCCGGTGAAACCACCCTTACGGTTGACTGGATAAAAATTGAGTCGATAGAATAACCGACAGAGGAGTGATGCATTCCACTCCAGATAAGATTATTTATAAAACAGCCCGTGGATTTTTAGGCCGCGCGGCTGTTTTCGTTTTAGCGGCAGTGATCATAACCGATTTTGTGATGCCGAACGCTTATGCCGGATCATCCATAATCATACGAAAGATCGAGCTAAAAGAATCAAAAGTAGAACCGGAAAAAGAAACGCTGAAAGAAGCACCGGAACCGGTTAAAGAAATCAAACTCGGAAAGGCTTCCGCCATATCGTCCGACATTGAATATCTTCGGACAGAATCCGAAAATGCCCGGGCCTTTGCTGACAAGCAGCGCAAGACCGCAGAGCAATGGCAGAAAAAGGCTGATGACGCCCGCAAACAGGCGGATGAAAGCCACCATAAGAAGGATAAGGAAGGTTGGCTGGATGATGCACGCATGTATGATGAGCGTGCGGAAAATGCCGCCATTGATGCCGACAAGGCTGAGGCCAAAGCGGCAAAAGCTGAAGCCGAGTTGGTGCAAGTCTTAAAAACGCTGGAACACGGTTCGGGCGAAGAAACCACGGATACGCAACACTCAAAACCGCCTGTAAAAGAGAGCAAATCAAAATTTCCGGCCATCCCGCTGGAGCAGACTTTCGGCGTCTGGCACATCATGGGAATGGATAGCACCTTTGTCATTGTGCAGAAAGAGCCCGGAGTGAGTATTCATAGTTACAAGCTTGAAGCTCATACGGGCGATCGCGTCTGGAAAGGGGAATACAGCCATTTTGATGAAGGTGATGCAAGGCGCTCCCAGAACGCGCGCGTGGTATTTAAATACACGCCCAAAGCGGACGAGATGAACCCGGAAATCCCTGAATGGGCGCGTAAAAAAATAGAAGGCGAGTTGGAATGGCAGATCGAACTAGATGATGCGGGTAGTTGCGGCGCTCCAGCTCTCTCCGGTTATTTTTTCCCCGGTGAAGTAAAGTGGAACAAGAACAAAGAAGGCGGGCCTGTAAAAATCGTAGATCGCGGCAAACCGCGCCCGGTTGAGCTGGAGCGCGTCTATGATTTTGAACTGGATATGGTCGGGCGCCCCAGCCTGGTGGTGACAATGGGCGGTGAACATGACCCGCTACTCAACCCCATTGAGGGCCTGACCAAGCATCAGCGTTTTTTTGTCAAGGTCACTCTGCCAAAGGAGATGGCCGATAAACAGGGTAAAACTCTTGATGTAAAGGTAAAGGGACTTTCGAGCGGCGAAGAAGACACAATAACACTGACAGCCGGCGGCGCCAGTAAAGCAAAAGCCAGTGTAAATTATACACACACAAAAGCCGTGACAATTGCCGATTCAAATGACCCGCGCGAAGAAGACCGCAAGGCAAAATTTCTATCGTGGAGCTGGTGGACGGACAGCGCGACAGGCGCGCGGCTGGATATGGATGTCAAAAACGGCGAGGGCATTGAATTCAGCTTTAATGATATGTTTGAGACTATTCCTGTTTATGACAGCTGGGTCCAGCGTAATATCGCTCGTTATGAAGCCGGAGCCTGGCGTTTGCGCGGCGTTTTTGAGGCCGTCCACGATATTCCTGAACTTGAGGAAAAAAATAAAAAGGAAGCGCGTGACCGTTTGAAAATGCTGGATAACATGCAGGCCATATTGGATTCCGGATATCTGACAGATGTGCATAAGCACGAATTATTGAAGCTTTATGTAGATAGTATGGTTTTTAACAGCCCCAAGGGTCTTGATGCAATCAAAAGAGATACCATGCAATCTTCTTATTATGTGGAGGAAAACAGACAGGGCTTAACAACCGGGACAAAAATGCTCAAGGAATTTGTGGAAGGAGCTACCGGCAAGGATATGTCTTCAAAAATTCCATTGGCCATCAAAGCTGTAGGAACGGGCTGGGTCTCTGACGGCGAGAAATTTCTGGCCCATAGAACCCTGAAAAAAGCCAGCAACTCGATAAAAGACCAGGCATTTGATGAACTGGTTCCAGCGCTGGCCTATGGCTTGTACGAAGGTGTGGTTATGACATCTGGAACAGGTGATCTATATCTGATTGCCACGGGTGATGATCATTTTGGCAAAAAGCGACGATGGGATGAGCGTGTGCTGGCCGCCGTTGGCCTGGGATCAGGCATTATTCTCAATATGCATGGCGGCACCGCCTGGTCGCGTTTCAAAGAGCGGAATATAGGCATTACACTGGGCGGAAAAGGCAGTCCGGTAAAGTTCCGCATTAACAGACTGGGTGCACCGGTCAAAACGCCACGGGTATGGCGCGGCGATTTCAGGCCGCTCTATCCGGAAAGCATGAAGCCAGCCCAGCGCGCCCAGATTAATCTGAAGCCGCCGCCCAGCTACAAAGCACCCAAAAAGGCAGCGGTTGAGGGAGCCGCTCGCCCGCCGGGGGCAATAAGAAGCGGACAGGCCAAACCAAAATACGATCCAGCCGTCGATCGTTTTATTCGCGATACTGAAATTGTAGATAGTTTCTACGGTCCGGACGGGGATATTCTTGAACTTGATGATCGTATCGCCAGAAAACAATGTTATGAAAATTGTAATATTCGCGCGGATACCTATGTTCATGAAATAAATGGGAAGAAATCTAAAAGTGACATCGAAGCCTATACGCAGATGAAAAAAGCTAATCTTCTGGACGAGTACGGCCTGTATGAAGGTAAAAATCCTATGCAGAAAGGTTTTCCCAACAAACTCTCGAAAGATTTTAATGCCCTGAATGATTTTCAGACCGTGGAAATACCAGCAGCTTCCAATGCATCAAGAACGATTGAAGAGATTGATATGGCTCGGAAAGGACTGAAGGCGGATAATGTAAAAATCGCCATTGCTGTTGGCAATCTGGATGGCATTGAAGCGGCGCGCAAAACAAGAAACTATAAGGGAATTGATTACCACGCCGTTGTTATTCACGATGTTATCCGCGACGTAGATAATACGATTACAAAGGTTCAGTTTTTTGATCCGGCTGTGGGCCGGATTGTAGAGCTTCCCGCGTGCCAGTTTAACAGCCGTTTGGCCAAACATGCCGATTACGGCAACGCGACGCTTTATTTTGCGCCGACAAAAAATAAACCGATAATTCAATTTCCAAAAAGTAAAAAGAAACCTTTCATTGAATGGCCAGAAGAAAAGCCCGGGACAACAGCAAATTCTGGTGCCGATGCGCCGGGATCAGGAAAGAAACCGAAAACGCCGATCGCTGTTGATGAGTTTGATGACTTACCCTTAAGACCCACGACTGTTGATGAGGCCATTGGCAATTTTTATCCTGATATAACGAAGGCACCACCGTTAAATGTTATAGAACCGCGTATTCATCAAGGTCTGATGAATGGCGCTGTCTGGGAGCAACCTATACGTGGTGGAGCCTCTTTTAGCAAAGAGGGTTTTGGCGCTGGTTATGGCGGCGATAATGATATTGTAATCCGGGTCAATGATGACTTTGCACGCGAGCATATTGTATGGGTTAAAGATGAGCAGGGCAGAGGTTTGGTCCCCAATTTCTATCCGGAAGGAAAAACTTCTGATGGAAAAGGTATAGGGGCACGTTGGTCATACATCCCCAGAGAGCAACTTGAATACCTGGATATCTCCGTGCCCGGACCGGTAAAATGGCGCACCTATCCTGTAAGAGGAGAGCAGTAATGAAAACTTATCTCCTATACATACTGTCCTTTTTGATTTTTATTGCCCCCGCTCCTGGGCAAGCAGAACAAATACCGCCGCATCTGGCCACTATGGCCGCACAGCTTTATAAAGGTGTGGAAGACAATCTCAAAAGCAAAAAACTAAATCCTGAACGCCGGAAAGTTTTGGAAGAATCCGCCAGGACTTTACGTGGGATGGGTGTTCACCGCTGGTCTACGAAGCCGGCTAAAATCAGCGGCGCTTTACCTGAAGTGGCCGAAAGACTGAAGCTTGATCTCACCAAAGAGCAGGATAGAAACATGCTTGCTGAGTTTATTTCCTGGCGTACAGACAAAGACACGGAAGAGGCCCTGCGTGTTTTCGAGAAAAAAATGGACCGCCCTGTTTCTCAGGATGAACGGAATAAAAAAGCTGCTGAAATTGATGCAGCAATCAGCACCGCGCAGGAAAAACTCGAAAAGACTTATATAAGCGCCCCTAAAGATGGCCGCACCGTTCAGATGAAATGGCAACCGGATGCCAGCCGGTTTTTTATGAAGATCCTCGATGACGGCTCCGGAAAATCCGAAGAATTTGCCACGGCTTTTACCGGAGATGTTCATACTGAGATCAGTAAAAACGGCGAGGATATGACGCTTAGTGTCAAGCCGTCTAACAAACCATTACAAGCAATAACGCAAGGGGATATTGAATCCCTGCGCGGCAATATTCTGGGCGAATGGGAGGATGAGGAGACAGGAGAAATTTATCGGTTCAGCGCAACAGATAAAAAGATCGGCGAAATTCTTCCACCCCGCGAGGTTTTCGATCAGAGAATTGAACAAGTTAAGGAGAAGATTGAATCCATCAAGGAGACCAAGATATTCAAATGGCAAAATCCGGACACCGGCGAGATAGTAAAACAGGAAAAATTCCGCCGTCTGAAAGAGCCGTTCGAGTTCGTAGGAAAGGAATATGCACTGGTCAATGCGGAAGAAGAAATAGCCAGGCTGGAAAAGGAAATAACAGAACTAAAGATCGAACGTGACGGCGGCAAATTGCCATTGGTAGAGCAATATGATCCGGCCGGGTTTGGCGAACTGTCCTCTTCCAACAAGGCCGGCCCGATTACTGTGATGGTTTCAAGGCCTGACGGATATAGTTACAAATATGATCAGGCCGTGTTTGATGGCCGCCGGATCACGGCCAAACGCACATACAGGGATGTCCGGGATATTGAAAATCTGAAGCTGCCGGAAAGAATACGAAATCAAGCCATCGATAATGGCTGGAACCCGCCGGGCTGGCTGGATTTGGACACTTCGATCGATGCCGAAACCGGGGATATGGTTCTGGAAGGGTCCACATGGGCGCTGCATGTCACTTATTCCTCTTTTTTCGGCGATCCCCCCAATATTGACAGAATTCATAGCCCTTACCCCAGAAGCCGTGTGCTCCAAAAAAGCGGGACCGGTTTTGAAGTCGCCGAAGGCGCAGCCAGCAATTTTGTGCCATAGCGTGAAGGACTAGAGTATTTTCTCAGTGTGAATATGTCATCGTATCTTGAGTTCATGGTTATTCATTTATCTTCTAGTCACTAATAACCTGTCATTTTTTTATTCTTTTTGCCTTAAGGACAGATGCCCCTGCCCGATAATCTCCAGCAAGGCCGCGCCATGCCGTTTCAGTAGCCGCTCATTCACACCGTTTATCCGGGACAAATCATCCTGGCTGGTGGGCAACACACGCGCCATTTCGACCAGCGTATGATCCTGCAGGATCCATTTCCTCGGCTGGTTTTCCGCGCGTGCCGTGATCTCCCGCCAGGCGGCAAGCTGCTGTAACACGGCCAGAAGTTTCCCTTCCAGTTTTCTGGCCTCCCGAATCTTCAGCCACATCGTTTCCGGATCGGGTTGATAGAGTTCCGGCCTGGCCAGCGTCTTGCATTCTTCCTCCAGTAAGGGCAACTTCCCGGCTTCGATCAGTCTGGGCAATAACAATTCATACACTTGCCCGAGATAGATGACATCGTCCGCTGCATACTGGAGTTGGCTGCGACTTAACGGCCGGCGTTTCCAGTTGGTACGGGTCTGGGTCTTGGCCAGTTCAACGCCCAGGATTTCATTGATCAGATTGGCATAACTGAACTGTTTGTCATAACCGAGCAACGCTGCGGCGATTTGCGTATCGAAAATCGGAAAAGGCAACACACCCTTGATATGAAAAAATATCTCGAGGTCCTGGCGGGCAGCATGAAAAACCTTGGTGATCGACGGATCGTAAAGGACATCATATAAAGGTTCGAGATGGGCAATGGCCAGCGGATCGATCACAGCGGTCATCCTGCCGCTGCTGGCCATCTGCAGCAAACACAACTCCGGGTAATAAGTGCTCACCCGCTCAAATTCCGTATCCACTGCCAGCCATGCGCAGCCCCGCAACTGTCTACAGTGTTGAGTCAACTCCAGATCGCTATCGATAAATACCAAATCTTTATTCATAGGTATAATTAAAACACAAATACCTGTTCTCAACCCCATGAAACTACTGATACGCAATCTTGCCCGCACCACCACAGAGGCAGAGGCCCGGGTGATGTTTGAGGCGCACGGCACCGTACAATCCTGCAAACTGGTGATGGACAAAACAACCGGTTTATCCAAGGGCTTTGGCTTTGTCGAAATGCCGAAACCGGGTGAAGCCAAGGCCGCAATGAAAACCCTTAACGGTAAAGAGATCGCCGGTAACAAGATCCGCGTTAAAAAAGCGGAGTCAAAGCAGAAGGGTGAAAAAGTCGTAAATTCCAAATAACAAAGAGAACTGGTTTTCGAAACAAAGCCGATATCCGTGCCAGTCAATCGAATCCGCCGCAGGCGGCCTTTTATCTCTGACGTCTTGACGCTATAACGCTAAATAGCTACTATCACCCCATGAATACTACCCAGAAAAGATCTACAGTCTATTTCGAACCAACCATCCACAAGGCATTGCGTCTTAAGGCAGCGGAAACGGACCGGTCTCTGTCCGAGATTGTCAACGAAGCAGTCAAGCTCAGCCTGGCTGAAGATGCAGAGGATCTGGCTGCTTTCGAAGAACGCGCAAAGGAACCCAACCTCGCATTTGAGGATGTCTTAAAGGATTTAAAGCGCAGTGGAACGATATAGAGTATTAATCAAACCATCCGCCGTAAAAGAAATAGAAGCAATCCAGCGCAAAAAAGATCGTCAGTTCATTGCGCAAAAGATCAAACAACTTTCCATCGATCCTCGGCCTCACGGGTATCAAAAACTGTCCGGACATGATCGATCCCGTATACGCCAGGGACAATATCGGATCATATACAGCATTGAAGACAACGATCTTGTCGTTTATGTAGTCAAAGTTGATTATCGGAAAGATATTTACCGTTGACTTTTTTTCCGTCATTCCAGGGGCTGTGCCGAATAAAGGCCGGTTTATTATTGCCAACTATAGTTGGCTATGGTACATTTTCAACAAGACAAGGATATTGATGGAACCAGAATGTCAAAGACCATTATTGTGTATTCCGATAAAACCGGGAAGGAACCATTTACAAAATGGCTCAATGGTTTGAAGGATGCCCATATTCGCCGCCGAATTCTCGCAAGACTGCGCCGGATTGAACAAGGAAATTACGGTGATTGTAAACATCTACAGTCTGGCGTGTTCGAATTGCGCCTCTTCTTTGGAGCCGGTTACCGGATTTATTTTGGCGAAGATGGAGACACTTTAGTTGTATTGTTATGCGGCGGTGACAAAAGCAATCAGGATAAAGACATACAGAAAGCAATAAAATTTTGGCAAGAGTATCAGAGCAATGCGTAAATACAGAACACTCGACAACATTGAAGAAGAGTACTTCCGCACACATCCACGTGAAGTAGAAACTTACCTTGCAGAAATTTTTGATGAATATTCCCGCGATGGCGATTCCGCCGCGCTGCTGGCTTCACTCCGTGTAATTGCCAAACTGAAAGGAATCACTACCCTGGCCGAACAAACCGGCATGACACGTCAAGGATTACAAAAAGCACTTTCCAGCAAAGGTAATCCACGGCTGGATAATATCAATTCCATCATGCATGCAATGGGCTACCGGTTAATACCGAAAAAACTCCCATCATCAATTAGCAATCACTAATTACCCGCCGCTCCTGGCCATCCTGACCTTGCGGCATTTGTGTTCTGACCTCCATGGAAACGTACATGGAAGTACTAATACTGCGGGTGCAGGAGCACAGGAGCAGTGAGGAGGAAATGCAATAGGATTGTATGGAACAATCCTTGCCATGCACTTCATCACTAATCACTGTTATCAGGCCGCTGGTGCGAAACCATAGTAATTGACGGTACTGTCAGTCTCCACTTCCATAATCAGGCCGCCGTCGATATCGATGCTGGCATGTAAATTTTCGGGTTCGAGATATTGAATATCTTCATTCAGTGAATACTTGAGACGTTCACTGACATACGCATAAAACCCGACATCACCGTGATAGACAAACAGCAAGGTTGGGTCCTTTTTATCAGGACCACCTTTACCATCCGCAGGCAAGCCGCTATAGGGTGAAAAAATCTGATCCCGGCAATGGACCCTGGCAATAGGTATCGGCATGGTTAACTCCCTAAGTTTTGGTCATCTATATTAAGTAGTTTAGCTTGTTCCAGGATATCCGTTTAAGCATCAAAGAAAAATCAATCGACAGACATGCATGGATGCCTACATGGATGATGTGCAGGACGATGAATATGGATGTTCAAGTGTCGCGGTGATATGGATATCATGGAGCGGCGTAGGTAGTAGAAAACGTCAGGAACAGGTTTCGAAGCACAAATGTCACAAGCGCAGGAAGCGCAGGAATGACCCTGGATACTGTATAATTTACCGTATGGCTTCATTGAGTTCTAAATTCACACTGGCGCTTTTATTCACAAGCTTTGCCGCTATCGGTTTAACCGGCATAGCCGCCAACTGGCTTGTGTTCGAGAAATTCAGCCAGTTAGCCATGGAGCAGGCGTTTGAAAGTTACCAGTCAGACGTAGCAGCCTATATTGCCCGCTATGGTTCATGGGAACAGGCCGTACAGGTGGAAAAATTTGACCAATTTCAAAGGCACCGCCAGACTTTGGCCGGTAATAACCCCGGACGAACTCCTTCATCCATACCTGATGCTGTCAATTCAGATGATTTGAAAGTTCCACCGCCTTTAATGATTGAGGCAGGTCGTCCCTCCCTCAGGTTCGTGCTGCTTGATCCACAGGGTGTCGTTCTCATGGGGGCTGACACTTATCCGGCAGGAGAAACAGCACCTTCTTTATTGGCGCAAGGCAAACCGATCACATTCAATGATCAAATCGTTGCCCTGGCCATACCCGTTGGGAAACCCAATCTGAGCGATATCGATAAGGGTTATCTTGCTGCAATTAACGTGGCATTAGGCTATGCGCTTATTGCTGCAGCGACATTGGCACTGCTGCTTGGGGTCTTTTTCAGCAGACGTTTAGGTCAGCCGTTGAGAGCGCTCACTGCAGCAATTCGTTCTATGCGGGCCGGCAATATTCAACAGGAAGTCAAAGTTAAGTCCTATGATGAGATTGGAAAACTGTTAAAAACTTTTAATGATATGAGCAAAGATCTGGCCACAGCTTATGAGGATCTTGAAAAATCCAATGCCACTATCCGCGAACAGGCCGAGCATCTACAACAGATCAGCATTCGCGATGAATTGACCCAGCTTTATAATCGGCGTCATTTTGATGAACAGGCAGAAATAATATTTGCCCATGCCAAACGTCATAATCATCCTGTTGTATTTATGATCGGTGATATTGACCATTTTAAGCAGATTAATGACCGTTTCTCGCATGCCACAGGTGATGAGGTACTACGCAAAGTGGCAGGCATTTTTCAAAGCAACACACGAAAAAATGATCTGGTGGCCCGTTATGGCGGCGAAGAATTTGTGATCGCCTTTCCGGAAACACCCCTCGAACAGGCGGTTAATCTATGTGAAAGACTGCGTGAATTCATAAGCAACCACACCTGGCATGAAATTAACCCTGATCTGAAAGTCACCATGAGTATGGGCCTTAACTCTGATCTCAATCTCGATAATTTTGAGCAGATGTTAGCAGCTGCAGATGACAAACTCTATGAGGCAAAAAACGCAGGTCGCAACCGGGTATGTTATTAACAACTGAACAAAATTCCTTCTTCCACTATTCAAGACGAAGTACACGGAAGTACAAGTGCCGCAAGCGCATGGAGCGCAAGAGCGGCCAACATGGATGCATTAATGTAGCAGTTGCAGGAGAAAAGGAGCTACCCTGACCCCAGTCACGGGTACTCTCTTAATCCTGAATATTAATGTTGATAGGTTCCCATTAACACGGCCTGCTCAATGATGTGACCATCCATCGCCTGTTCGACCTTGGCCTTGGCCGGTTTACCAAGATCAGGCAACACGGTATCCAGTGCATAGAGTTTATGGAAATAACGATGACGGCCGATCGGTGGGCAGGGGCCACCGTAACCGGTACGTTTCCAGTCGTTTAGCCCTTGCATGGTCCCTTCCGGTAACTCGCTCTCATTGATCCCTTCTGCAAGCCCTGCTGCCGTTGTGGGGATATTATATAAAACCCAATGTACCCAGGTTATTTTAGGTGCGGCGGGATCCGGTGCATCCGGATCATCAACAATCAGGACCAGGCTTTTGGCATTAGCAGGAATACCAGACCAATTGAGTTCCGGCGAAATATCGTCGCCATCACAGGTATAAACAGCAGGGATACTGCCGTTATGATCAAACGCGGGTGAAGTCAATATCAGGTTCATCGTTGCGCTCCTTTCTGCCTGCGCGACACTCATTCCTGCGCAGGTGATAAACAGAAACAATAAAGTTAAAGTGATGCGATGTTGAATCATAATTAATAATAGAACAAATTTAGCTCCTTAAGTTAAAGACTGGAATTATTTTCAATTAACTGACTTTTACCTTACGTAAAAAGTGGTCAGTCTTCTTTTGACAGGTTGATTAACTCTCAAAATCACCTTTTGTCCTAAGAAGAATAAATACAGAATTAATCACAACACTAACGATACCTATACCAGCAATAATTGCCGGGGCATCACCCCATTCACCAATAACGGTACTGATAAATAATAGCAAAAACATCGCGTTCAATATCATTACACCTACTTTCATGCTAAAGCTCCTAACGATTAAACTGGTTCAAGATACCAAACATTAGCTAAATAAGAAGCCCCTTTCTTTAAGTTAACTCCTTCAGTTAAAAACTAGCAGGTCTAATCGGGGTCAGATCTTGAATTTTGGTCACCTTAAGATATGTAATTCAAGATTCAAGACTCGGGCCCGATCACGCTACGGAAGCGATCGAAGCATTAAACCTGGTACTGGAACATTACGAAGGCACATTGATTTTTGTGAGTCACTGCCGTGAATTTGTTCCATCACCTGCGTATCATCCAGTCCATCAATCGCCCTCAACTGATGCACCTTCACACACCATTCTATCCTTTCATCAATTGCCGGGTAACCGGGAACACGGACTTTATAGGCCAGACAAATTTCAGAATCGGCGGGACTGCTGAGACTGTAAAGCATCCGCATTTTGAGTTCCCCCGTCACCTCGGCAATCAACCCGTTCAATGCCTGACGGTTCAGATGTTGCAAGATACCGATCTCACCGATTTTCAATGGTCTGGACATTTCAGCTTTCCAATCACTTTTTTATAATGATGCAATCTTAATTCAAGCAAAACAGTATTGAATGTCAACTACAATATTTTTCGGTGTTCATTAATTGCAAAAAAACCTCACAGGACTAGAATCAATTCAACTGCATACAAGGCAAAAGGTTGCTGCGCAAGTATGAGTAACGAACTTCAAATATTATTCGATCTGTTCACCGCATTCGGCATCGGATTACTGATCGGAATTGAACGCGGATGGAAAGGCCGCGCCAAGGAAGAAGGAAACCGCATTGCAGGCATCCGCACCTTTACCCTGGCCGGAATACTGGGCGGTATCTCGGGCCAGCTTTCCCTGGTAACAGGTAGCTGGCTGCTGGGAGCCATTTTCTTTTCCTTTACTATCATGATTACCGTCGGGCATTACATCGGCACAAAAGAAAGCAGCGACATTGGCATCACATCACAGGTAGCACTGCTGATCACCTTTATCCTTGGCGCATGGACAGCTTACATCAGTAATATCTATGTATTCGGTGTGGCTGTTGTTGTTATTGCCATACTGGGTTACAAACCTGAAATTCACAAGGCAATAAAAAATATCGAAACCGAAGAAATTTATGCCGGCATAAAACTTCTCGTCATTTCCGTAATCCTCCTGCCCGTACTTCCCGATAAGGGTTATGGGCCGTTCGAAGCACTTAACCCCTACTGGTTATGGTGGATGGTGGTACTCATTACCGGCCTTTCGTTTATCGGTTATGTCTCCATCAAACACTTTGGCGATCGAATTGGCATATTGCTGACGGCAATCAGCGGGGCACTGGCATCTTCCACAGCTGTGACACTCAGTCTGGCACACATGGCCAAACGCACACAGGTGACTCCCATGTTTATGGCGGGAATTTTGATTGCATCCGCCATCATGCTGGTGCGCATCGTGATTGAAGTGGCCGTGGTTAACCCGGCACTGCTGCAAATGTTATGGATACCAATCGCTGCCATGTTAACTCCGACAGTGCTTGGAACACTCTGGTTGTGGAAATCACAAGGAAAACCAGGTAATGAAAAACATGAACCGCTGACACTGCATAACCCGTTTCAAATCAGCATGGCATTAAAATTTGGCATTTTGCTTGGTGTGGTTATTCTGCTGGCAGAAGCGATGAAAGAATGGTTCGGTGATCAGGGAATTTATGTGCTGTCTGTTCTTTCGGGACTGATGGATGTTGATGCCATCACCCTTTCACTTTCCAGAATAGCCATTAACAATTTGAGCGAAACCACAGCGGTCCGGGGCATTATTCTGGCAGCGATCACCAATACTCTTGTCAAAGGAATTCTGTTTGCATTTATCACCAATATTAAAGTCAGCCTGAAACTGATTCTGATTATTATTGCCAGTTGCATAGCCGGCCTGGCAGGGATCATGGTTTTGTAAAAACGAAACCGGATTAACGCGGTATATAGCGCGGCTCCATTCTCTTCTCCAGTTCCCTCTGCTCCTGTTCATGCTTTAACCTTATGAAGTTCATCATATCCGTCATACTGGCGAATGCGACCCACAGGATGTGGGAAATGTCGCGAGAGGACATGGAGTCCGTAGCGACCCGGCATCCAGATAATTTTTTGATCTGGATTCATAGAATTTATACATCAACCATAAACTGTGGCTCAAAGTTCTTCACCTTCTCCCCCGGATATCCGGCCTGATTGGAAATTATACGTGTATCGTATACGACTGTATCCAGGTTTGAATGTGTATGCCCGTATATCCATAAATCGATATCATGATTAACGATTATAGCCTCAAGATCAGAATAAAAAGCCGTACCGATAGGGCTATTGGGATAATCGGGATGAATACAAACCGGATGCGGTGCATGATGAGAGACAACAACCGTTTTACCTGAAAATGGTTTATTCAATTGCTCCTCCAACCAATGCTTTTCACTTTGATGCAATAACAAGGCATCATCCGGTTTGAATCTTTTGTAGTTTTCCGATGACCTGATTTGAATCAACTGATGGTCTGCCAGACTTTTGCCTGCGTAAAACATTGCCAGATCCTGGGGAAGTGCTTTATCAGCCAGATAATCCGTCCAAAGCGTTAAACCAAATACACGAACATCACCTGAATGCAATACACCACAATCCAGAAAGTGAACCTTTGTATCTTTGGCTTTGGCAGCTATCTCCTCCTTCAGGGAATAATATTCATGCCGGTAAAACTCATGATTGCCCAACACATAAACTATTTCCTTGTTCAACCTCTCAGATTCTTCAATAATCCACTCAATCCCCTGAACACCAACATCTATATCACCAGCCAGGATAATTAGATCAGCATCCGTTTCCGGAATTTCACCTTTCCATGGATGAGATGGCAAAACCTTGCCATTCCTTAGAAACTCGTTATGTACATCACTCAAAATATGAAGTTTCATAACTACCGCTGCTACTTATGGCTTCATTCCAAATAACTTCATAAAATCGCTTCTGAAATTGGCAGGCTTGTCATTAATATGTTCCCAATAAGCTACAATTTCCTGAATTTTCTTTATTGTGATGTGTCGGCATTCATACATAAGCAACATTAGTTCCAATGTCTTGTTATTTAAAATTTCGAATTCATCTGCCACTTCTCTCATTTCAACATCATCAGTAACAACCGGAATATTTAATATCTTTCCATATGCCAGGCAAACTATATCTATATTGGATATTTCCAATCCATTCTGGCGCTTATGATCAAGTAATATATCTGCCGTTATTTCAATTCTCATTTTCTCCTTAACTGTAATACTCAACCGTTTTTGCCTGTTTTCCTTATATTGCGGTTCATTTACCCACCAGAATTTTGTGTTAAGCCTTTGGTTTGTGGCAAATTCACGTTCTAAATGGGGAAGTACGTACAGGTAATACTCACTCTTTCCAAACTTGATATTCAGTAAAGGATGAATACTTTTTGCAAGTCTGAAATATGAATTACTATCTAGCAGGATTGGTGATTCTGGCATCAAGACAACTCCGCATGGATTCCTTTCGCGTCAAGCAGCGGAGTGTCTAATATGGTTTGAACGTATCCGACAGATTTCCCTGCATCGGCAATATATTGTTTTAACGCATAAAAAAATGGTGTCTTAAAAACTTCTTTGCATTTTCTGATATATTTCTTTGGGGTTGGCATAGTATTGTCAAATATCGACTCACTAATTTTATAAAATCGTTTATTAAAATTAGTATTTGATGCATAGACTACCTTTTCAAGATCTACCACTTTTAGATCATAATGATGTGCATAAACATTAATCTGCCGATAGACTGTGATTAAAGAGATAGTATGTTTTAAAGCATATTTTTTTATGACATCAATCTGCTTTTTTTGACCACGTATAGTTATCAGTTCCTTATAAGCATTTTCGGCTACTGTCTTTGGAAAAAGAATCGCTGCTGCGAATTTATCGGCAAAATCTTCACCACTATCATCTCTTAGATCAGGAGCCAATACATGGCCTAATTCATGAGCCATCCAGAATTTGAAGTCATGCGCATGAACATCAAGGTTTAAATATATCCAGGTTGTCTGGGTCAGAGGAAGATAGATATGTAATGCGTTGCTATGATTGCTTTTCTCTCCCCAAAGCACAGGAATAATGACGGTCTGTAATTCCTTGAACCTGGTTATCAGATGCTGAAAATCAAGTACTTCATTAGGCGAAATATTTATATCGTCTCGAATCTGTTTAACGAGTGTTTGAATATAGTCATAGTCACAACGGGGATCCTTAAGCGTAGCGGGACGTAAAAATTGATCAAATGGCAAATATGGCACCAATGGTTCAAGCAACATTCCCATTTCTTTTGCTTTTTCCACATGGGCTGGAGTGGTTTTTGTCCCTGCTCGTTTTCTAAAAGCAATAACAGGTTCATTAGCTGCCGGTTTTTTTATAACCAGTTTGTCAATGCCCAGCTCCAACGCCAAAGCAAGTTCCAGCAACATCCTTGGGCGTGGAAATTTCTTACCACTCAACCATTTGGAAACTATCTCTTTGGAAACATCAAGCTTTTCAGCAAGGCGGGACTGGGAAAGGCCGGCCTTTTCCATGGCTGCCTGAATATTAGGAATGTTAAGTGTCTTCTCCATAAGCGGGAGCATTGTCTACTGGCTGTCAACTTTTGTCAACCAGCTTCATTGGGGTGATTATTATTTTTTCAACTATAGACCTACATCTATCCCTATCGTCATTCTGGGCGAGGGTTCTTCAGTACCCAAGACGACCCACAGGATGTGGGAAATGTCCCCACCCCCCCCTTTGCCGGGTCGGACCCGCGTAACCATCGACACCGGATAACTCCATTAAAACAGAGATATCGATAATGCGATAACGTTGGGGTGGCGATTGAATTTCATGATACCCGCCCTGCATCCATTCGGCTGGATGCCTGACGACGCCGGCCCGGACCATATTCAAGTCGATATAGACCAGGCACTTAAACAAGTGCTCATCGGATCCTACGGCGGTGGCATGATAACGATCTTCCCAGTAGGCGCCTTTGCGCCCCTTCCGCTGATTAAATTCCTGAGCAGTCCGGCCGGCAATCAACTGCAGGCTCTTTGGAATGACGGACTCGCCCGTGTCCTTAACCAGGAGATGAATATGATTCGAAGTCACTACGTAATTCAGTACACACAGGCCATACCGTTTCCTGGCTTCAAATAACCAGTACAGCCAACGTTGACGGTCTTTGGCAAATTTAAGCAGGAACTCTTTCTTATGGCAGCGGTGGGTTTTGTACATGGAAGTGCTTATGCTGCGAAGTCCATGGACGGACGCGAGCAGTGAATGTGCCAGATATGGCCGGGGAGAAAATAACGATTGGCTCGGCATGACGTATATGGACGTACTAATGTCGCGGACGCATGGAGCGTAAGAGCGACGAGATCTTCGTCCTTAAAGTGATGTTTTTATCCTTCAAAAAGGCATTTTAAGCGTTAAATCATACCGTTTTCAATGTTGATTTTTCATTAAATCAATGCGTTACGTGGGTCCGACCCTGTCTCTTATGATATAGTGCCGTTAAGCAACGAACCGATAAACATGGTGCAACCCACCCAACGATACTGTCAACTTGGCGTATCAGACAATATATAACTTACAGATTTTATTAATGTGAAATCCATGGAATTACAGCTAAGTTGACAGTACCCTAAATCATCTTATCCAGTTGATCACCTTGACAAAAATATCCAAGAAACAAAGTAACCCCACTGACCTTGATATCGTATACGAGTATCACGATCGAACAAAACATCAACTTAATCGCTATGCACGTTCATTGGGCTATATGGATTGGAAGAGTCAACCCGATCCATTCCGGCGTTACGAACAATCACTAACACTTCCACTAGACCATCCACAGATTACTGATACGCCCACCTATGACTCATTATTTGAAACATTGCAGAAACCTGTCGCATCAATAAACCGGGATTCCATCAGCCGTCTCTTTTATGAGAGCCTCGCGATTTCCGCCTGGAAACAGGCAGGCGAAAACCGTTGGTCATTGCGGGTTAATCCCTCAAGTGGCGATCTCCACCCCACCGAGGCTTACTTGGTCGCCGGGCCAATTAAATATTTAAGTGAAGTGACAGCCGTCTATCATTATTCAGCCTTCGGTCATGCACTGGAGCGTCGGGTCATCCTGACGAATGAGGAATGGGATGCCATCAGTCAAAACCTGCCACCAGATTCCCTGTTGATTTCACTGTCCTCGATCTACTGGCGTGAATCATGGAAATACGGTGAACGCGCCTTTCGTTATTGTCATCACGATGTCGGACATGCTATTGGTACAGTCACTTTCGCCGCGGCCACTCTCGGTTGGAAAACAAAACTAATTCATTCAGTAACAGATGACGATCTGGCAACGTTGTTAGGACTCCACCAACAAGATGGCATCGAGGCGGAACATCCGGACTGCCTGCTGGTAATTTTTCCTGCGGGTGAAAACATAACACCAACAGATCTCATCATTAATCTTTCCACTGCATTACTTGAACGTCTTAAGGCAAATGATTTTGAAGGCCGTCCAAATACATTAAGCAAGCATCATCATGAATGGCCGATCATTGACACTGTTGCTGAAGCATGCCGTTTTGATGGTCAATGCACATTGAATCACAAACACGACTACATGGATGCAGGAGGTACGACCCCAAGGACGGGGGAGGTAGAGTTGCGCCGGGAGCGGCAACCGAGAGTAACGCCGGGAGCAGTTACCGGGGATTCGCGCGTTGAACACAATAGTAAAAATGAATTTGCTGATGACAGACAAATATCAGCACGAAAGATCATCAGGGAACGTCGAAGTGCGCTGGCGATGGATGGACGTACCACGATCAGTAAAGAAACATTTTATAGAATGATGGTGCATGTCTCTCCGCACTTGGGTAAAAATATAATAGAGGTATTGCCCTGGCGAGCACGCGTTTCACTCGCCATTTTCATCCATCGTGTGGATGACTTACCAACAGGATTATATATACTCGTCCGCGATCCTGGTCACGAATCTTCATTAAAAAAGGCATTACGTTCTGAATTCCGTTGGGATAAAGTCGAAGGTTGTCCGGAATTTCTCCATCTGTATCTGCTGCAAGAAGCCGATGCACGTGATGCCGCACGAATAATCAATTGTCATCAGGATATCGCTGCAGACGGCTCTTTTTCACTAGGCATGCTGGCAGAATTCGACGCCAGTCTTGAACAAAACAACACATTATTTTATCCACGCCTGTTCTGGGAAACGGGACTGATAGGTCAAATCCTCTACCTGGAAGCAGAAGCCGTTGGCATACGATCGACAGGCATCGGCTGCTTTTTTGATGATGCCATGCATGAAGTATTGGGTATTAGTGACCACAGCTGGCAGAGTTTATATCACTTTACTGTTGGCAAGCCGGTGGACGATCCACGATTACAGATACTACCTTCTTACTGGCATCTGAAATAAACCATCGAACACAAATAAATCCACCTGTAAAGATAACACCACCTCGTTACACTAATCGAACGTTTCCGACGATCAATAAGCTGAGGAGAAATCAGGGTCAGACTCGAATAAACACGAATTTATGGTTTCGATTATTACCGTGTTGGACAATGTGGGCAGGGATATCGGGTATATACATCCTTGGCTTTCTGGACATCGCAAGCTCCATTTGCATGAGAAATTTAAATGAAGGTAAAGTGTATCTTCACGTCACCAACTGGTCAAAATTAAATCACTCTGGCCCCTTTCGGCCCGCCCCTTTCGGCCCAGAAATCAGGATTCAGAACAGAACAACTTAAACCGCTTCAAATTCCAATGATGTGGTTTTCAGGTTTTTTGAACGCTTTGACAGGTAAAGCATTTCAATGCCAACCACCTCATTCTTCTCGTTGTAATCCAGAATCACACCAGGCGAAACTTCGCTCGATTCGATAATTCTGGAATCATCAAGCCGGAGATATAACGCGTCAGCCTCTTTGTCCACGTGCAGTTTCATAGTTTGTTCCTCATATTGCGATCAAAGAATACACTGATTACCAGTTCCGGGACAACCTTGTTATTGACAGCCACCCGTAACACCCTTCCTTCAAACTCGGGAATTCGCAGGAAGCGTCGCTCAATGTCCGGATCATCCGGGTCGGGCAGCCGAAGTTCCGGAGAAATCATGGTACGTTCCACCCACTCTATCGGGATCTGCCGTTCGTCGAGAACCTCCCGTGCATGTTTTGTCAGTTCAAATGTCATGGATTCCATTAATAATGTTTCAATATACGATAATATAAATCTGCCACGCTGGCGAACCCGGAATTCAACATTTTTTAATATTGGTTTCTTGCCAATTTAATATGTTTCCCTGGTCCGTCCTGGTAAATTTTTAACATCTCAAACAGCAAAGATTGAAAAACATCAACAACTGACTTCGGAAACCCCTGTGCCTCTTCCCAACAATTAGCCAGAGATCTTGCAGAATATCCTGTTCGCCAATGCTTATTCGGCTCGGCTAGAAGCTTTCGCCAAGATTCCACTCCTCCAGTTGGCACATAATATTTAGCCATTTTAGATATTTATTCTTTTCAAAATAACGTACTGGATGTACTAATGTCGCGAAAGGACATGGAGTCCATAGCGACCAGTATCCAGTCGATTAATAACTTCCTTCGTCATTCCGGAACGCGAATTATGTACAGGATGTACTGTATGTCGCGGGCGCATGGAAGCGCAGGAGCGACCCAGTGAGCGTATCCGTAATCCAGATAAAACAATTCGTGTCTGTTACAATGACCTTGGCCAGTTCTGTTTACTATGGATAACACTCAGGATTTGCAAAGTGTTGTTTTCAACAGTGTATGCCAGCAAATATGGCGTTTTATTCACAACCCATTCCCGTGTTCCTTTTACTCTACCCGTCCTTCCCAATTGGGATTGGGTCAGCAATAAATGGGTTGCCTCGGCGATATGTTTTGCTACGTCATTAGCAGCGGCAGGATTGTCTTTGGAAATATACTCTTGCGCTTCCTTGAGCTGTTGAAGGGCGCGTCTAGTCCACTTCAGTTTCAATCTGCACACCCCATTTGGCAAAGGCATCCTTTACTTCTTCGTCTGTGGCAAACTCACCACGGCGTGCTTCAACCAGGCCTGCTTCAATTTCCTGGTGGACATAGGCTTCGTATAACACATCCTTCCAGGTTGCGTTTTCAGGCAGATGTTCTGCTAACGCATGTAACTCCTGTTTAAGATTCGCGGGCATAAACCAGATACTCCAACTTTGTAATTTGATCAGCGCCAAAATGACATATCACCGCCTCACGTGTTTGTGCATGAAGCTGTTCAATATTTTCAGCTTCTGTAAAAATAGATTCTCCCAAAGCATGCGCGGTATACCCACCCTCAGGTGCATCTTCAACAACGAAAATGATCTCTTTCATACTCTACGGCCCATCAGGATTCCTGTAATTTGCGATCATAATCCTATATCCAGCATTATAAAATACCCCGTATACATGAATATCTGTGGTTTCTTGCGTCATTCTGGAGGTCAAGCACAACGAGGCAATTTCATCTCATTCGTCTTCTTATTGGCTCATGCCAGTATTATCTACATGGACGTAGTGTATGCCGCGAGCGCAGGACGACATACAGGGATGTATTAGTGTCGCGAGAAGCAGGATGCTGGGAGCGACTGCGCAGGAGCGGTGAATCTCATGGACGTAGTGTATGCTGGAAATGCCGGGACGCCTACAGGGATGTAGGTGGTAGAACAGTGTCGGGAACAACTGTCGAGCAATTCCCAGTGCCAGTCAATTTAACTCCTTCCAACCGGCCCTAACTCTTCAACCAATACTAAAAGTTGTTTTGTAATACCAATTAATTCCCGCATTAATTCCGGTGTTATTTCCAAATGCCCTTCATACTCCGCCATGTTGCGTTGTTTATGGCATTTATCCAGTACCCGCCATTTGGCATTCTCCAATCCCACCGTATGTTGCAAACATTGAAATACAAGATAGCGATTATCCGAACGATAACCGTGCCAACGTAATGCAGCCAATGCAAAAGCATGAGCAGCACCATAAACCAAAGTAAATCGTCCATGATCCGGCAAACCTGTTACTTGTGAATCCTGCAATTGACTTACACCTGAATTCACTAATCCATCAAATTCCGATTGATCTGGTGGCTCAACTTTCAGTTGGTTGATCTTTACCAGGTTATCCAGATTCCCTGATGTCATCCTCACCTCCTTCACCCATAATTTTGGCTGTTCCATTATTCTCGTCACAAATGCATTTTTCTCACGCCATCTTTTTTTGATCTGCGCTTTGGTATAAATCGATGGATTAATAGTCCGGCCCAATGTTTGCCCGGCAGCAGTTAACACTTGCATCACATCAGCATATTCAATCGAATCTGATATCACCAGCAGATCAATATCACTGCTTGCAGTTTCTTCTCCTTTCGCAATCGAACCATATATAAATACATAGGCGATTTGAGAATCCAACGGCACCAGCGCTTCACGAATCACATCCACAATACCAAAAGTCTTTTTTACAATGCCCAGCAACTCATGGAAGACGGGATTATCCGGATTGGCCCGGTAGTGATGTTGATTTCCTTCGTGAGAAACCAGCAACAATCCGGCAGACACCAGGCGTTCCAGTTCACGGCTGATTGTCCCCCGTCCCATTGCAGCCCGGCGTACGATTTCATTGGTATAAAAACTCTTGTCCGGTTTTCCGTAAAGCAAACCCAGCACCCGTTGCTGGGTTTTGGTAAACAAGGCATCACTGATATTTGTCATGCTAATCACTCTTGATAATACCCAATTTGGGTACTATAAGCCCCATTTTGGGGATTTTCAAGACTAAATAAATGTGGTTATACCTTACTTGTCACTTATAACTTATGACTTGTAACTGTTTTCCCCCGTCACCCATGCAAAATAAAGCTCTTTTCCATTGAAAGTCCCCACATAATGAACCCTATTCAACTCCGCCTCTATCCCATACAACCCCGCAAAAGCCGCATAATCCTCAAACCATTTATGCTCCTGACTGAATGAATGCACCAGCATCAATGCATTCGCAGCACACGACTGCATGGATGCAGGAGGTAGAGCAACGCCGGGAGCAGTTGCCGAAAAACGATCTGCCTCAATCAATGCCGAAGTAGTACGGTGTAATAACTGATACCGAATCGGATCCAACTCTTTATTATTTAACTGCAGCAAATCAATAAGAAACTCCAACCTTTCTTTCACCCCCGGCGACATATCCTTCCGTTTCTCAGCAACCGTCGGCCCCAAAGTCTCATTGACTTTCCCTTCCACAGCAATCGATAACAACTGATTCCCGGATTTCCCCAACACAAAAATATCATTCTGCGATGGCCTGCCACCTTTTGGCGGCAAATCCACCTTATGTTCAGGAATATTTACATGGACGTAATGTATGTCGCGGGCGCAGGATGCGCAGGAGCGACCCCAGAATAAATTCTAGCGAATGGAACAACTCAAACGGTGAGAATTGAAAAACATCAACAACTGACTTCGGAAACCCCTGTGCTTCTTCCCAACAATAAGCCAGCGATCTTGCAAAATATCCTGACTTGACGTGCATGGACGTACTAATGCCGCATGTGCAGGATGCATAGGAGCGGCCCAGTGCTTTTCTGGTTCCGCCGAAATTGATGTGCATGGATGCACGAATATCGCAATGATAGGATATCAAAGAGCGGCCTTTCCATGAATCAGGCCCTTTTGAAGGGATATAAAATTTAGTCATGCGTTATTACAAGACCTTGTATCTTGATTTATGTTGTATATTAAAGGAATAACAACAACAGAACCCGGTGATCTCGTCAAGACTTTTGAACGTAGATTCTG